>ONDV01000097.1 GCA_900316665.1 uncultured Lachnospiraceae bacterium
CCGTTTCAGACTGAACACGGCTTATCAGCCCTTGATTTTCCATTCTTTCCAGCATCGTAGTAAGAGATGTTATCGCTAATCCGCATTTAGTCGAGAGTGCTCTGATTGAGATACCATCCTCCTGCCACAGAACATAAAGAATACGTCCCTGGGCTCCATTAAACGCATCAATATTCTTTTCACTGAGAATCTTCTCGAAAATCCGGTCTCCAAGCTGTTTTATTTTGGTGACAAGAAATCCTCCATTCATGTCCATGCAAAAGCTCCTATATAGTAGTTTATTAAAAACCTACTATATAGGAGCTTTATTGTCAACAATTTATATGTCTTAATAGGTAAATTCCGATTTCACGGCCAGTTCGACCGCGCTGTTTTCTTCCTCGACAGACTCTCCTCCGCCTCCCTTTTCACATAGGTCAATTCTGATTTATATCTTGGTATACGTATCTTGTCTTCTTACAAGTGGCTTTGAAATCCTTACCATTTCATCTGTATATTGTATCCGAATATCCTGCAGGTCCGCCGGGACAAAAGAAGAAAATGCCAATTGCCCCGAAAGATTCTCCCTGATTTTTCCGGATCGTCCATTTGATTTCATAGTCTGTAACCTCATGTTCAGGATATTCCGCTGCCATTCCCATCGTCGGGGCTTTGATCAGCTGGTTCCGGCTCCCAATGCCAAGCTCAAAGAGCAGAGCATTCTGCCCGGAATACTCCTGAAGGAATGCGTAAAATCTCTGCCGCTGGCCGTTCCACTCCTCAGACCCCTCCGTAAGGCCTTCGAAGTTACCTTCCACTTCGAAGATTCTGTCCCGGTCAAAACCATTCATCTGAAAATGCGCGTCGCCGTTACTGGTCACGATAAAATATGGTTTATTCCTGACAATTGAAAGCAGGTTTTTCATTACCTCACTGCCATGGTAGTCGTCAATTAAATACTGATGAACCGTCTGCATATATTCCTCATGATCGGCCGCCGTCATCGGCGTGAACACACCGCGGATCAGGGTTGCTCGCCGTAATCAGAATGGCGTCCGTGTTTTTCAGCCAGTCTTTTGCCTCTTTATAATCGTTTACTTTATATTCCATCATTTTTCACCCTCTACGATCATACAGCTGTGACTTTCTTCTCCATTTCACTTCTTACATCCTCCAGCACTTTCCCAATATCGGCCTGGATAGCCAGTCCCCTGTCTTCAATTGCCTCCGGCAGGAACGCATAATCCTTGTTCACAGAAATATACGTCGTCTGTGGCAAACTGTTCACCAGTTCCCAGAACGGCTCCTGGATGAACATCGGTGTGAGTCTTCCGACGCCGAGTTCCAGGAAAAGAATCTTCTCGTCCTTATGCGCGAGAATGTAATCTGATATCTTCTGATATTCCTCTTCGTACTTCTTTCCGGTCAGGAAATTCCCGTAACCCCGGACCCACGGAAACGCCTCAGCGCCGCAGTGCGGGCAGCGCGGGATCAGTTCCTTTGGCACTTCCGTGCCCTCACCCATGGCATCGATCATCTCCTGCACCGGTTTCACGGCATCCCATACCTCATCCGTGCAGCACCTGGAGCACTGGAAGAAGCGATGGTCGCCCTGAATCTGGGCGACTTTCGACTCCGGATACAGCTTTACGAACTGCGTGTCCTGATTTGTGGTCAGTACAAAGAATTCTTTATCCGCGAGGACCGCATCCAAATCCAGGTACGGCTTCCGAACCTCCGCATGCTGGGTGGTATGCAGGAATGTTGCCATATATCCCCAGAACTCCTCACGGGAATCCCAGTGGGCAAAAGCACCGGCAAAAGCACCTTTGAATCCGTATTTCTCCGCATACTTTCCGAAATATTTCCGGTAGGAGGCGTTGTCTTCATAATAGAAATCCCCGCCGCCTGCTGCGGAAAGGCCGGATGCTCCTCCAACGATCACGCAGTCCGCGTCCTTCACTTTCTGAACAAAATCCTGAATCTGCTCTTCATAATTGTAATATCTGGAATAATTGCTCATCTGTACTTCATTTACAATCTGCTCATAAAAGGTCATGATTTTCATTCCTCTCTCATTTTTGATTCTGCGATACAAGGTTAGCGACAGTTTATTGACACCCTGTCTATAAACTAATATACTTAAATTTGGAATAATTAGAAGAACACATTCTCTCAAAAGAATAACTCCCATACAGAATTGCAAAACTGTACAGGAGTTTCTCATGATCTGGAATATTCGATTGCAGATATCAGAGAAAGACGGTGAATAAAATGAAGTCACCAAATCAGAAAAAGACTGACCGAAGAACGTTATACACACAGATGGTCATCAAAGACGCGCTTCTGGAACTGAATAAAGAAACCGCCTATGACAAGATCAATGTCACTATGGTCTGCAGGCAGGCTGAGATTGCCCGTGCTACCTTTTACCTGCATTTTGACAGCCTGGATGAAGTACTGGACAGTGTCATCGATGACGCCCTCCTCTTTTCAGAGAGCGGCTCCGGAACGGTTGTTGATGTACTCGATATTATCCGCAGCGGCAGGTCAGATGTGCTCAGTAAGAATGAAACCGTCCTGCCCGCCTGCCAGCGGATCGCTGATTCTGATAAATATCATCACTTGTTTATGGACGTATCTGTCAGCGACCATATCATCCAGAGGATTGCCGCTCATGAGCATGATAAAGTTGTCCCGGATCTTATGGCGCATACCGGCCTCGCCGCAGATGAAGCCGAGATGCTTTTTAAGTTCATCCTTAACGGATCTTTCGCTGTAAACAGGAGCCTTAGCTGGGAGAAAAATGAACGATGGTACCGGTACCAGCAGATCCTTGGCAGATTTATTAATGC
>ONDV01000057.1 GCA_900316665.1 uncultured Lachnospiraceae bacterium
CGGAGGAAAGAGACAGCTTGTAAATCTTCTGCCCGTATTCTTTTTTCAGCTCTTCTGAAATGGTCCTGATTTCCATGTGATATCCTATCTTACCGGCGGCCTGTTTTTTTTCATCTTATATCAATCGTGACAGTACATGCAAATCTTCTTCGGATTTAACTTACACGGCATCTCTGTATCATGAAATACTTCTTATATTTTCTTCTGGTCAAGACCATTAACTGTCAAGTAGAGATGTACAAAAAATCCTAAATAAAAATGTACAGCTTACGATGTTAGCTCCTTCTGTTTACAGTCATTCAACCGATAAGATTTTCCTGAGATCGTTACAACATGAGAGTGATGTAAAACACGGTTCAGGATTGCATCTGCAACGACTGCATCATAAAAGATGCTGTCCAATTTTCCGAAATTGATATTTGTTCCCACATCTCTGGCGACTTCTTCCAGATGGAGTTTCATAGCCGAGATAGGCTTTTGATTATGCCGGAAGTCTCTTATGGATGGAAATATCTTCTTGATAATATCAACAAAGAATTGACATTAGCTTTTATTAAAGAACTGCATGAGCTTGTGGCATGTTTCGATGTAGACTACCGTTATCTCGGAAAGATTCGGCAAGACAAAGTATTGATTTCAGGAACAAAATGGAGACCGGACGTTCCAACAAGCGATGACCTTGATGCCTTAAACCGAAAGCTGAAAATTACTGATCCTACGACGATCGTTCCTAGGAGTGGATCTTTGATCCACTCCATTGTATGCAACCATTTAAAGATGGAAATAAACGAATTGGCTCGTTTGCCATTAACAAAATATTGATACAAAATGGCAAAGGAATCTTCAATGTGCCTGTTGAAAAAAGATGGAACATTCAAGCAAAAACTAGTAGAATACTGCGAATCGAATGATGTCAGTAGCTTAAAACAGCGGAGATTTATACCAGAGATCCTGCCATTATAAGACAACTTGACTCGTTAGTTACCGAGTACCCCGATACATTCAAATGCGTAGGTGAAACAGATATCGACAAGACCCATGTAATGCTTAAAATTGCCGTAACTTACCGCACGCCGAGAAGGCTATCTGATGAGCAAAGGAAGGCAAAAGAAAAATGGCTCGGTTCCTCAATAATAAATAGACTTTAGAAGCCTAAAGTGATAAAATTATTCAGAAACAAAATCAATTTTGACTGGAGGATTGATGATGCCACGAATTATTGATTTATTCGCTGGTTTGGGAGGAATACGGCTTGGGTTCAAACAAGCTATGGATGAACTTGGACTTGAAACCGAGTGTGTTTTTGCTTCTGAGATCAAACCCTATGCGATTGCTGCCTACAAGGGATTTTATGGAAATGAGGATATCTTTGGCGATATTACTACCGCAGTAACCGACGAGGATATTCCTGATTTTGATTTCTTGCTAGCAGGCTTTCCGTGCCAGCCGTTCAGCTCTGCAGGTAATAGAAATGGATTTGCTGATACGAGAGGCACCTTGTTTTTTGAAATAGAGCGGATATTACAGGATAAGATTAATGCCGGACATCCTGCGATGGGATTTCTGTTAGAAAATGTTGAAGGGCTGATTACACATGATAATGGTAATACCCTGAATACAATTATTACACACCTTGAAAATCTCGGTTATAAAGTAAACTACAAATTACTTGATTCCAAGAACTTTGGATTGCCCCAAAGCCGTAAAAGAGTTTATATTGTCGGCACTCTTACGGAGAAGATTAATCTTGAGGGATTTACTGAGCAAACAGCTGTATTAGGAGATATATTGGATCAAGGACTTCCTACAGTAAATACGGAGTTCACAAGGCATTTATTTGCAAATTATACGACCGAGCAAGTTGTTGGAAAGTCTATTAAAGACAAGCGCGGTGGTGATAACAACATTCATTCTTGGGATATTGATCTAAAGGGGAAGACTTCTTCCGAAGAAAGGAAGTTGCTCAACGAACTTCTTAAGGAACGCAGGAAAAAAAAGTGGGCTGACATTATCGGAATAAAGTGGATGGACGGAATGCCTCTTACTGAAGCCCAAATAGGGACGTTCTTTAAGTCTCGAAACCTTCATAAGATGTTAAAGCATTTAACGGAAATGGGCTATTTGGTGTATGAGCACCCTAAAAAGCAGATCACGGAAAAGGATGGTACTGTTAAGCGTATTCCGGACGAGACAAAGGAAAAGGGATATAACATTGTAGCCGGTAAATTATCATTTGAATTTTCAAAGATACTTGATCCTGAAGATATTGCACCGACTCTTGTGGCTATGGATGTAGCAAAACTTGGTGTAGTAGATGGGAATGGAATCAGAAGGCTGACAAGAAAAGAATGTCAAAGATTATGCGGTTATCCCGACGAATACGATTTAGATATGCTTAGTGAAGCAGATGCGTTCGATCTATTAGGGAATACAGTTTGTGTTCCAGTAATTAAAGAAATTGCTGTTCGCTTAGGACAATATTATGCAGAAAGGCAGGAAGACAATGAGGTTATCGGCACAAGAGATATACGACAGGTTGGTTAATGATGATCACATACTAGAGTTAGAGGGACAAATCAAATTCTATTTGGGCGATGTAGATATCATCGTTAAGCAAAAGGATGTTGTTGGAAATATAATGCAGGAATGGTTGCAAGGGTGGTTAGATAAGCGTGGAATAGAGTATGCGCCAAGCGAAAACACTCAGATGCCACCAGACTTTTTCCTGAATCCTGATGATAGAACACGAGGACTGTTAGAAGTAAAAGCATTTAACAGGAATGGAACACCGGGATTTGATATTGCAGATTTCCGTATGTATGCTGCCGAAATACAGGAGAAGCCCTACATGCTAGATGTAGATTATCTTATATTTGGATACGACATGAGCGATGATGGGGTAGTCACAATAAAGGATGTGTGGCTGAAGAAAGTTTGGCAGATTACAAGGCGAATGGAAAATTATCCAATCAACTTACAGGTAAAGGATGGTGTAATCCATAAAATACGACCTGGGGTTTGGTATAGTGAAAGAGCCACGGATTATGCTATTTTTGATTCACTTGAAGACTTCATCGCGGCGATAGAAGAGACAACTTTTAAGGAGCCTAAACTTCGCGATTCAGTTGCTTCAACTTGGCTTGCTGTATTTCAGAAGAATTACAAAGCCAGATATGGGGCTGAATTAAATGTTCCAAGATGGAATGACATCAAGGATAAATACGATCTTGTTACTGACAAGAAGAAAGAAAAGGCTATTGAGTATTATGAAAAATGTAAATCCCAGAAGCAGAAAGTGGATGAACGAGTTTTAAAGTTCCAGCAGAGGATTATCGAGGCTACAACAGATAAGCAGAAGGCAAATGCCGAAGAAGGATTAACGAGGGCCTTGGCAACTATGGAAACGGCTATAAAGAAACTAAATGAAGCCAAAGAAAACTGTAGAGCAGTTGGTGTGGATATAGAAGAAAGACCGCAATAACGTACCGATAAGTCGAATAGATTAAATCATGGCTTCCGTAGACGGTAGCGAACAATCTCATGATAGTTCGTTTCCGTCTTTTTTTATACCCAAATTGTCGATTGTGGCACACACATGAAGGAGGAGATCCGTAATGGAGCAGGATAATGGTATTATTAGTTCACAACATATAGAGGTTTACCGATACCTGAAAACTGGCAACGCCCAAATCTGAAGAGAATAAACCGTGAGGTGCAGCGATGAATGAGAAAAAATCCAACCCTCTGATTCCGTTGTGCATTATTCTGACAGTTCTTTTTGCTTGGCATGACTGTTCTGAAGGACATCTGGTGTCAGGCAATGTTAACAAAAGGCAGAAAGAAAAAGAAGCAGGTGTCCTTTTTATCCTAAAAACTGTAAACCTTGTCAAGTCGTAAAAACCATGGCAGAAGAGCTGATGACAGAGGTCGCCTTTCTTTACATATTGTAAGGCGGGTTCATGTGTAAACTTGGGCTAAAACCATGAGATTTTTATTGAACTATGATGTATTCGCAGACGGGAAGATAGGGGGAGTTTTTGGAAAAATATAAAAAGCAACCTGTGGTTTATGGAAAAGTTATCCAATGGAGGGAATAACAAGATTAGAAAGAAAAACAAAGCAATAAGCACAAGAAAAAATAATAATGGAGGTAAAAGACTATGGGGATACAGGAATATGCTATTCGGCAATTAGACAATTTGACAGTGAGAAACACAGACGATGGAAAGAAATTTATTGATACATCTCGACTGGATAGGATCGAGAGGGAATTAAAGGATTCGCCTTATCGTTATTGTGAAAAGGGGAAGCTCTTCCATGCCTATGCCAGAGTGCCGTTTGAGAAACTGGATCAGGATGTCATTGTGATCACATCTCATGTGGACTTTAAAAGGGGCACGGAAAAATGCTTTGCAAAGGTGGAGAGTGATGCGATGGTTGGAACCTTCGATAATTCCATTACCAATGCTGCCATTCTATCTCTAATGAAAGAGGATCCGCTGCCGAGAAATACAGTCGTGGTATTTACAGGCGATGAGGAAGAAGGTTCCGGCGGCGCGAAAGAATTTGCCAGGTTGATCCGGAAGAAATGGAAGAAACATATGAAAGCAATCGTCCTTGATGTGACGAGTGATGGACTTGGTGCTGATGCAAGCTTCACCATTGAAAATGGCTGCTTTACAAATGACAAGACCTGGGGCAGGAAAATACTTTCATGGGCGGAGGATCAGAAAGAAAATTGGCGATACGTCCCATATAAGAAGGCAGATTTACAGCGGTCATTTATAAAAGATACGATCAGCAGCAAAAATTTCGTGAAGCATAGGGCAGGTGAAGATGAGGCTTACATTTTCAAAAAGAAAGATTGTCCCGGCTTTAGTTTTTGCCTTCCGGCAGAATTTATGGATCCGGCAGGTGTGCTTGCGCCGGATGGATGGGGAATGCATAGTCCGAATGGCCTTCGCGTGAAGAAGGAAAAGTATTTCCGCTACATCCGGGCTCTCAGGGAAGTGATCCTGGTGGCAAGTGCAGCTTGACCAGCCTTTCATATGTAAACTTGGGCTAAAACCATGAGATTTTTATTGAACTATGATTTATTCACAGACAGGGAAGAAATTTTTAGAAAAATAAAAAAATCAACCTGTGGTTTATAGAAAAGCTATCAAATTGAAGGGATAACTATAGTAGAAAGGAAAACAAAAGCAATTAGCACAAGCAAAAAGCATGGAAGTGCAAACTGAAAAAAGAAAGGAATTTGCCATGAATACCAGGACACAGAATCAACTTGAAGAAACAATTGGTATGGAGAGCCTTTTCCCTCTGGGCGGCTTTATTGAAGAGACTGTAAAGGATGCAATAAAAGCCGCTTGGAAGCTGGCTTTGCAAGAACGCTGCCGCAGTCCTTACGTATTGAGGCAGATCAGAAATTCACAGTCGGATCTGATAACGATCGTCAATGAGACGATAGATAACTACCGGAGTACTCCTGATGAAGAGGGTTTATATTTCATTATTCAGGATAAGGTGGACGATTACTTTACGAAGATGGAGAGTAATCCGAGCAGCTGGTCAAATGAAAACCCGTTTGAGGATCCGAATTATTCGGATTTCTGATTTAGCTGACAAAGAACCATTCACAAATTGATAGAAGGAGAATTTTTAATATGCATTTGATTGACAGAACTTCCAACGGTACAACCCTGATTCCCATCGAGGCAGAAGCCTTTCAGAATCGGACGATCTACGTCCAGGGCGAGATCAATGAGGTAAGCACGACTGAGTTTATCCGGGAGATCATCGAACTGAACCGAAAGGATGATACTGCTCCGATCAAGGTCCTGATCACAAGTGCCGGCGGATCGGTCGTGCATGGTCTGGCAATATACGATGCGATCGTTTCGTCAAAGGCTCCGGTTTGGACATACTGCATTGGCATGGCTTACAGCATGGCGGCAATTATTTTTGCAGCAGGTAAGAAGAGAGGAATGCTGGCGAATTCCAAAGTCATGCTGCATCAGCCTTTGATCGGGGAGAATCACGGAGGCAATGCTTCTTCGGTGAAATCCCTGTCTGACTCCCTTCTGGAGACCAAGAATCAGCTGGTGGAGATCATTTCCCGGCATACAGGCATGACGAAGGAAGAGGTCGACAAAGAAATGAATTACGACCATTACTACACTGCCAAGGAGGCCATCAAAGCCCATCTGGCTGATGAGATCGTCGGGATCGACAGCGTGCTTTGAAATACAAAACAATTCAAATATAAGAGAGGAAATAATTATGATGACAACGAAAGAAAATGTGACATGTCTGGCTGAGGGCTGTATTTATCCTACTGATCTGAAGAAGACCGGCATCAATGCCAACGAGATCATTATCGGACCGACCCGTTCCGGAAAGACGACATCAGTGATCGAACCGAAGCTCTTGCATACTTTTGAAGGCAGTCTGATCGTCAACGTCACGAAGAGAGCTCTCGTGGATAAGTACGCGTCTGTTTTCAGGAAGCGCGGATATCAGGTCTGGGATCTGAACCTGGCCAACCCGGAGGAGAGCAATGTTTCTTATGATCCCTTTCATTATGTCAATAAGGACAAGGAAATAATAAAACTTGCGGAAACCATGGTAGGCAGCGAAACAAGTGCATCGAAAGAAGGAGTAGCGGATCCCTACTGGGATCAGAGTGCGATCTCAGGTCTGGCGGCAATCATGGGGCTTGCCAAGATGAATGCTGAGAGTGACGGCAGGGAAGTCTGCTTTCAGGATTTCTATACGCTTTATAGCGCAATGAGGGTGAGAGAAAATCAAGGCGGTTGTGTGACCAATCTGGATCCCCTCTTCGATGAGGCAGAGAGGAAATGTCACGATCATGAGTACGGAAGAATGTGGAGAACCATCAGGGGAAATTCATCCAAAACAGCACACTGTATCCTTTCGGTCATGAATAACGCGGTTGACAAGCTGATGACAGATGAAGCACTTCAGATGATGAATAACAGGCAAAAGATCTCCTTCGAAGAGCTTAGCAATAAGAAAACCGTGCTCTTCATCACAACAAGTCCGGTGAATAAGACCATGCAGAAGCTGTCAGACATGTTCTTCACAGATGCTTTCCGTATGCTTTTTGAATATGCGGAGTCGCTTCCGAAAAAGGAACTGCCGCTTCCTGTGCATCTGATCTGCGATGATTTCGCGACCGGCTGCAAGATCCCGGATTTCAATGAGTATATTTCCGTCTTCTGTGCGAAGAAGATCAGTGTCAGCCTTCTTTTACAGAGCGAGAGCCAGCTGACATGCATGTATGGGAAGGAAGAGGCCACCACCATTATTAATAACTGTGATACCTATGTCTATTTTGGAGGCATGGACAGTCAGACTTGCGAAAGCATTTCCAAGAGAAGAAATATCCCGGTCGAAGATGTCTATACCATGCCACTCGAGCAGGTCATGATCTTCCGGAGAGGCTCGAAACCTGTTACGGCAAGACGGTATCAGACTTATGAGGATCCTATTTATAAGGAATTATTCGAAGTTCGTGAGAAAGAACGCTGAGGGGAAGGAAGAAGTCAAATACGGGGGAATGGAGAAGTCAAATACGGGGGAATGGAGAGGATCCGCCGCATTGTTCTTAAATAAGTACAAAATTTTTCTTAAAAAATCTGCAGATGGGATCGGAATTTAACCATTAAGAAGAAAGAAAAGAGAAAAACGTTATGCCACTAGCTGCATAACACTTGTTTTAGGAAAGCGAGGATTCACTTATGAGGTGTATCGACAAACAGAAATTCAGAGATTCTATTTACTATCTGATTCAAGACTTACCTTACAAGAACGAGGAAGTTGCGTCTTATCTTGGTGTGTCAGTGCAGGCGATGAATAAATGGACGAATGGTAAGAGCATGCCAACCGTGGACAAACTGGTATTACTCACCGCACTTGCGCACTGTAAGCTGGATGACTTCATCCCAACCTGCGAGGTGAGCTGGGAAGGCACATCGGAAAAAGGCAGGAGAGTAGAAGCGGAATATCGGAAAGAATATGGATTGGACCGGGAAAATAGGGAGGATGAGAGATGATGAAGACAGGTAGTATTGGACTTTCCAGTGAATTTAATGACATGGATCTCGTAAAGGGGGAAAAGAATATGTCGAATGAAAGCAGAAAGAAATGTTTTTTCAGTGAGTCTGATGATTTAGATCAGGATAAGATGGATGAGAAAGAGCTCTTCCGGAAGTACCAGGCAGGGAAAGAGGCTGAGGAGAGACAGAAGATGGCTCTCTCCGAGGAAGAAAAAAGTAAGTACCAATACATCATTGATGAGGGAAAAAAGGCTGGGGTTAAAATCATCTGTGACAATCAAGGACTTGTTCATAGGATTGCTTCGAAATATCCTAAAAGGAATAATACCGATCTTCAGGATCTAACCCAGGCAGGCAACATCGGACTCGTTAAAGCCATGAGGGAATTTGATTTGGAAAGAAATACCAAATTCAGTACTTTTGCAAAGTATAAGATTCTAAATGAAATAGGAAGCGAATATCTTAAATATGCAGGTCCCATTTATATTCCGGAAAAAATGATGAGTAAAATCGTAATGGTTCGGAATGCGGCAAGGGAACTGATTGTAAAATCAGGTTATGAGCCGTCGAGGGAAGAGATAGCGGACTATTTGAATTGGAGGCCTGAGCAAGTAGATAAGGTTCGCGGGTATGACAGGGAAGTGGTTTCTCTGTATACTCCGGTTGGAGAAGACGGGACGACCTGTATAGTGGATCTTCTGATCGACGACCAGGCAGTTTCACCGGAGGATCAGGTGATAAGGAATGAGAAAGCAGCTTATGTCAGGAAAGTGGTTAACTCTCTTTCAGCCAAGAGAAGAGATGCGGTTCGTTCTTACTATGGGTTTGACGATGATATAGAGCATTCGCTGAATGAGATCGGCGTGAAACTTGACGTAAGCACGGGAAGAAGCGGACAGATAATAAATCGTGCCATTTATAACATAAGAAAAGATCCGGAAATTCGTGAAATGCGAGAGGACTACGATAGATAATAAGGATGTAAAATCTGTCTGCTATAGGTATCTAACGTCTAATACTTGAAAGAAAAGAGGTATGTATATGATCTGGTTTACATCAGACCTTCATCTTGGACACAAGTCGGTTATCCAGATGCAGGATCGTCCGTTTTCAGATGTTACCGAGATGAACGAAATGCTCATTCAAAATATC
>ONDV01000040.1 GCA_900316665.1 uncultured Lachnospiraceae bacterium
GCTTGCATCAATATCTAATGTAACATCACGAAGTGATGTTACAAGTGCAAGCGCAAGCAAACGAAGTTTGCACTTAAAATGCGCTTGCATCAATATCTACTGCCTTCACTGCTTTTTGTATCTTCTCTGTATAATCAGCCTTAGATCCGGCGGAAAGCATCTCTTTCGCACTGTCTTCAGAGATGCCGTACTTATCCTGAAGTGCTGAAAGGATCAGAGAGTATTCTTTTTCATATTTCTCACCACAGCCGGCATCTTTGGCCAGACCTGCATTGTCGCTGTGGTGACTCACGCCGATAAGAAGCTCATTAAGAGCCATATCGTATTTCTTTGATGCAAAAAGTGTCTTATAACTCTTGTATCTCATATCCATATCTGCAAGTAGGGCTGCTTTCGTCTTTCTGGACTCAGAATCCTTTATTCCGTTACCTGCTAGGACTGAATATGCTCCGATGTAGTCGTCTTTATTCTCATAAGCTGCCGCATTATTGCTGATGATTCCGGGTGCCATAATAAATACGCCAAAGACTATAAGCGCTGTAAGAGACAGAGCCAGAAACAGATGAACCACGATTATTTTCTTTGGGATAAAAGGAGATGTGTCAGGCTTCTTTTCCTTCTTTGGTTTCTCTTTTTTAGGTTTCTCTTTCTTTTCTTTTTTCTTCTCCGGCTTAGGCGGTTTATCTTTTTTCGCCTGTTCTTTTTTTGCTTTTCTGTCAGCCTTCTTCTTTGAGAAAAACTTCGCTATTAGCTCAGTTCCATCATCATTATCACTGTCTTCCTTCTCCATGGCAGACAAAACAGCCTGATTTTCTTCATCAAGGCTTTTAAGATCTTCCTTTTTCTTTTCCTCATCAGGCTGAATCACTACTTCTGAAGATACATCTTTTGTCTCGTCGCTTTTGCCTTTTTTCTTCCTGCCGCCGGAAAATACATTCTTTAATTTTTCGAATATACCCTTCTTCTGTTTGGAATCGGGCTCGGTTTCATCAACTTCTGAAGCCGCATCTTCCTCATCGATACTATGTTCGGCGGCATCAGCTTTTTTATTGTATTCATCGACAGATTCCGACATATCAGTCCCCGACTCGTCAGCATTTAGCATATCGCTTATCTCACCGAGATCACCGCTGCCGTCGTCATGAAGAAGTGACGATATATCATCGAGCTCTGCCGCCTTTTTTTCCGCGGCTTCATCAGAGAGCGAATCATCCGGCGAAAGCGGTATGTCTTCAAGAGACGGCGTATCGCTGTCTCCTTCCATATCATCCTCGGAATCTTCATCGCCATCCATCTTGAAACGGGCGTTTTTCAGAAGATCGTCAATGGAGATCTCGTGATCGGCAGACTCCAGAGGAGCGTCCGAAAGACCCTTTGCCTTCAAAAAATCATCATCTGCACTCACCTCTTGCCTCCTTCGGGTCTTCTCGTTCAACATTGACATCTCATCTTCATCGGCTTTTATGCTGTTTTCCTTAGCCTCGGATATATTCTCCAGAAGGCTGTCTAGATATTCTTCATTTCCGGACAAAACAAAACCTCATGGACTTTACTTTAATTTTCCGCCGCGTCTTCCGGCTTCTGATTTGATTTCCATGTTTCAAAGATATTTGTATATTTATCGATTGCTCCGACGAGCTGCCCGATCTCAGGTTTGGTATACTGAGCGTCAGCTCCGACGGCCTCTCCTTTTTTCCTGATCTGATCGTTAATAAGCGATGAGAAAATAATAACAGGTATATGCTTCAGCACATCATCGCTCTTTACCAGCTTCGTCAGCCTGTGACCGTCCATAACAGGCATCTCTATATCTGTGACTATGCAGTGAACCTTGTCGTATATATCGCCTTCTTCTTTATATTTCATGAGCTTATCCCAAACCTCACGGCCATTGTTATTAAGATCGATGGTTGTGTAACCGACTTTTTTCAGGCAGTCATCGATAAGCTTAGAAAGAAGCTTTGAATCCTCTGCAATGATGATGGGAGACATGGATCTGTCGTGACCATTGTAATTATCCATCTCCGAAACTTTTAGTCCTGTCTCGGGATTGATATTTGATACGATCTTCTCAAAATCCAAAATGACAATAAGATTATTATCTAATTTGATCACTCCGGTAGCCACGCCGTTCACATCACTGCTGATAGTGGAATCCGGAGTATGGATTCTGTCCCAGGACACGCGGTGGATGCCCAGCACCGAATCCACATGGAAAGCGGTATTAAGATTATTGAAATTTGTGACGAAAAGAAGTCCGGGATTATCCGGATCATCCTCATACCCTAAGCACTTTCTTAAATTTATTACCGTGATCATCTCATCTCTCGGCATAAAGAGACCCTCCACATAGGGATGGGTATTAGGTATAGGCGTCACAGGCTGATAGTTCATTATCTCTATGACCTTGGCAACATTGATACCATAGTGATTGCCGGCAACAGTAAATTCGAGGATCTCCAGTTCATTTGTTCCTGATTCCAGTAGAATATTTGTATCCATATTAACCTCCTTGGAAATAAAATCAGATTAAACTATCTGATATTCGCTGCCATTCGATGTGACAAACAGGGTATAATCACCTGAGTCTTCAAGCTCGTTTTCCGGAAACTGGAACAGAAGCACCAGATCCGCCGATCCGCCCGCGCTGATAGTCGCCTGATATGTTGACATATCATTCAGAAGTATGGTCTGATCGTTCTTTACCTGCCGGTCTTTGAGTTTTGCAGTATAAACAGCCTTCAGTGACAAAAGATCCAGATTTACATCCTTGTCTCCGGAATTTGTGACCGTATAATGAAATACCAGATATTTATATCCCTTTTCAGGTTTCAATGCCATATAATTATTGGATTTAAAAGCATCATTTACTGTTGTGCCGGTATATTTAAAGTCAAGATCCGGATAACCCAGAGCCTCTCCAACCGACTTCTTTTCAACATTGCTTCCGGATGATCCGCTGCCGGAGCTGCTCTTGTTCGAGCCGGAGGATTCTCCGTCTACAGTTGAGTTGCCTGATGAACCACCTGAGTTGCCGCTATTCTCCGAGCCGGAGGAATTATTTTCCCCTCCATTTAAAGATTTGTCAGAGCCGGAAAGCGCACCGTCTTTATTTTCACTCGAATTCTCATCACTCTTTGATTTTTTAGCTGAATCAGACAGCGTTTCAGTAAGACCCGGCTTCTGATTCTGATTATGTCGTGCAACGACAGCAGCTGTATATGCTATGAATTTGTCTTCATCCTTGCTGCTTAGCTTCGTCAGCTTATAGGAGCAGCCGGACATGGAAACCGCAGCGGACAGAAGCAAGACCGCCAGACTTATTTTTTTCTTCATAAATGACTCTCCTGAATATTCATTATCCGTATGCTATTCCATGACTCACATATTCCCATGCTTTGTCCGAGAATTTCACACTGTAATCATCGTACCATTATTCAAACTCCACTTCAACGACTCGAAGGGAAAATATTATCCTTTGTCAAGTTCAAGCCAGAAATTCACCCCTCCGGGCACATTTTCGACACCGCATTTTCTATGAAATGAGTCCATGACAGCCTTGACAAAAGAAAGTCCTATGCCGCTTCCGCCGTATTCCCTGGTTCTTGCCTTGTCAACCTTATAGAATTTCTCCCAGAGATGGGGGATGCTTTCGTCCGGTATATGGTCTCCGGTATTAAAAACATTTACTCTTACGCCATTATTTTCAGCACCTGTGATATAGATAATTATTTTCTTATCATACATGGCATAATGGATCGCATTAGTAAGATAATTATTGATGGCCTGCTCGGTAAAAAATTCATCAGCCCATACATTCACAGGTCCCTTAATGTTAAATTCAACGGCTATGCCGTTCTGATCGATAAGGATCTGAGAATTCCTGAGCAGACCGTCAATTATCGGAACCAGATCAAAATGATCCATCTCAACATTCTTCTGACCGAATTCGAGTTGGTTCAGATCCAACATCTGATGTACCATGTGATTCATCTTCTTGGCTTCATCCATAATGACATCACAATAATACTTCATGTCATCGGGATTCGATGACACTCCGTCCTCAAGACCCTCCGCATAGCCCTGAATCAAGGCGATCGGCGTTTTAAGTTCATGCGACACGTTTGAAAGAAAGTCCTTCCGCATGGATTCAGACTTTTCTCTTATGTCTATATCGTGCTGGAGATCAGTGTTTGCCTGCTTCAGCTCCTTTATCGTCTCCTCCAGCTTATCCGCCATTTTATTCATATGAACGCCCAGGTCATCAATTTCATTACTATGCTTTCTGGGCTTGTATCTGGCATTGAAGTCCAGACCCGTCATCTTCCGGGAAATGTCGGTGAGCTCCATGACAGGCTTTGTGATCCTGCTTGTCAATACTATAGCTATGAAAAAACTTATGATTATTGAAATAAGTCCCGCTATAAGTAAAAATTTATTTGACACATCAGCACTGTCTTTTATACTGTTTACCGCAGTCCTTATCATAATGGTATTGCCGTCATCAAGATTTCCGGTCAAAACCAGAAATTCTCCGTTCATATTTCGGTCTTTCTGACGCTCCACTAAATAATTGCTCCCCGAATCCAGTATTGCATGTTCAGATATATCAGATCTTAAGATCGATTCCATGAGACTGATCCGCATGGAATCACTCGAGTTTTCACCTGCAGATGAAAGCTGGGTAGTCCTGTCCGGAGCCATTACAAGAATAGACAGATTGTCATTTACACAAATCTCCTCAAAGGTAGATCTGTACCATTTTTTATAAAGATATTCCTTATCGGCAGCTTCATTCAGTGTGTTAAAAACATTCTTTATTACCGTGGTCTTATGATCCATATAAAAAAAGCCTAAAAATCTGCTGTTTAAAAGCCAGCAGATTCCTATTGTCCCTGCGACGGTGAGAACTATAGTCGCAAGGATCTGGTTATAGACACGGGAATTTTTATTCTTTAGTATCAAACTTGTATCCCATCCCCCATATCGTCTTTATGTAATTTCCCTTACTGCCGAGCTTGCTTCTCAGCTTTTTCACATGTGTATCTATGGTCCTTGCATCACCGAAATAATCATAATTCCAGACATTGTTAAGAATCGTATCGCGTGAAAGAGCCAGGCCCTGATTCTGAATAAAAAATGTAAGAAGCTCAAATTCCTTGACTGACAGAATGACCTCTTTACCATCTACCGTCACCCTGTGAGCTCCCTGATCAATCACTATACCGCCGGCTTCGAGCAGATTCTGGGAATCCGATTCCGAACTCATGTCCGACCGCCTGATCACAGCCTCTACACGCGCCACAAGTATCTTTGGAGAAAAAGGCTTCGCAATATACTCATCCACTCCAAGATTGAATCCCTGAAGCTCGTCCTCCTCCGATGCCTTGGCAGTCAGCATGATGACAGGAATTTTCGAACTCTCGCGGATCTTTTTCAATACTTCATATCCATCCATCTTTGGCATCATGATATCAAGGATTATAAGTTTAAGATCTGTCTCTCTTCTGAATACATCAAGCGCTTCAAGACCGTCTCCGGCTTCGAAAACTTCATATCCTTCTCTGGTAAGGAAGTCACGGACAAGCTTTCTGAGTCTTGTCTCATCATCAACTACCAGTATTTTGCCCTGTTCCATCAGATTTTACCTCCGAATTATCAATGCCAAGCTCATTTTCTTTTTTTCTCACAATGTCTTCACGTTCCCTCAGGTTCTTCTCCCATTTGGAATATTCGTTCTGGATCTTTGTCCTGTAATTTAATATTGTAGGAGCGGTTCCGGTAAGGGAGATACAAAACATGCCTATTATTATGGCAATCAGAATTGCTGTGATCCATCTCAAGAGACTAAGTGAATTATTCAGCTTCTTTATTTTAGCTCTGTAAAATTTTATTCTGTGATTATTCTCTGAATCTTCTTCCGTACTGTGATCTTCCTCCAGAGGAGAAAATCTGGCAATCGGAATATCCTCTACCACAAGCGGGTCCACTTTACCTGACGACAAAAGTCTGAGCCTCATGTCATAGAGGAAAGATCTGCCTACAGGAGTTACAAACATACGGCTTCTTAAAATTTTATTATAAAGTTCAAGCACACGGTCGGGATCATCCCAGTTCATCTGGCCTTTTATATATTCAACAGCCTCAAGTTCTCCGGAGGCTTTCTTTGCGTATTCACTGTCAAAAAATTCGAATCCGCCGACATGAATGCTGTCAGTTTCCATAATTGGATGCTGTCTCCTTTTTTAGATTAATTTAACTCAGGTATTATCGTCTGTGGAGTCTACGATCTTTATTTCTTCATGGGCAGCAATATCACTGCTGTTTCCAGCCTGACCTGAGCCGGCATTGTTTTTGTCTCCGGATGATGGATTATCATTGTTACCGGAAGGCTGGGCAGGAGCCGGCTCTACATTTGGATTGGTCTGATTATTTGGCTGCGCGGCAGGCTGCGGAGTCGTTTTGGGCTGGGAAGACGGCGAGTTATTTGCCGGAGCTGACGGTTGATTTGCCGAAGCTGACGGTTGATTTACTCTTGTCTTAT
This sequence comes from uncultured Lachnospiraceae bacterium, assembly GCA_900316665.1. Taxonomy (GTDB): domain Bacteria; phylum Bacillota; class Clostridia; order Lachnospirales; family Lachnospiraceae; genus Lachnocurva. The sequence continues at coordinate 6,545 of ONDV01000040.1, forward strand.
TATTGTTTTTATTTGTCTTATTATTCTTCTTGTCAGAAGAGCTGTTTGCATTGGTATTTTGAGATGCTGCTGCCGGAGTGGAATTTACAACAGCATTGGTCTCATTTGTATTTGCTGTCTTGTTTTTCTCTTCGGCATTTGTCGAAACATTTGCATTTGTCTCTTCTTCTTTGGCCTTTTCTTTTTCCTTATCCTTTTCCTTTACCTTCTTTGTTTCATTTTCCGTCTGACTTTCCGTAACAGAAGGATCATTATGTGCCGCGGCGCCTCCGGTCTTATTCTTTACCACTCCTGCCACTACAAGATAGGCAAGGATAGCAAGGCATACAGCTATGACAATCTTTTTATGTTCATCAAGAAAATTCAAAATCATTCGATCGTACTCCTCTTATTGTCAATTCATACCTCTGATCCGGATTTATTATTACAGCGTCATAAAATCCTCTGACACTGTGAGCATACATAAAATCCATTATTTAAAAAGCACAGAACCCGGACTTATCCGTTCGGATTCTGTGCATTCAAAGCGCCATGTGACGCTTCAGGTTATGGACCAGACGGGGATCGAACCCGTGTCCAGAAATCCATCCCCTGTTCTTCTACGAGCGTAGTCTGTTATTTATCATTCCCTCTGCGGCGCGAAAGCAGACATCCTTGCCGTGTCAGTAGCTTCATCTTACGTACTATGCAGCAAAGCTTATGCACAGCCGTTTCCCGCATTTTCGAATCCGTATCTGAATGTGCGGGTGCATCCAGGCGGATCCTGCTGCCTTATTCAGGCTGCAAGTGCTAAATTATTACGTCTAGCGTTTAAATTTAATTTTAGAATTTGACGCATCCCGTGCGGCTCGCTTCACCAGCTTCAGAACCCCTGTCGAGACCAGTACTGGCCCGTCATTACCCTATATTCTATATTCAAAAGCAAAAAAAAGCAACTATCTGAGCACTCCATTTCGAATCTTAAGATCTCTGGCGGCTTCTCTCTCCTGATCTTTTTTTGCTATGTCCCGTCTCTTGTCATAGAGTTTCTTTCCTCTGGCCACAGCTATCTCAACTTTGACGTGCTCGCCCTTGAAATAGACTTCCACAGGCACGATCGTTACGCCCTTTTCCTTTATCAGCTGTCCGAGTTTTCTGATCTCCGACTTATGGACCAGTAGCTTTCTCGGTCTTATCGGATCACGATTCATGATGTTTCCCATCTCGTAGGGAGGTATATTCATCTGATAGATCCAAAGTTCACCGTTCTGGATACGGATCCAGGCCTCCTTGATGGAACATTTTCCGAATCTTAAGGATTTCACTTCCGTACCCGCAAGAGATATTCCGGCTTCTATGTACTGATCTAGAAAATAATCGTGCCTTGCCTTTGGATTATTCGCAATCAATTTTCCTTTATTTTTCATCTTCATCTCCATGATCAAGGACAAAATCCACTGTTCTTGTCTCCTTGTCCGCCGCAGACACTCTCACTCTTACGGGCTGACCCATTGTAAAGGAGTGACCCAGTCTCTCGCCGACAAGCTGATAGGTGAGCTCGTTGAAATGATAATAGTCGTCGGTAAGCGTTGACACATGCACAAGCCCTTCGATCGTATTTGGAAGCTCCACATAGAATCCCCATCCGGTCACTCCGGATATCACGCCGTCATATACTTCACCTATATGTTTCTTCATATATTCGGCTTTCTTCATCTTGTCGGCTTCTCTCTCGACTTCGTCTTCTCTTCGTTCAAGCTTGCTGGTCTCTGTCGCCACCGCCGGAAGAATGGAGCTGAAATGTCCCTGTCTCTTCTCATCAAGCATTCCATGCAGGAATTCCTTTATTATTCTGTGAATAATAAGATCCGGATAACGTCTTATCGGACTTGTGAAGTGGCAGTAGAATCTCGCTGCCAGTCCGAAATGTCCGATGCAGTCTACTGTGTATTTTGCCTGCTGCATGGATCTCAATGCCAGCCTCATTATAAGTCCCTCTTCCGGCGTGCCTTCGATTTTCTCAAGAAGTCTCTGTATATCCTTTGGACTTATTTCCTTCCCTGCCGGATGCAGGGTCAGACCAAACTGCTCTATAAACGTTCCGAGGTCATGGATCTTATCATGATCCGGTATATCGTGAGAACGGTAAAGGAATGGCACATTCTTTCTGCAGAAATGCTCCGCAACAGTTTCATTTGCGAGAATCATGAAATCTTCTATGATCTCATTTGCCTTTGAGTGCTCATATGGCTTTATATCCACGGCAGCTCCGTTTTCATCGAGGATTATCTTTGTCTCTTCAAAATTAAAATCGATGGAGCCGCGCTCATGTCTTAAAGCTCTTATCTTTCTCGACAGGATCAGCATCTCGTCAAGCATATCTTTGACGTCTTTGAAGCGTTCCCTCATCTCCTCGTCTTTGTCTTCGACGATCAGCTTTACTTCGTGATATGTCATTCTGTGAGCGGATCTTATAACCGATTCCGTGATCTTGTGATCCGTGACGTGTCCCCAGGCATCCAGCCTCATTATGACAGAAAGGGTCAGCCTGTCCTCTCCTTCGTTCAAGGAACAAATACCGTTTGAAAGTGCTTTGGGAAGCATTGGAATCACGCGGTCGGGAAGATAAACTGACGTGCCTCTCTTCAAAGCCTCTTTATCAAGAGGACTCTTTTCGGTAACATACTCAGACACATCAGCTATGTGAACTCCGAGAATATATGCGTCTCCGTCTCTCCTGAGTGATACAGCGTCATCAAGATCCTTTGAATCATCGCCGTCAATTGTGATGATCTTCTGATCCCTCAGATCAAGTCTTCCCTTAATGTCCTTTACGCCTGATGACGCGACCTTTTCTGCCTCATCCAGCACTTCCTGAGGAAATTCCTCAGGTATGCCGTAAGATCTTATGATGGAGAGGATGTCCGTATAAGGAGAGTCTTTGGCTCCCAGATTTTCTATTATTATTCCCTCCGGTCTCCTGCCGTCAGAACCATACTCTTCTATTGTCACGACGACCTTGTCTCCGTCGGACGCGCCCAGATCATTTCCCTCAGGTATGAAAATATCCGAAGAAATCTTTCTGTCGTCAGGAGTCACAAATCCAAAGCTGCCGGTCTTCTCATAAGTTCCGACCAGATCTTTTATCTCATGAGAAATAACCTCCGTGATTTCAGCCTCACGTCTCTTGTCATCTGATCTTGCAGGAAAAATTCTTATTCTGACCGTATCCTTATGAAAAGCTCCATGAACTCTGTCGGGCGAAATGAAAAAATCCTGATCATACCCATCAGCTGTCACAAAGCCAAACCCTCTGGGATTCGAAACAAATACTCCTTCTGTCTCCTCGTCATCAACATGAACATATTTGCCGTCCATGTTTTTCCTGATCTTGCCGTCATCCATAAGAGAACCGAGAATAATCTTCAGATCATCTTTATCATGCTTTGGCACAGACAGAAGAAGAGCAATCTCTTTTGCCTTCATTGGAACATAAACCGGATCTGTAATGAGATTCAGGACTTTCTGCCGCTTCACATCGAAATCTCTGATTCCAAACCTGTCCATGCTGCCGGAGCCGGATTCTTTACTATAATCCCTGTCCTTTATCTTACCGGCATCTTTCTTCTTATTCTTTTTCTTATCGGATTTCTTATCCGAATGCCTGGCGGACTTCTTATGGTCTTTTAAATCTTTCTTTCCGCCCTTTGATTTTTTCTTTGATTTACCTGTCAGTTCGTCAATTGCGTTTTTCTTTCTGCTTCTTCCTGAGGACACGAAATCGTCCTCTAGCTTATAATCATTCCAGCTCATTTTATTCCTCTCGTTCTAAACATCACAGATACTATTATACAATAAGCGTATGGATCTTGAAATGTGGGAAGTTTTAAATTTTATAAATAAAAATGCCCGGTCGAAACCGGGCAAGAATAATCAGGTAAAAAAATCTTATTTGATACTTCCTATATTAAGGACACAGGCCAGAGCGAAAAACAGGATGATGAACACAGATGTGACTCTGATAAGAACACCTTCCTTGGACCGTCCCTTATTATGAGACCAGTAGGTATCGCTCTTCTGTCCTGACAGAGAGCCGAGTCCGGCGTCATTACCCTGCTGAACCAGAATAATGATATTTATAACAACACTTACGATAATAAATAAAATAGTCAGTACAATTCTTAAAGTAGACAAAGGATTTCCCTCCAAATCAAAAACAACTTATCAAAAGATAGCATATCCTGAATGCCCTGTCAATATGTTTGTTCAGTTTCCAGCTTCTACCGATATCTCATCAAACATATGAAGCACTTCGTCAAGCTTCAGATTCTTCTTGTCCTCTCCTGACTTGTCCAGAATGATTTGTCCATTATGCATCATTAAAATCCTGTCTCCATATTCGAGAGCATATCTCAGGTTATGAGTAACCATAACGGTAGTAAGCTTTTTTTCCTCGACGATCTTACCGGTAAGCTGCATTACAGTCTCTGCGGTCTTGGGATCGAGTGCTGCAGTATGCTCGTCCAGAATCAGAAAATCAATAGGAGTCATCGTAGACATAATAAGAGCGAGTGTCTGCCTCTGACCTCCGGAAAGAGAACCGACCCTGACATCCAGCTTGTCCTCAAGTCCCAGCCCCAGAGGCGACAGCATATTTTTGAAGCGGTCGCGGTCTTTATCAGACACACATCTTTTCAGATCGTATTTCCCGCCCTTATTTGAAGCCAGCGCCAGATTTTCAAGAATTGTCATATCAGGGCATGTACCGAAAGCAGGATTCTGGAAAACACGGCCAATGCGGCGCTGACGGATGTAGTCACGTTCATTTGTGATGTCTTTCCCGTTCATTATAATTTTTCCGCCGTCAAGTTCTGTCGAACCGCAGATCAGGTTCAGCATGGTGGTCTTGCCCGAACCGTTCGAACCTACGACGGATACAAATGAACCTGTATCAATCTTCAGAGAGAATTTCTGAAAGAACTTGTTTTCATTCACGGTTCCGGGATTAAATGTCTTGTCAATATCTGTCATCTCAAGCATCCTGTCCCGCCACCTTTCTCTTCTTGTCCATGGACACTACAAGTATAATAAGGAAAAGAACCGCCGTAATCAGCTTCATATCGTCTGCGTTTTTAAGAAAATGCACAGCCGTAGCCACGCATGCCTTATAAATAACTGATCCTATTATAACAGCAGCTGTGATGCCGGGGAAACGGAACCTGCCGAGCAGACTTATTCCAATTATTACAGAAGCGAGAGCTATGACCATGGTGCCGGTTCCCATCGACACATCGGCATATCTCTGCTGCTGGGCGAATAGACAGCCTGAAAATGAACAGAGTCCGTTTGCGATCATAAGCCCCGTTATTTTGATCCTGCCCTCATCCAGACCAAGCGCTGTGACTATCTTAGGATTGGAGCCTGCCGCGCGAAGAACCATTCCGGATCTGGTCTTCAGATACCAGTCAAGAATGGTCTTTATTATGAGAACTATCAAGAGAAGCACAAGAGTTGTCCGGAGGGGAGACGCAGATCCAAGCGGAATATTGTTTACAAATTTATTGTCGAATACAGTCTTTACCGTATAAAGCGGAAGATTTGCCTTGCCCATCAGCCGGAGATTCACGGTATAGAGCGCAGTCATGACTATTATTCCGGCCAGGAGATCCCTGACTCTGAGTTTCACATGAATAAGTCCTGTCGCGAGGCCCGCAAGAGCTCCTGCCAGAAATGAGACCGGCAGCGTCACTATGGCAGGAACGCCATGCATTATCATTACGGCAGCTATAGCTGCTCCAAGCGGAAAGCTTCCATCTACGGTCAGATCCGGAAAATCCAGAATTCTGTATGTGATATAAATTCCAAGCGCCGCGAGCGAGTAGATGAGACCCTGTTCGAGCACACTGATTACTAGCGTCATATAATTATTTCTCCTGTGTAGACTCCGAGATCGTATCGAACAAGGTCACTCCATCCTTGTTCTTATAGTCGTCCGGTATGGTTATTCCAAGATTCTCAGCAGCCTTTGTATTAATAAAAACCGAGGGCTTCTCAATGGTTTCAAATTTCATTTCTCCTGCCTTTTTCTTTCCAAGCAGTACCTTTGCTGCCATCTTTCCTGTCTGGACACCAAGGTCATGATAATCGAGTCCCTCGCACCCTACGCATCCGGCCTTGACCTGATCCGTTTCGGAACCAAATACGGGGATCTTTGCCTTGTTTGCGGCATCAAGCTCAGCAGAAAGAGCCTGAACCACGGTATTGTCTGTAAGATTTGAAATGCAGTCAACCTTTGACGCGAGATCAGCAGCTGCGACAGGCACGTCAGAAAGCTGGCTTACAGCTTTGTCTACTATCTCGAAATTGTATTTTCCGGCAAGCTTTCTGTAAGTCTTCAATGTGGAATCTGAATTGGTCTCTGATGAGGTATGAAGAATACCTATCTTCTTTGCATCAGGCATAAAAGCCCTTATCATTTTAAGCTGATCCTCAACAGGCAGGGCATCGCTTGTGCCTGTTATCTCTCCAACAGGAGTCTTGTCATTTTGGGCAAGCTCAGCGGCGACGGGATCTGATACAGCGGAATATATTACAGGTATTCCTGCCTTGCCTGCGGAATTATAAGCAGACATTGCGCTCGGTGTAGCTATCGCGCAGATAAGATCCACCTTTGATGATACGAAGCTGTCAGCTATAGTAGCTGCTGTAGAGGTATCAGCATTTGCATTCTGGATGTTTATTTTCAGATTTTTTCCTTCTTCTATGCCTTCTTCTTTGAGCCCGTCAATAAAGCCCTTACGGCAGTCGTCGAGCGAACCGTGCTCTGCGAACTGGGATATTCCTATGGAATAGGTCTTTGATGATGTGTTTCTTGTCTTTGTTCCGGACGTTCCTGTGCCGCATGCTGTCATGCCAAGCGCAAATACCGACGCCATAATAAGTGCTGCAATCTTTCGTTTCATAAATTCTCCTTTCATAGGGGCAATAAAAAAGCCCCAGACAGTAAATTGTCTGAGACGACGGGAAAAATCCTACCGCGGTGCCACTCAGTTTACCGGATGACCGGTCACTCTGAAATGATAGCCTCAAGAGTCCATTCGCGAATCGTCCGTCATACCGCATCTCACCGCCGCGGTTCTCTGTCATGAGGAAAATATCCGTTACTATTCTCTGTCAACGGCCCTATTAAATTATATGAATTCCTTCCGGCATTCATTATTACATGTCATCTCACTGCCTTAAAGTGACTGACACTCATTTATGATTATTCAAACTCTAATCATCATATTAATAATATAAAAAAAAGTCAAGAAAAAAAGCCCGGCCGAAGCCGGGCTCTAGATTGTTTTCGTCGCAAAGGATTCATTATAGCTTGCTTACAGATGCACAGATGGTGGCGAACATTGTGTTTTTCGTTGTGAGCGAGCACGCTAGCTGCGGCTC
>ONDV01000069.1 GCA_900316665.1 uncultured Lachnospiraceae bacterium
GTACCTTGAATTTGGTAAGAAGATGGAAAAGCAATGTACCGAAACCGGCACAGAAAAGTGTGATTGAAACCGTGAGACCTCTCGTCAGCGGCTCGCCCATGGCGTCCTCAAAATAACTGTTCACAAGGATTGGCACCAGGATGGTCGCACCAAACATGGCGAACATGTGCTGAAGACCAAGCAGAAGCATCTTCGGGACCCCAAGTTTCCTTGCGTCACGAATAGGCCCGTTCATATTTCCCATAATTTCCTCCTTTTTCCCTGCGGCGCCAGCCGGAAGCTGCCCGGAAGCTGCACAGACAGCTTAAAGCTGAACGTACCGCACAGACGCTTTGCGTCTGGCTGAATGATTAAGAATGATTAGTGAGTGATTAGTGGTTATTCAGCTTTCCATTATACGTTTCTGCCAAACGGCATGCAAGGAAAAAAGACATTTATTAATCACAAAGATTTACTGAAAATTTACGGAAACATTATAGATTGTTTCGTTTTTCTTTTTCGGATGCTTCCGGGAGTGCACGCTTTTTCATGAGAGAATTCACACCGCGGTCAAACCATATCTTGATCAGGGCGGCACACGGGACCGAAAGGAGCATTCCGAGAAAACCGCCCACGGCGGAACCGAAGATCAGGGCAGCAATGACAAGCATCGGATGAATGTCGATGTTGGTGCTCAGCAGCTTTGGATTGATGATATTGCCGTCGATTGTCTGGAGAATAAAGACAGTGACCAGACTGATGATCAGTTTCTTAAGATCCCCTTCCAGCAGGCCTACGGCAACGACACAGACATATGCTACCACCGGGCCGACGTACGGAACCAGGTTGCCGATGCCGGTCAGAACACCGATGATCATTCCGAACTTTACATTTTCGAACATTAGCGCGGCTCCCATCATGCTGGCAACAATAATTGCATCAATCAGCTGCCCGCGTATGTAGCCGGAGAAGACAAGATCAGCATCATTCAAAAATACATGGAAGCCCTCATAAAATTTTTCCGGCGTCAGTGCCCGGAGCACGCGGTCCCAGTACCTGCCAAGGCCTCTGTAATCGGACAGAAAGTAGATAGCGAAAATGATCGCGAAGATGGCGTTGGTGAAGAAGCTGGGGATATTTGAAAGCGACGACGTAAGGCGGCTGCCGATGGCGGACGCGATGCCGCCGAGCGCTTTGGACAGGGAATTGGCAAAACTGCTCAGCGTTTCTGAATCGAAATTCATCTTGTTCAGCCAGTCCGTCAGCTGATTGTAGGTATTCTGCAGGGAACTGGAGATGGAGCGGATCAGATCCGTCAGAGCGTCCCAGGAAACAGCCGTGAGCTCATGGGCCGCCGATGATATGACGACGCTGAGCAGCAGGATAATCACAACGGCGGTCAGGATCCCGGTGATGGCAATGGCCAGAGCACGGTTGTGTGTTTTGCTGTGACCGCGCAGGAGCGGAACCTTGTTCAGAATTTTCTGAAACCATCGGACAATAGGGAAAAGCAGATAGGCAATCACGAATCCGGCCAGCAGAGGCTTCAGTATCACGCCAATATAATGGAAGAAGGTACCGACCGCGGAAGCGATTTCAGGAAGGTGAATGCTGATTCGCTGCAGAATAAAAAGAATGGCGCAGGTAAAAATGACATAAAAAGCAATTGTCGTATATTTCTGGTTTTCGTGCTTCTTAAAATGCCCGCGTTCTGGTGTGGCAGCGGTATTTTCTTCGCCCGGAACCCGGCTTTCGTCACTCATTGAAAAAATCTCCTTCCTTATGTATAAAGAACAAGTGGATGAAAAATATGATAGCTTATTCAGCCGTCACCTGCAACCGGGAGAATGAAAAACGGTGGGGCTGCAGCCGGGAAAATCCTGAAAAAAGGAACAGGCAGAAGCCCTTTCGGACTTCTGCCTGCAGAAAAAGGAGTATATATTAATGAGAATAAAAATCTTACGCCTCACTGCAAAAAGTTAATTTCCTCCGCGGTTAAAAGCGAGCAGATTAAAATGTGCCAAGGACAGATCCGCGATACCTGTGATCCATCCTTTTCATACGGAAAACAAATTAACAATAACTATTAAGGGGAAGGTTCATTGATTGGAGAAGATCAATGATTTTTTTAGCCAGTACAGGTATTAACCGACTGGTGTTATTATAGCACTAAAGAACGGGAATTGTAACTGTCAATTGCATAAATTATTAATCCTGAATTATTCATGGAACAGATTTTCAGCTAAAACCATGCCATGAACTTTTAAATCTGACTTGTTCAGTTTATACCAGACATCAATTCTACTTAAAAGGGCGCAAAATCCCTGTAGAACGAATGATGTTGATTCTGAACTGTCAAGGTACGCCAATAGTTACTACTCTACTTGTGGTTGCAGCATGCTTATGTTTGACAGCGTTTCATAAAACTCATTCTGATAAGGGCAACTGCTACACAGCTTGAATGTTATATATCTTGCTGAATGAATCACTTTTGCAGCTATCTTCAGCAACTTTAAACGGATTGTATCGATGCGTTGTTTGCGCATTTTTGCAGATAATGCCAACCGTCTGAACCAATTAAAGATGTTGTATGCCAGTGCGTGTACCTGAAGTCTGCCGGCATTAACGATTCTTGTATGACTGCTGACAGAAGCAAAATCAAAACCAGACTTGCTTTCTTTGATGAAATTTTCCATCAAACCTCTTTTACAGTAGAACTTGATGAGATATTCAGGAGATGAATCCATGTTGGTCACAATAAATGTATACAGGTAGACCATCTGGTTCTCGGGTTTCTCGACCTTACAGACTACCCGTCTTTCATATGGCCAGGAACCTGCCTGATACATGAATTCTCCGTAAACAACGGCATAATCAACCTTGTTCTTTTGGGTGATTTCATCAAGTTTATCCACAAGATCAGTTGCCTTTGACCGAAGAGTCTTGTTTTCTTTGAGCCGAATTACATAGCCGGTACCATTTTCTTCGCACTGCTTATACAATTCCGGGGTTGCAAATCCACTGTCGCCACGGAGAAGAAGACTGATGGTCGGATAATCGTTCAGATATTCGTCCAGAACAGGCTGAAGAAAGTCTACTACACCAGTGCAGGAATACTGTGTTCCGTCACGAAGTTGGATCTTGATCAGATCTCCGGTGATACCGTCGTAGCATACCAGTGGATGATAGCCGTTGCTCTGATAATGAAAGTTAAAGGCACGTCCTTCCTGTTTGCCATACGCTTCCAGAAGAGTAGAGTCAAGGTCAAGAATAGCCGCCCCAGGCATCTGAACACTGTAGATTTTCTTTCTCAGGATTCTGCTGATATCAAGAAACTGATTCAAAGTCTCCTCATCCATGCGATTAAAAAATCTGGAGATCGTTGGCTGCGAAGCCAAAGCCGCTTTATCCAGAACAGCTTTGAATACCGGATCGTTTGTCAGTTCATCAGAAGCATCGTCTTCAAAATAACCTGCGATGATCATATAAATCATCTGGAGAAGGTTATCTCTGTCAGTGTGAAATCTAAATGCCGCAGAGTCATTGGTTTTGAAATTTCGGCCTAAAAACTTGTCAATACCGAGGTTACTGACAAACTCTTTGATAAGAAGTAAGCCAGCATCGGAGGATAAATCGCCTCCATCGAAATTGATTTTAATCTGTCTATTGCTTTCGAGCGCTAAGGTGTTTACAATACTCATAAAGGGCTCCTTTGGGTATTATTTTTGATTAGTCACCTTAATTTTACCACAAATGGATGCTCTTTTTTTATTCACTTGATAAGTGAAACGCAATATTCAGTTAAAAAGCAGTAACTACGTGGCTTTCAGCCACATTCACGGCATCGCCGTGAATAATCTAGGTCAAGTAATGTTCCATCTGGGATACGAGTTTGATGAAAATGATGCACATGATGTGAAGTTATTGTGTGAGACACTTCATATCG
>ONDV01000090.1 GCA_900316665.1 uncultured Lachnospiraceae bacterium
ATTGTTGGATGTCCTTTCTCTACTCTCTCATACGGAGTTTCATTATCAACAAACCTGCAATCATACTTTTTAGCCAGCTCTTCTGCTTTCTTTTCCAGCGCTTCAAAATAGCTGCGGTTCTTTTTGTTATAAATTTCGTCATACAGCGGCACCAGATCCGGATGTTTATCGGAAATGTATTTCATGATATCTGCCTTAAAACCTCCGCGAAGATTCAGATTCTCAAGCCATACAAGGTCACACTGATCTTTTGTCCTGTCTATGATTGCTTCTATATCCGTAATCCCCGGGAACACGGGTGAAATGAAGCAAATTGTACGAATGCCTGCCGCATATACCTCTTTCATTGCAGCAAGCCTTCTTTCTATGCTTACTGCCGCATCCATATCATCTTTAAACTCTTCATCAAGAGTATTGATTGACCATGATACTGTAAGTCTGCTATTTTCATTGATCTCTTTTAGCAGATCCAGATCTCTTAGTACAAGGTCTGACTTTGTGCAGATAAGTATGTCCGCACCACTGTCCTTTAGTTCTTCCAGAAGTCTTCTTGTATTTTTATATGTTTCCTCTAGCGGATTATAACCATCCGTAACTGTTCCAATGATCACCTTCTGGCCGGCATACTTCTTTGGATTCTTTATTTCAGGCCAGTCTTTCACATCCATGAAAGTTCCCCATTCCTCCGTATGCCCTGTAAAGCGTTTCATAAAAGATGCGTAGCAGTATTTACAGGCATGGGGACACCCCACATAGGGATTCACCGAATATCCTCCAATAGGAGTATTCGATTTTGTCATTACACTTTTTGTTTCTATATGATTTACTTTGATTTCTGGTTGTTCCATATCCTCTGTTCCTCCAGCACTTTGTTAAAAGCATCCGGCATTTCCTGTATCATTTCTTCTCCCATAATCGGAACAAGATCTTCTTTCCAGAATACAGGAATGTTCAGTTCATGAGCCTGTTCTGTCAATGAATAAACCCACCCGGGATCTGTTTTAACAGTCCTGCTCTTTGCACCTGTCATGGTTCCCACCACAATCCAGTCAATGCCTGTAAGATCAACCTTACCCGGATCATCGAACAAAGGCTCAAAGGTAACATGATATTTTTTTGCCTTCACATTGCTCCGCAGTGCATCAATACGCCATAACTCAGACTTTCTCGTAACTGTAACGCCAAACCATGCATTATCAAGATCTGTTTCAAAAGACAGAAGATCCGGTCGTTTGGTAAGAAAAAGAAACTGGTGCTGAGGATTCTCTGCTATCTTTTTAAAGACTTCCTCTCTCCATTCCTCATGCCAGCCCGAGAGATCGCTCATGCCGGTCAGCAGAAAATTCTGCGGCTTTTTCTTTTCCATCATACGAAGCTTTCCTTGAAAAAACTGTGGCTTTTCAAAATCATCTATGATGTGATAACGCCTCGTATTGTTTCTGGCATAGCAGTACGGACATCCAACAGTGCACCCTATAACAAGATTCATGTTCTGAATCTGATCTTTAATACAGATACTCATTTGTCACTCCATTCCTCAAGGTTTACCCTGATGCGGTTAAGATACTCTTCAAACTGAAGAATCTCTTTATCCGTAAAATCACGATAATAAATATTCCCCATCTCATTGGATACGGAGTCATAAGCTTCTTTAAGTTCTTTGGCTTTATCTGTGAGGAACAGAAGAGTTTTTCTCTTATCAGCTTCATCCGTTTTGCGGCTTATCAGTCCGTTTTTTTCCATCCGCTCAAGCATGGTCGTAAGTGAAGTAATTGCAAGTCCGCTTTTCTCGGAAATAATTTTAATAGGAACACCATCTTCCTGCCATAAGACATAAAGAATCCTTCCCTGAGCTCCGTTAAATGCATCAATGTTTTTTTCTGCCAGTATCCTTTCAAATATACGATCACCCAGCTGTTTTATTTTTGTAACAAGAAATCCACCATTTGTCTTCATAATTAGTTTTATACTACGATATAGGAGTATTTGTGTCAAGCACACATATCATAACTTCCGGTATAACGCGCTAACACATTATCTCTACAAATCGTTAAGGAAAGAATCGAAGGTGGTGCAAACGAAAAAGCAGCATTGCGCTTTACGATAACTGCCCTTTCGTTTGCATCAATTTCGATTTTTCCTGGTTGAACAAAGCGCGTCCGGGGTGCCGGTATATATGGGCTTTCAATCAGACCGCTTCTGCTCCGAGTGTAGCATGGATCCACTGATAACTGTACTGTTTTATGCAAGAAAACTGCAATGACTGCATCAGAAATAAGCCTTAAAAAGGCTTCTCATGGATCCGTATTCAGTTTCAAGGTATCAGCAGAGCATATGCGGCTCTGGCCGAAACAAAGACGGATCAGCACCTATCGGAATGATTCGTCCGCCACAGGACGAGCATTTACAGACATCCTTGTTATAGAGAAGCCTGATGATCGCCGGGGGATCCAGATCCTTCAGCCGGGATAGATACTTTTTGCAGCCAAGGAGATTCCGGCACAAAGTGATCTTGCGATTCTTATTACGCGAAGACAGTAGGCCATAGTGACGGATCCGGACGAACCTTTTGGGCGGGACATGCATCAGAAACCGGCGCATGAATTCTTCACCGGTGATGGTGACTTCTTTCCATTGTCCCTGGTTTTTGTAATCTTTT
>ONDV01000041.1 GCA_900316665.1 uncultured Lachnospiraceae bacterium
AAAAACACAACTTGTGAGCCACCACTGTGACATCTCTTGGCAAAAAGCGAATGAATCCTTGCAACGAAGATTCTCATTATTAATGTGGGAAGTTTTAGTTATTTACTCATCCTGCTTCTGTGACACGTGAAATATATAATCTGCCGGTCCTTTGACAGTTCTTTAAGAAGAGCCATCCCCGACCTGATCTTGTCATCATCCAGATCCGAAAACGGGTCATCCAGTATCACAACAGGCTTCTCTTTATTATATAGCATATCAATAAGGGCAAATCTGGCGCATAGAGAAGTAAGGCTTCTGTATCCCCGGCTCAGATATCTGTCAGACAAAGTCTGTCCCTTATGTCTGAAGCGGATCGAAAGATCCATATCAAGTTCTATTTCATCAGCTGCCGGATTGATAGCTCCGGCGGCACCCTGACCGCAATTCTTGAGAAGCACAGACAGGTATTTATCCATACCGGCTCTGAGCGGAGTCATATATCTCATCATAAAGCGGTCTTTGGCTTCTTTAAGATAGTCCATGGCCGCCGTGATCACATCAACACGATGGGTCATCTTCTTCTCCTCAGCCAGGAGTTCGTCAAGGTGGTAAGCTGTCTCTTCATCCTGAGCAAGCATATCTGACATAGCGCTTACATCTTCCATATCCTTCGGGATGAGTCGATTTAATTCCTCTATCCTTCGGTCTATTGAAGAGAGCCTGTTCTGCAGTTCCTCTATAGTCTCATTAGAACCCGTATCATTTTCAGGCATCGAATTTATCATCCCGATCAGCCTGTCGCTCTCGCTCTGCAGCTTTATATAAAGTTCCTTATTACTCCTGATCCTCGACAACTTTTGGGTAGTCTCTACATTATTGTCAATCGGAAAACGTTCAAGATACTTATACAGCCGCTGTCTGTTATCATTTACTCTCCGTCTCAGTCTCTCAATATGATCGTATGATTCGAGAAGATCCAGCTCTGACTTTACATCCTTCTCGATCCTCGTGATGACTTCCTGCTCATTCATATCATGATAGAGATCAGCGCCGTACTGGTCAGCATAGGGCTTCAGCGCCGTATAAAGACTCAGCTGTATACCCGTCAGCTCATCTACGGCATCCGATGTATTGGAGAGCATATCATCCTCACGCTTTTTCAAATGCTCATATCGATCCGCCTTATGCATGACTTCTCTTATTCTGCCGAGAATATTGTCCGACTCACCCTGATAAGAATCCATGAAATTCTCTCTTGCAGTATTAAGCTCAGAGATCCTTCTTTCGATTTCCTTAAGCCTCTCCCGCTTTCCGCTTATTTTTCTCTTCATGGCTTCCTTTTCAAGTGTTTTTTTCCTTCTCTCCGAGAGATACCCATATACTGTCAGCACAAAAACCGCACCGGAAATAATAAAGCATATCCCGGAAAATATAACACCCGTATTTCCCACGCTCTTCCGGGCAAAAAAGACACCGCCCAGCAGCAGCGCAATCGTCATTATTAATCCCAGCACTCTTGATGAAAAAGATCCGTTTTTTCCCTGATCTGCAGATAATTTTTCATCTCTGCCTATCGATTCGATCAGCTCCTTCTTCTGTCCCTCCAGCGTCAGAATATCCTGCTCAGCATTTTGAATCATATCGATTTCATTGGAATCCGGCACACCGTTCACAAAATATTCCTTGAGACCGGCCAGTTCCTTCATGTCGTCTGCCGTCATACGGTCAGCCCTGCTCTGCATTCTCAGCTCCATAAGTCTGTCCGCATTCTTCTTCCATGTCTTTCTGTCCACGTCTGAAGGGATACCGTAGGCAAACAAATCCGAAAGTCTCTTCTGTTCCTCCGGAACAGGAAGCACCTTCTCCCTGTCCATAATTGCCGTCCGATCCGCCCTGATCTGGTGTTCCATCTCTTCAGCCACAGACTGCTCCTGCTCTGTAGGTACACCGCTCGCAAAAAAATCATCCAGTCTTGATAACTGAGCCTTATTCTCCTCCAGCTGACTTACACGCTGATTGTAGGCACCTATCTCATTCTCGACCCGCATTCTTTTTGATATAGCAGCATTAAGTTTTTCCCTGTCCCTTTTGCATGAATAAAGTTCCCTGTTCCTTTGATCAAGCTGATTCTGTTTTTTACTGTATGCATCCGTAAGAGCAGGAATTGTCTCGGCCACTCCCCTTGCATGCCTTATCTCATTTCTTACTTCAACCAGCCTGCCTGAATTCTGCCCGCCTGTTTTTATATATCTTTTTCTGGCCTCGTCAAGCTTCTGCATGGCATTGTCAAATTGATTCACATCATCAGGAGAAGTCTCAAGATGACCAATCTTTGCATTAAGAGAATCTGTCATATTCGACTCCGGTCTGTCCTGCGGCACATAGACAGACTTCATGAAAGATTCCAGATCCACACCGAACAGTTCCTCGCCGATGTTCTCCGTGTAATCGCTGCTGACCCTGCCTGTCTTGTCATCATACAGGCAGAACCTGTCCTCGGATCTCTTTTTCCCAAAAGATCTCTCGATCCTGTATCTCTTATTATTGGCACAAAAAGTCAAAGATCCGCCATAACCGTCAGCATCCCACGGATAGAAATGTTCTCTGTCCATCAGGTCTTTCCTGCGTGGAGAATATTCCATTCCATAGAACATGGACTTAATAAAGCACGAGAATGTAGACTTGCCCCACCCGTTCTCATGATATATCTCATTCAGGCCTTCACTGAAGGTCACGCTATAATCCGAGAGACCTCCAAAGCCTCTTATATAGCATGAAATTAACTTCATTCGTCAATATCCTCCCCCATTACAGCCTTCATCCCGGTCTCAATGATCTCAGATCTGGTATCTTCATTCATATCAGTTGATTCAAGCAGACGGACAAATTCTCCTTTAAGAGATCTGTCATCTCGAAACGATTCATAATCTACCTGCACCCTGGTATTGTCTGTGACTCTTGCGTAATAAAAATCTCCGATAATATTCTTTTTGATCCTCTCTGTATCGAGATCCAGATCCATCTGAATATGACCGTCAAGCACTACATTCACAATATCGCGTTCCGGTATGCCTCGCAGTTTTTCATGCACCAGGTCTATTACATCCATCATGCTCTCACATTCTGTGATGTCTATATGCACTTCATGAATTGTCCTGAAAGCAAAAGGCACGAACTGCGTTTTTATTTTGTTATTCTGAATATCAAGAAGGATAAAACCCTTCTCTCCGGCTTCATCAAATCCTCTTCCTTCAAGACATCCTGAATAAGCGTATACCCCTCTGTCGTCTATTCTTCCGGTCATAAGAGAATGATAATGTCCGAGTGCCATATAATCAATATTTTTCCCTTTAAATTCATTAATATTGATGCGGTTCTCATCATCAGTTCCCGATATGCTGCCATGGAGCATTACAATATTAAAGTCAGCCTGATCCAACACCAGATCTCTTGACATATCGTAAGATTTATCCTTGTTTATCTCACGTCCTGCTATTACTATTCTCTGTGTATCATCATCATAGGAATACATTACCCATTCGTCATTTCTGAATCTGAGTATATTATCAGAGACATCCTCAGTTCTTACGTCCATAAGAAAATCAGAATTGTCATGATTACCCCTGAGACAGTAAAAATCGATCTCCGGATGCCTCTCCATTATCTCACGGACTCTGTTTCTGGCATCTTTCCTGTTATGCGGCTTGTCAAATATATCTCCTGAAATAAGGACAGCCCTGACCCGGTTGGCAGCGGCATATTCTACCAGCCTCTCCCATGTCATGAGAAGTTCCTCGCGTCGTTCTCTCGCCTTTTCTTTTGGAAGAGCAGATTCCATCTTGGAATCAAGATGAAGATCCGCGCAATGAATGAATCTCATATAACTGCCACCCCCGAAAAACTATTTTAGTCCGTTTTGTCTCTTGAATTCTTCCTGACACGATTTTGAAGTATCCCTCACTCGTGACAAAAACTCTCTGGAAGAAATTCGTCTGGCTCCTTCTCCTGCGACCATAGACTGTATCAATCCATCAGATGTGACAACAGATACTGAACAGCCGCCCCTGTCCATCAGCTCATGAACTTTTCTTTCTATAAAGGCGTCTGCTGTCTCAGAAGTCTTCGTATAGACTACCCTGACATTATCAAATGCCATGTCGCTTCCCTCATTATCAGGAATCCTGTAAGCATCAAATACCAGTATGGCTTCCTCCCCTGTGTACCCGCAATAATCTGACACAATAGAAAGCAGCTGTTCTCTTGATGCCGCAAGATCAGTATCTGATAAGTCCGGCCATGAATGAATTACATTGTATCCATCTACTATCAAGACAGGCTTAAAAACTGAAGCTTTTTTCCCTGATCTCTTATGAGACCTGAAATATTCTTCTCTTGCTTTTTCAGAGGATGACTCATCATCTGCAGGTCTGATCTCATAAGCCTGTCCAATATCTTTTCTTTCTATTTTACCATAAGTACGCTCAAAAATCTCCTTCAGGTCGCTCTCAAGCCCGCCATATCCGTCATATTTTTTGTTTTCCGGCGTCTTTTTAATACTTTCCTGCCCATAAGTACCATCTGGACCGTCATGCACGCACCTCTCAAATCCGTTTGGAACTGTATGTCTCCCGTCAAGAGAAGGATCCGGCTCCATTATATCCTGATGCACATAAATGCTCTTATATGGATGATCCTGATCCTTTCTGTAATCGTACCCCCTCTCACTTATTACTTCATCTTCATTATGGCATGGGCCATATCCACCCGGTTCAAGCGACAGACTTCCCAGCCCTCCTGTATATGATGTTACCACCTGATGATAACCGCCAATCAATGATACCGGAACATATCCTTCCAATATCGCAAATTCCTTATTAATAACCGGCTTTTCTATGTCCCCGCTCATTCTCTCAAGATCTTTCATGGCGCGTCCCATCTTGTCCACAGGCACGGTGAGTCTTACTCTGTAATAAGGCTCCAGTATTTTCCCCGTCCCATGTATCAGGGCATCTCTTACCGCAATTTCCGTGGCTTTCCGGAAATCTCCTCCTGAAGTATGTTTATTATGTGACTTCCCGTGCTTCAGGACAAATCTCACATCAGTAAGTTCTTCATTCATAAGGATGCCCTTTATCTTTCCTCCCGAAAGTGTCCTTAATACCTGATTCTGATACTGCTCTTCCAGTTCATCGACAGGGCACTCACTGGTTACGGAAATCCCCGATCCCTCCGGAAGCGGTTCGACCGCAAGCCATACATCCGCAAAATGTCTTAAGGGTTCGAAGTGACCGTGTCCCTCCGTACTTTCCGCTACCGTCTCCTTATATGAAACCTTAGTCTCAAGAGTTTTTGCGTCTATGCCATATTTATCCTTTAGTTTTCTGATAAGAACTTCTTTCTGGACAGTTCCCATCAGAGATACCGTTATTCCGTCAGTGCTTCTATCCCATGACACATTCATGAGACTGTCATTTTCTTCTTCCTTTTTTAAAGCTTCGAGAAGAGTATGTGATGATACCTGACCTTCCGGCACTATCTCTGTCCTGAAAACCGGTGTCAGGCAATGACTCGTTCTGTCCGACTCGATTCCATATCCTTTTCCGGGATATGAATTCGAAAGACCGGCTACAGCCACAACTTCTCCTGCGAAAGCTGATGGGACAGCTTCAAACGAACTGCCTTTATAAACTCTTATCTCATTTATTTTATATTTCTCGTCTCCATCAGCTATCTCATCCCTTACATTTATTTGTCCGCACGTTATTTTGATTAATGAGAGACGTCTGTCGTCGGCATCTCTTGACACTCCGAAACATACAGCTCCGAATGCGTCTTCCCGCCTTTCATCAGGCGTGAATCTTTTCAATATCTCAAGAAGATCATCTACCCCGCTGCCGGTCCTTGCGCTGCCGAAAATTACAGGAATAAGAAGACCTCTGTTAAAAAGATCTGCCATAGTCTCATTGCCGAGGCTTCCCGTATCCAGAAATTCATTCATGGCATCTTCCGACAGGGACGCGACATTCTCTGCAGTCTCATCGCTTATTCTTCCTTCGGAGAACTCAAAGCACACCACATCATCAGAGAGCGATTCTCTTATATCCGACATGATCGTCTCCTTACCGAAAGGAGATATATCCATTTTATTTACAAAAATAATACATGGAAGTTTCTGTCTCCTAATAAGGTCAAAAAGAGTCCTGGTATGACTCTGCACTCCCTCCGGCGCGCTTATTAAGAGCACGGCAGAGTCCATTATCTCAAGCGCTCTTTCAGTCTCGCCCGAAAAATCGACATGTCCCGGCGTATCTATAAGTGTTACCTCAAGATCATCAATAAGGATCCTTGCCATCGAAGAATATATGGTAATTCCGCGTTCCTTCTCTATCTCATCGAAATCCATGACGGTATTCCTTTTATCAACAGATCCTTCTCTATGGATTATGCCTGTATGATAAAGCATGGCCTCTGCAAGTGATGTCTTTCCGGCATCTACATGGGCAGTAAGACCGGTCGCTATTCTTCTCATCTATATATCTCCTGTAATATATTATGTTTGTCAAAAAACTTTTGCCAGACATTTATATTTATTCTCGCCATCAGCTGCAAAAAAAATCAGGCAGGTTTCCCTGCCTGATATTATAACATCTGACTATCTCTGATTCATCTCAAATGCCATATGTCATTATTATACTGTTCAATAGTACGGTCTGACGAGAAGAAACCTGCCTTGGAAATATTGACAAGAGCCTTTCTGTTCCAGGCCTTTCTGTCCTCATAATCGCTGTAGACCTTCTCCTTGGTCTCGATATAATCTTTCACATCAAGGAGAGTCATGAACCAGTCCTTGGAGATCAGTTCATGGTGAAGTCTTTCAAGGTTCTCTTCTTTTCCTATCTTCTTCATTTCAGGTCCGGTTATGAAGTCCACCAGACGGGCGATTTCAGGATCCTTCATATAGTCAGAAGGATGGTATCCGCTGGTTGCATAAAGATTTACGA
This sequence comes from uncultured Lachnospiraceae bacterium, assembly GCA_900316665.1. GTDB lineage: Bacteria > Bacillota > Clostridia > Lachnospirales > Lachnospiraceae > Lachnocurva. The sequence continues at coordinate 6,984 of ONDV01000041.1, forward strand.
CCGTATCCGCATCTTTTCCGAAGATATAGATATTGTCTTTTCCGACCAGATCATGAATCTCAACATTCGCGCCATCCATTGTTCCGAGTGTTATTGCTCCGTTCAGCATGAACTTCATGTTGGATGTACCGGATGCTTCCTTGGATGCAAGTGAGATCTGCTCTGATATCTCTGCTGCCGGAATGATCTTTCCTGCATATGTCACATTGTAGTTCTCAGCCATGACAACTCTGAAATATGGCGCTACATCCGGATCAGATGCGGTCAGCTGCTGGAGGCAGAGAATGAGATGGATAATATCCTTCGCGATAATATATGCGGGAGCAGCTTTTGCACCGAAAATCATTGTAATCGGTCTCTTCGGCTTATTGCCGGCCTTGATGTCGAGATACTTCCAGATAGCGTACAGGCAGTTCATCTGCTGTCTCTTATATTCGTGAAGTCTCTTGACCTGGACATCGAATATAGACTCAGGATCGATATCAAGCCCCTGCTTTTTCTTGAAATAATCCGCAAGCGTCTTCTTGTTCTGTTTCTTTATATTGTCAAGTTCAGTAAGAACTGCTTCATCATCAAGATATCTTCCCAGATCCTCAAGCTTCATCGCATCTTTCTTGAAACCGGGGCCGATCAGCTTCTCGATCTCATTTGTCAGGAGCGGATTGCAGTGAACCAGCCAGCGGCGGAATGTTATACCGTTGGTCTTGTTATTGAACTTCTCCGGATAGATCTTATAGAAATTATTAAGCTCTGAATCCTCAAGAATCTTGGTATGAAGTGCTGCAACACCGTTTACGCTGTGACCGTAATGGATATCCATGTGAGCCATGTGAACGCGGTTGTCATTATCAATGATATAGACAGATGAATCTGAATATTTATGGCGGACTCTGTTATCAAGTTCTCTGATTATGGGCAGAAGGTGAGGTACAACTTCTTCCATATAAGACATAGGCCATGTTTCAAGCGCCTCGGCAAGGATAGTGTGGTTAGTATAAGCGCATGTCTTTGTCACCACATCTATTGCCTCATCCATAGTAAAGCCTTCGAGCTGAAGGAGTCTGATCAATTCAGGAATAACCATCGAAGGATGCGTATCATTGATCTGAATTGCAACATGCTTGTCCATATCGTGGAGATCATATCCCTTGTCCTTCATCTCCTTGATTATAAGCTGTGCTCCGTTTGATACCATGAAATACTGCTGATAGATCCGAAGCTGTCTTCCTGCATCATCGCTGTCATCAGGATAAAGGAAGAGAGTCAGGTTCTTCATGATATCCGTCTTATCAAAATCAATCGAGTCAGACTTGACAATATTGTCATCCACAGAATCCAGATCAAAGAGATGAAGTCTGTTTACTGTGCCTGTCTCATATCCGGGTACATCAATATCGTACATCACGGAATGAACAGTATATTTTCTGAAAGGTACCGTAAATGATACTCCTTCTCTCTTCTCAAGCCAGCTATCCTTCGTGATCCACGGATTGCTGACTTCATGCTGCAGATTATCTCTGAATTCCTGCTTGAAAAGTCCGTCGTGATAATTGAGACCTATTCCGTCTCCCGGCAGATTCAAAGTAGCTATGGAATCAAGGAAGCATGCCGCCAAACGTCCGAGTCCGCCGTTTCCAAGAGACGGCTCCAGCTCTATCTCCTCAATATCGGCTATCTCGCGGCCGTGCTTTTTTAAAGCGTCATTGATCTGTCCATAGATGCCGAGATTAATCATATTGTTGGACAGAAGCTTTCCTATAAGAAATTCTGCCGATATATAATAGAGCTTCTTGTCTCCCTGTACTGAAGGACGGCCTTCCATCTCCTGCTTAGTAATCTCCATAAGGCAGTCGAAAAGCTCCTCATTTGTACAGTTGTCAAGGTTCTTGCCGAACTTGCGTCCGAGCAGTTCATTAATCTTGCCTTCCATTTCATATCCTTTCTTTTACTAAATGTAACCAATTATTGTTTCCCGGTGTCTTCATCCGGAAGATATGGCTGAAGTGGTCGCCGTATCATTTTTATATTAAAAAACGCTGCCGCGCTGACCCACAATATCACATAAAACGCAAGATATATGCTCCACCGTCCGCTGTCAAGCAAAATTGCAACAGCCGGAGACAGTGTGATAAGAGACATTGCTAATGATCTCGGCGCGTTTTTAAACGACATATATAGAGAATTAACAAGCATATTGCGAAGAGAATTCTCAAAAAGTCCTGCCAGTATAAGTCCGTATATAGTCACGAAAGTAATGATAATTATTCCTATCATCGCAATCGTCCTGAGCACAAGTGCCGCATTCTGACCGGCGATACTTCCGGCAAAGATATAATCTGTGATAAAGACGGCATACAGAGCCATGGCTATCAGCCAGATCAGAGTAGACTGTTTGAAATTCTCACGGAATTTCTTAAAATACATTCCAGAGAGGGATCCGCCACGTTCCTGAAGCTGCCTCATCATTGTCACATGAAGCGCCGTAAATGAAGCGCCTAACGTAAAAACCGGAAGCGATGTCAGGACAAACAATAGATTCAGCTCGACCATGCCGGCAGCTGTCTCCATCCCGCTTTGGAAACGTTCAAGCCTCTCGTTTTTCTTTTTTTCAGCCATTTCAATCACCTGCGGTTCTGACAGATTCACGTTCTATTATTTCAGCATCATATACAAGCTGGCTTGTGTCACTCTCTCCTTCTATCTCCTTCATTAGAAGATCCACAGATGCCTTAACCATGTTTTCCCTCGGCTGTCTGACTGTAGTAAGGCTGGGAACCATATATCTCGTCATATCTATGCCGTCAAATCCGACCACCGAGATATCATCCGGGATTTTAAGTCCGGCTTCCGCGATTGCTCTGTAGGCGCCGAACGCAGTAAGATCGGATGTGGCGAATACCGCTGTGATGCCGTTATTTCTGGAGAGCAGTTCCTTCATAACGGCGTATCCGCTCTCAATGGTATAGTCAGGAATATTCGTCGGCATATATCCTATAAGGTCATCACATACCTCTATTCCATTATCCTTAAGAGCTTCTTCATATCCTTTGATTCTAAGCATTCCGACTGCATTATCGTCTTTGTATCCGGATATTATGGCAATCCTCTTATGCCCTCTCTTGCAAAGATAATCAACTATTCGAAAGCTTTCCTTCTCATCATCTATAGCTACGGAAGAACAGCCATAACGCTCATGATCAGCATTTACAGCCACCGTACAGAGAACATATGGCACATCTACCTGATTTATCAATATTTCAGGCTGTTCCATCATTCCGCCGAGAAATATTATTCCCTTGAGGCGGCGTTCCTTAGCTATTTCGGCAGCGGCCCTCCCGCTGTCTCTGTCATTACCGATCTCGCTTAAGATAAATTGAAATCCATGTTTTAAGAGTTCTATTTCAAACAGGGGATACATACTCTGAAAGAAGCTGTTGCCTATGCCCTTAGAAATAAGAGCGACCGTGTTGGAATCGACTCTCTTTAAATTTCTTGCGCTGTTATTTGGAACAAAATGGAATTCCTTTACAACTCTGAGCACACGTTCCTTTGTCTTCTGGTTTATGCCCGGATCATTATTGATAGCCCTCGAAACCGTGCTGGTGCTGACCTTGCATATCCGCGCGATATCACGAATAGTAAATGTCTCCATCAGTTAATCATCACCATCTCTCTTCTCTCTAAATGACGGATTTTTGCGTCCGTATAACAGCGTCATTTCCTTCATTTCCGAAGCGAGCCTGTCTGTAAGAGCTCCGTCAGTAAATCTCCATCTCCAGTTGCCGCCAAGCGTGGACGGAGTATTAATTCTGGCTCTGTTGTCAAGACCAAGCCAGTCCTGCAGAGGTATAACTGCAAAATCAGCAGGAGACGCAATCACCTCTTTTATTAAAGCCCTGGCCATCTTCTTGATCTTACGTTTCCTGACCCCGGTAAATTCAGCAACATATTTTATGACCTTCTTCGGCTGACCTTTTAACCAGCCAACCAAGGTCTCGTTATCATGCGTACCTGTATAAGCTATGCAGTTATGATCATAATTAAAAGGAAGATATTCGCTCGGATTGTCGTCATCCCTGCCGCCAAATGCGAATTCAAGTACCTTCATATTTGGGAATCCTGTGTCTTTTACAAGTTTTCTGACAGAGTCCGTAATGAATCCAAGATCTTCAGCTATAACACCGGCATTGTTTTCTTTCAGCACCGGTATCAGTTCTTTGAAAAGATCATATCCTGGTCCGTCCATCCATTCCCCGTTCACGGCATCTTCCGCACCTGCGGGAATTGAATAATACTGGTCAAATCCTCTGAAATGGTCTATACGTACAATGTCGTACCATTCCGATGCCTTTTCTATACGTTTCTTCCACCAGTCATATCCGGTCTTCTTATGATAATCCCAGGCGTAGAGCGGATTGCCCCAGAGCTGTCCCTTGTCGGAAAATGCATCCGGCGGGCAGCCTGCTACTCTTATCGGTCTCATGGATTCATCCAGCTGGAAAAGTTCAGGATTTGCCCATACATCCGAGCTGTCAGCCGAAACATAGATCGGCATATCTCCTATTATCTTTATACCGTTTCTGTTAGCGTAAGACTTCAGTCTCTTCCATTGTGAATCAAATTCAAACTGAAGAAATCTCTGAAACCCTATCTCATCAGAAAGATCCGCGACACGGCTCTCAACAGCCTCTTTCCGTCTCATCCTTACGGTATCGTCCCAGGTCTCAAGACCCTGATCATTATATGATTTCTTAACAGCCATAAACACAGAATAATCATCAAGCCAGTATCTGTTTGAAGAATAAAAAGCCTTGTATTCCGTGTCATTTGCAAGATCTGATCTTTTGTAAGCGATTCTTAAGAGCTCATACCTTTTCTGATATTGCAAAGGATAATCAATATCAGACGGCTCTCCGTCAAGACCTGCGCCGTCACATTCACTCTCTGTAAGAAGTCCCTCTTTAACAAGTTCCTCAAGGTCTATAAAATAAGGATTGCCGGCAAAAGTCGAAAAAGACTGATACGGCGAATCGCCGTAACTTGTCGGCCCCAGCGGCAGTATCTGCCAGTAAGTCTGACCCGCTTTACGAAGGAAATCAACGAATTTATAAGCTTCATTTGAAAAACAGCCTATTCCGTATCTGCCCGGCAGGCTGAAAACCGGAAGCAAAACCCCACTTGTTCTCATTATATGCTCCTGAAAGCAAAACCTATATTACTGTTTAGAAGAATATCATCTTTTGGAAACGTTTTCAACAGCATTGAAGTCAAAGAAAAGAATTTCGGTTAAATGCTAAAATATTCCCCCTCAAAATTGGTTATTTCGCACAAAAAAGGTCACAGCATTCGCTGTGACCGCTGCCGGTGGTCGGGCTCGAACCGACACTCTGTTGCCAGAAAGGGATTTTAAGTCCCTCGCGTCTGCCAATTCCGCCACACCGGCTATGGATGGTGGTGGATTCGAACCACCGAAGCTATCAGCAGCAGATTTACAGTCTGTCCCCTTTGGCCGCTCGGGAAACCATCCATGAACCCTAGCATTATATCACATAGATTCCATGATTTCAACCCGGTTATTTTGACGCTCATTTACAAAAACTTCCCACATTTAATGTAACATCACGAAGTGATGTTACAAGTGCAAGCGCAAGCAAACGAAGTTTGCACTTTAAATGCGCTTGCATCAATTCATGTAACACCACGAAGTGATGTTACAAGTGCAAGCGCAAGCAAACGAAGTTTGCACTTCAAATGCGCTTGCATCAATTCATGTAACACCACGAAGTGATGTTACAAGTGCAAGCGCTCGCAAACGAAGTTTGCACTTCAAATGCGCTTGCATCAATTAACATGGTTCATCTTCGTTGCAAGGATTCATTCGCTTTTGCCAAGAGATGTCACAGTGGTGGCTCACAAGTTGTGTTTTTCTGTTTGCTCGCACGCGCTTTTTAGCGGCTCTCTGACAAAAGCGCGCAGAAATG
>ONDV01000094.1 GCA_900316665.1 uncultured Lachnospiraceae bacterium
AAAAATATGCTTCGGAAATGGCTTAACCACAGCACTTTTTCAGGGTTTTATACACTCGGAATGGATAACCGAGTATAATTAATCGAGAGTTTAGGTTATAATTATGGCGTATTCTTTTCATAAAATTGCTATTTTATGAAAAGAATATGCGCTACTCTCTCGCAGTTTCGGCTTCATCAAATCAAATGATGTTACACGGAATAAGATAATTCTTATCGTCAACCGGAAATACTTTTTCTGTCATACATACGATTCCCCCATTTTTTACAGGTTGGGAAGCTTTTTTTAAAACATCAAAAGCTTTTACCAGTTTTCTTTCAGGAGCCGCGGAACGTTTTATTTCAATCGGATGCAGGGAGCCGTCCGTATCTACTATCAGATCAATTTCTTTCTGATTGGTGTCACGATAAAATGTAAGTCCGGTTTTTCCTGAAGCACTGCTATAGAGTCTCACAAACTCCATGACAACAAAATTTTCCAAAATATGTCCGCTTGCCGCACCATTCATCAGTACATCCCGGTTGGTCCACATAGAAAGCCAGGCGCATAATCCGGTATCGCAAAAATAAAGCTTCGGCGTTTTGATCATCCGCTTCAGTTCATTGTTATAATATGGTTCAAGCAGATATAGTATTCCCATATTCTCCAGTATCTTCACCCATGCCTTTGCAGTAGGAATACTCACATCACCTGCCGCAGCAAGGTCCGAATAATTTAAGAGATTCCCGGCGAAGGCAGCACATGCCCTAAGAACCCGTAAAAAACCTGCAGTATCTTTTATCCCATTATCATCTACAGCATCACGCATGAGATAGGTATTGATATATGAATCATAATATGCATTTCTCTGCTCCTGATCCATGAGAAGGGTTCCCGGCATACTGCCCTTCCATATTGCATCATATACCCCGCGAATATTATTGGCTGGAAAATGCCTCTGTCTCTCAGAAAGTCCTTCCATCGTAAATGAGAATTCCGGCAGACCGTGTATGTTCAATCGTTCCGCCTGAGAAAGGCCATACATATGCAGTATACAGATTCTCCCGGCAAGAGAATCTCCTGCCTGACGGATCAGCTTCTGGCTCTGCGATCCGGTAAGCCAGAAAAGACCACTTTCTTCCGAAGAATCACATATTTCCTTCATTGCTTCAAAAAGTTCCGGTGCCTTCTGTACTTCATCAATTAAAAGCGGTGGATTGTACATCTGAAAAAAGAGCTTCGGGTCTCTCCGAGCAAGCTCCCTGTTCTGCGCATCGTCCATAGTAACAAAGGTCCGGTTATCCCCTGCGGCAAGATGCTTTAACATAGTGGTTTTGCCGACCTGCCTGGCACCCATGACCAGAATTACCTTAAATACCTGATTCATTTTCATGAATTTACGTTCCAGATCTCTGACAATATATTCCATATTTGTCCTTTCAAAATGACGTTAATATAATCCACACTTTATATTAACGTCATTTTACCACGACTGGAATCGGTCCGAGAAGCCCAGCTGCTTCTGGATCAGCAGCGATCCGAGAGCCATGCGGAGAGGTTTTGCCGGCATGCCGGTATTGCTCGGAAACAGTTCCGCGATCTGTTCTTTACATACAGTCTGTATGATATGAAAGCCGTGAAAGGAAATAACAACCTATGATCAGAAAATATCTGCAGCTCCACCAGGTCACAGACGGGGAATGTCTCTATCACTACACCCGCTGCACAAGCCTTCTGAATATTCTGAAGACGCAGAAGTTCTTCGCAACAAAGAGCAGTTTTCTCAATGACACCAAGGAGATGGACTATATACTGCATGTGACTGCGGCAGTTGTGAATGAACTGGAATCGGAATCCTGGCGGGACCTTCTCACGCAGCAGGTTGTGAATACGCTTGAGGAAATGAAGCGTCACGACACCTTTGTGCTCTCACTCTCTACGGATCAGGACAGCATTACGCTCTGGGCTGAATTCGGTGAACAGACCGGATACAGTGTCGCGTTCGACGGACCGGAACTGATCCGGAGGATCAGCACGAATCAGGACATCTACTGCCATGGCAGCGTGATCTATTCCGCGCAGCTGCAGCACGATCTCGTCAGCAGTCTGCTGATGAGAACTATTCCTGACCGGATTGGTATTTCCTTCAGCGATATCATGGAGCAGGCGGTATCTGGCAGTAATGAATCTCCATTCCAGGAACTCTGCCGTCGAATGCAGAAAATGCTGAACGCATATGCCATGTTCTTCAAGCAGGAAGAATTTGCTCCTGAAGAGGAATACCGCCTGGTCTTCCGTAATCCGGATAAGAAGAAGATTCTCTACCGCGAAAAGGATGGGTTCCCCCTGCCCTACATCGAAATCGACCTGTCCGGAAAAGGCAGCATGCCCCTGTCATCAGTTACTGTAGCACCTAAGAATCACGTTGACCTCGCACAGAAGGGGATGCTGCAATACCTTCAGCAGCTGGGCTATGATGTTCCGGTCGAGCTGTCCAGGCTGAAACTGAGGTACTGAATTCATTTCCCGCACAGCAACAATGACTGCAGTGGATCAATGTGAATGTATCACCTGCCCAGTTCGTGAACTCAAGCCTTCCGGAAGACTTCGGCGCCCTGGTGCACGAGGCAGGTATCGATCCTGAATTGATTCATCTGGAGATCACCGAGGCTGCCTACGTCACGGAAGATTCCCTACACCAGAAGATGGACGCCTTCATCGGGTATTGATCCGCACTTTATCCGCTTCTCATATTCGAAAAATCAAGCGAAATAAAAGAGGGTATCCCCTGAAATAATCTTCTGCAAAGTACAGCAGATTA
>ONDV01000037.1 GCA_900316665.1 uncultured Lachnospiraceae bacterium
TTGTATGCGGTAATCCCTGTTACCATTTGTCTTTTCCGACTTGTAGTATACAGGTAAATCCACGAACCTACAAATCGGAGGTCATTACATATTGTCTAAGATGATCCATGTTAATTGATGCAAGCGCATTTAAAGTTCACACTTCGTTTGCTTGCGCTTGCACTTGTAACATCACTTCGTGATGTTACATTAAATGTGGGAAGTTTTAATAAATAAAAAACGGAAGCCGAAAGGCTTCCGTTTTTTCAGCGCGAAACGGGACTCGAACCCGCGACCCCGACCTTGGGAAGGTCATGCTCTACCAACTGAGCCACTCGCGCAATAAAAGCGGGTGATGGGAATCGAACCCACGTATCCAGCTTGGAAGGCTGGTGTTCTACCATTGAACTACACCCGCATATCTTGAACAACAGAGTATATTTTATCAGATGAAAACCCATGATGTCAATAGCATCACAGGGATTTTATTTTTTATTGCAGGCGTGCCATTTTGCGGCGGATTTTGTTTTCATACATTCTTTGATCTGCAAGCCTTATGACATCAGATACGACCGTATCCCGGCTGCTGTTGTCATATACCTCGCTGTAGCCCGCCGTTCCTACCGATGCCGATATGGAAAATTGGAAGCGGCCGTCAGCTGCTGTCTTATCAAGAATTGCGCTGAAACGGCTGTTTACAGAATTTAATTCTTTTTCATCACGCACTACCGCTATGAATTCGTCACCGCCATAGCGGCCGAAAAAGCCTTCGATTCCGTCCATGGCTTCGGAAAGAGATTTAGCTACGGTGATAAGGAGATTGTCTCCGGCGGTATGCCCATAGGTATCATTTGTATGCTTGAGCCGGTCTGCGTCTACAAACATTACTCCGTATCCCTTGCAGTGAGAAGAATATTCATCGCACATCTGCTCGAAGCGGTTGCGGTTTGGAATGCCGGTGAGAGAATCCGTGAAGGCGATTTTTTTCAGCTCATTCTGGAGAATGCTTTGACGAGACATATTAAGTATTCGCATAAAGTATGAAATTATAAGTACGTTTATTAAAATAATGATGACGTATTGCGCGAAATCCATGCTGATGAAATCCTGAACCAGAGGCATCCTGGATACATCGGAAGAGAGACCGTTCACGAGAATACGAATAAGCTCTAATATCGCGCAAAAAAGAGTAACCACCGTGCCGTATCGCATTATTTTGTCCGGCAGCTGTTCTGCTTTTCTGGTTCGGGTCAGAAGCAGTATGATAGTCAGAATAAGCACTGAAAACAGAGAGGCCTGAAATACGCGAAGGTATTTCGTATATACAAATATATCAAAGAAAGTCAGGATAAGCTCGATGAAGAAAACGGACAGAAAGATGAGACCGATGACCCTGAAAAGAATCTTTTTCCATTTTTCCTGGAATTCTGACTGGATATACAGAGCAAAAAGCCCCGGCATGGCTGAAAGAGCAATATATTCTATATTCGAACATATAAACAGGTTGTCTGACAGCAGATATATTATCCCTTTATATCCCATGTACCAGAGACATGTGGCTGAAATAAAGAGAGACAAAAAGACTCCGGTATAATTTTTGGCAGAGATGGAAAAAATGGCAAAACCTATTGCGGCAGCAGCTGATACAAAGAAAATTACAAGGAACAGAATAGAATCAAATTGGTTATTCATTACCGGAAAAATAAAAGCCTTAAGATCCGGCAGAAGATATGGCGTAACAAAGCGCGAAGTAGAATGGGCTTCCAGAGGAATTATAGTTACAGTCAATTCCTTGCCATAGGAATGATCCGGAACATGCACTATTACCATTCTGTGTCCGATCATTTTTCCATTTTTTATTGTTTTATAACCGGATTTTAGAAGCTCCCTTCCCTGAGATTTTACTGTCAGAAGAGAGTTATAATACCAGAAACACATGGCTTTGTCTGTGGAATGTTCTATCGCGGGAATCCCTATGTGGACGATCATCTTATCCGTGAGGAGCAGCTGTTTATGATATTCCCCCTTGAAATGCTCTACGGTGCCGTCTTTATGTACTATTTCGATATTTATATCTTTAAGCGGTATGCGCTCTGTGGAATTTACTACTCCGAAATGGCGCACAAAAAGCCCCGTCAGGATGAATATTGCGATAAGAGCCGCTATAAGAGAAACGAGCACTTTGATATCATCCGTGACGGGGCTTTTGCTTGTCTCTTCATAAGAAGAGCTGCTGTTTTTATCTTTACGAAAGATACGAGACATTTATCTCACCTTATCAATATATAATAATCAAATGTATCAGTACATATATTATTATCGTCAAAAAGAGAGATAATGTAAATAGTTTTAACAAAACATACTTGTGAATATTGTTAGATGTTACAGGGCGATCCTGTATAAATCCGAAATGGATTCTTCATTATAGCTGCCGGGTGTGTTTGCTACATTTCCGGCAGAGACCTTCATGCAGTTTGAAGCAAGCCAGTGAATGTCCTCCTCTTTAATTCCAAGATCAGACAGCTTTATGTTCATATCAAGATCAAGGAGAAGGGAACGAATCCTTCCGGCGCAGTCTTCAGCGGTAAAGCCGCCCAGCATTCTTGATATCCGGCCGAATTTGATGCGGTTATATTTATATTCTTTCTCTATGCAGACTGGAGTCAGGGCAGCAAGACCTGCTCCGTGAGTGGCATTTACCTTGCCACTTACCGGATGTTCCATGCCGTGAGAGAGAGAGACGCCGGCCGTATTTATGACCATGCCGCCAAGAGTTGCGCCAAGAGTCAGGGCATTCCATGATTCATCGGTTCCCTTTCCCCGGTATATTTTTACCAGGTTATCTGCTATAAGAGGAATGGCATAGAGACAGAGAGCATCGGTGATAGGCGTAGCTTTCCTGGCAGTATATGCTTCAATGCAGTGACACAATGCATCGAATCCAACTGATGAGAGCACTTTTTTCGGCATTGTCTTCATAAGTTCAGGATCCACTATAGATGCACGGGCGACAATTGCCGGAGTACGAAGTGATTTTTTGTCGCCGGTATTGGGATCCGTGAGCACGGCAAATCCGTTGCCCTCGGATCCGGTTCCGCATGTAGTAGGGATCAGAAAAAGAGGAAGTGCGGTATTTCCGGTCCTTCTTCCGAAAATATAATCAGATACATCGCCTTCGTTTCTGGCCATAAAAGCTATGGCTTTTGCGCAGTCCATTACGGATCCGCCGCCAAGAGCAACAACAGCTTCGACATGATTTACTTTAGCGTCAGCAGCTCCTTCCATGGCAGTAGATGTAAGAGGATTCGGAGTGACTTTATCGAAAAGCATTGTTTCAATGCCTTCATTCTCCAATAAATTCTTTACTCTGTCATAAAGACCTGATTTCTTGGCGCTTGAGCCCCCGGTCACTATCATTATTTTTTTATATGGCTTTGCAAGGGATGCAATCATATCTGTCTTTCCGGATCCAAACTGAATGTTGACCGGAAGATAATATGAGAAATCAGAAGACACATAAGGAATGGAAGTCTTTTCTTTCTCTTCTTCCTCTAGAGATGCTTCTATTGACCAGGATTCGCGACCCTTCTTTTCGGTTTCTTCTATGCTTACGGCAGCTGCAGAATGAAGGGGAGCGTAGTATCCGAATTTTTCTTTATATTTTGCTTTGCATGCCGCAATAAATGCTATTCCAAGTATGAACCATCCTCCGGCTATTGCCCATTCCTGAGGTGCAAGCGTGGCGCCTGAGTTTGGAATAATATAAAGAAGGAGCATGAGACCTGACGTGATAACGGCCAGGGTGCCGGCGATCTTACCGTGTTTAACCTTATATGGACGGGGAAGGTCCGGCTCTTTTTTTCTTAGGATAAGGAATGATACGGATACCATGCAGTAAGCAAGGACACAACCGAAGTTGCCTGCATCAGATACCCACACCAGCATCTTTCTGCCGGCAAATGGAGCGAGCATGCTAAGTATTCCTATGAGCCATACTGCGGTAACGGGAGTCTTGTATTTGGGGTGGAGTTTTTTGAAGATCCTCGGAATCATATAAGATTCCGCCATTGAATATATGGCGCGGCTGCCGCCAAGCATAAAGGAATTCCAGCTGGTCACTATTCCGCACATACCGGCTATGATTATTACCTTGGACATAGCCTTGCTTCCGAGAGCCTTTGCCATGGCATCTGCTGTGACAAGTCCTGAGCCGGCATAGGATGAAACTATTGATTTTGAATCCATTACATATCCGACAGCTAAGATGACGAGTGCATAAAAAGAGATGGCAAGCACTATAGACAAGAGGAGAATCTTTCCGATTTTCTTCAGAGGTACATTTATCTCTTCAGCTGCCTGAGGTATTACGTCGAAACCAATGAAAAAGAAGGGACTCACAGCAGCTACCCTGATAATATTATTAATTATCGTTCCGCCGGATTTTCCTGAGAAGATCTGTCCGTCCAGATTGGATGGGCTGCCTCTGAATACGGAAGCTACGACCAGAAGGATTCCGGCGCCTCCGATCGCGACGGTAAGTATCGTCTGTATGATAGCTGCTGTCTTGGTGCCGAGAATATTTATTAAAGTAATGGCAAATGCAAATATTACAGCGACTGCGACCCAGGATGCGTATATCCTGAACCCGGCGACTGTGTACATATATCCCTTCAGAAATCCCGGCCAGAGGTATGTGATAATGGTCGGAAGGGCGCATGCTTCAAAGCATACGACAGATACATATCCAAGGATAATTGCCCAGGTGCATATAAATGATCCATAGGGACCCATAGCCCGCATGCTGAAGACGTGTTCTCCTCCGCATTCAGGCATGGCAGGAGTAAGCTCCGCGTAGGTAAGACCTATGAAAAATATCATTATGCCGCCGAGAAGGAAGCCGAGCATGGCTCCGATGATGCCGGCTTTTTCTATCCAGTCTCCGGACTGAACCACCCAGCCCCAGCCTATCATGGCGCCGAAGGCAATTACGAGTATATCCCAGGAGCTGAATACTTTATTGAATTCTGATTTTTTCTCTGCCATATGATCACCCGACTTTCTCTTCAATCATTTCGACAAGCATCAGCAGATATTGCGCTGTCTTTTCCCAGCCGAGCAAGCTGCTGTCTATCATAATGTGACGGGTGGATCTGTCACCCCTGTATGTGCCGGTTATATATTTATGACGTGCGTGATTTTTCTCATCATTAAAATGCACTATCTCAGCAGCTTTTCTTTCGCTGATCTTCTTGTGCTCCATAATGGAACGAATCCTTACTTCTTCGGGAGCATAGATAAAAATATTCAGTACATCGTCACGGTCCTTCAGAATATAATTTCCGCTTCTGCCTATGATCACACAGGAAGATTTCTCGGCCATATCGTGGATGACCTGAAACTGGGATGAAATGACGCGGTTGGTGAGATTGGCGTAACGGGGACCGAGGGATGTGTCGAAAGAATAGTGGACATTGGTCTCCAGGTCGGCCTTTTTGACCAGATCCTTGTCTACGCCGATCCTGTCTACGACTGAGTCGACAAGATCTCTGTCGTAATAGGCAAATCCAAGCGCACCTGAGAGCATCTTTCCTATTTCCGGGCCTCCGGCACCGTATTCGCATCCAATGGTAATCACCAGATGTTTCATATATTGTCTCCTTTCAGATTTCGAAAAAACAAAAAGCCGCCGGACTACACCGACGGCTTTGTCGTTAAGCTTATTAATGAAATAAGTCAATACATAAAAGGCTTATCCCAGAGATGAAGAGGAGTTCCTATGCCAAGCTCTTCGGCTTTCCTGAGGCAGACAGTACCCCATGCGACATCTTCTACAGGCATTCCTCCGACAGAGTATACAATGATATCATCGTCATTTTCTCTTGCCGGCTGTTTTCCGAGAATTACTTTTCCCATGTCGAGGATATCATCATCAGTAATTCTGCCTTCATGCTCCAGATCCATGAATTTGGTTCCTACTATGGTAACTCCGCCATAGGTGGGATAAGGAAATTCTGTTGCCCATGCTTTATAAAGACCCATAGCATCAACAGCAAGCCGGCAGTCATTCACGAGGAAATCAGGATCAAACTCTACGCCGCCGGGACATGCTATGGTAGCTCCTTTTTTTACCCATTCTTTCTGCACGTGGGGATATTTGCTTAGATCATGACCGCTTGTGGCTGAGAATGCCATGACATCAGTATCCCTGACCATAGCCTCAAGCGTATCTACTACTTCGACTTTTACTGACGGGAATTTCTCATGGACAAACTCAGCAAATGAATCAATGCCTCGCTTACTTCTGCCCTTTACTTTTACAACCTCGATTGAAGGGCAGGCAACCATCATGGCCTCAAATGTAGTCTTGCCGATGACGCCGGGACCGTATATACCGGCTATTTTAGAATCTTTCTTTGCAAGATATTTTAATCCGGCTCCTGACACAGCGCCTGTACGGTAGGCACTTTCAAGGTTTGCGGACATAAAGGCCTTGGGAGCGCCGGTATCCTTATCAGTAATGGTTACCATCAGGATGGATCTTGGAAGACCTTTCTTTTTGTTTTCCATATTGGAGCCGTACCACTTCACACCTGCGTTGTCAAAAGGAGCGCCGATGTAGGCGGGCATTGCCATGAACCTTCTGTCTTCGCCCTTGCCAGACGGCATTTCGGGGAAGGGGGATTCTTCAGGGAAAGCAAGCTTGGTGCCGTGTGAATAATGATTTTCACCACCCATCATAAAGTCGCCTTCGCCGAGCAGCTTCAGAACCTCTTCCATAGCCTTGACGCATTCAGGCATATCGGTCACGCCTGCCCTTATCATGTCTTCTTCATTCAGAAATAAAAAGTCTACTGCCGGATAATCGCTCATAAGATACCTCCTGTTTTGTTTTTAAATAGACAAAAAAAGCGCCACGTAAATAAACGTGACGCCTTTGCCGTTGCCTTTCTTCTAAACTGTAATCATATTTTACATTCGGACGTGGTAAAATATTGTATAAAACGGCGGTGTGCAAAGATATGCTGAATACAGCAATTTGTGATGCGTGAAGTTCTGTACAGATACTTTTGACACTGTGACCATCATATTAAAAAGTGCTTCAGGAGAAGATTGTTCCATGGATAAAAACAGCTGGAAGAGAGACAAATTGAGACCTACTCAACCATTTTTTGTACTGGACAGTGATGAATTTTTGCAGCTGTCCTACAGACATATGGGTATATCGCATTTCTATAATATAAAGAAAAAAGCGTCTCATCCGATAAGGACCATACCTGACGGATGTATTGACTTTATATTCAGCTACGGAAAAAAAGGATTCTCTGCAGTGGTTTCAGGGACTCCTCTTTCTGTAAAGGAAAGTCTGATGCCTGATGCGACCGATATATTCGGAGTGAGATTTATGCCAGGAACCCGTCCCGAGGGGCTTGAGATACGACTCAGGGATATAATAGGAGCCCGGAAAGATCTTGAGGAAGAGTATAAGGATATATTCGATTTCCATGCCCTGGCACATTCTTTTGATTTCAGGGAGAGAATCGATATCTTTCTGAGAGAATATGGAAAGATTGAGATGAAAAAAGAAAAGCCATTTGGAAAGACTGCGCTTTTCAGAGCAGTAAGGGACATCATCTACAAAGCCGACGGTCAGATACGTGTGTCGGATTTATCTGATATTACGGGTTATTCGGAACGTTATATCAGAGAAGTCTTTATGGATGAGATGGGTTTTTCTCCAAAGACCTTCTGCGATATCTTAAGGTTTCAGCGCACTATCGAATTTATTAATTACGGTTATGATGAAAAGACTGCCGACTGGGTCAGTGATCTGGGCTACTATGATCAGTCCCAGTGTATTCGGGATTTCAAAAAATACGCGGGTCTGACTCCGCGTTGCTATAAGAAGCTGGTTACAGAAGGACACTACCGTGAGAGAGTCAGAAATATCGAGGAATAATGTGGCGGAAAATTATTATTCGGGAAGAAAAGTCTCTATAAGCACTGAGATGATCATGTGCCGAAAAATACAATAAAAGAATAATGCTATGTCATAGGATACACACTATCAGCAGAAAACAAATGACTTGGCAAAGACAATGGCGTCTCTTGACGCCATTTTTTTATTGTGAAAGGAGAATTGCTATGGCAGGCAGGATCAAGACCCACCCCATTCTCGGAACGCAGAACGAGGACAAGAGAGTGGTTACATTCAGCTACGACGGTAAGGAAATGAAGGGATATGAGGGCGAGCCTATCGCGGCAGCTCTCAAGGCGAACGGCGTACAGGTGCATCGTTATACGATGAAGCAGCATAAGCCGCGTGGAATATTCTGCGCCATAGGAAGATGCACTGACTGTGTAATGGTGGTTGACGGAGAACCCAACGTACGCACATGCATGACGCCCCTTGCGGAAGGCATGGATGTGAGAACCCAGTACGGTGTAAGTGACAAGCCGTTTGATAAGCAGTGATTACCGGAGGTTTTTATTATGAAGATAGAGAGATTTGACCTGATAATAGTAGGCGCCGGTCCATCCGGTCTGTCTGCCGCAATAGAGGCTGCGAAGCACGGTATGAAGGTCGTGGTGTTCGATGAGAATGCCAGACCGGGCGGACAGCTTTTCAAGCAGATTCATAAATTCTTTGGTTCAAAGGAGCATAAGGCAAAAATCAGAGGCTTCCACATCGGCGAGCAGCTCCTTAAGGAAGCTGACGATCTGGGCGTAAGAGTAGAGCTTAATTCAACTGTTGTGGGACTCTATCAGGACCGGGAAGTTGTCGTCAGGATGGGTGAGGAAGTCCATCATTTCAAGGGCGACAGCATAATAATCGCCACAGGCGCCGCAGAAAATATGGTCATGTTCGACGGATGGAATCTGCCGGGCGTTATGGGTGCAGGCGCGGCACAGACTCTTATGAATCTGTACGGAGTAAAACCGGGAGAGAAAATTTTGATGCTCGGTTCCGGAAACGTGGGACTGGTCGTCAGCTATCAGCTGCTTCAGGCAGGATGCGAGGTGGTGGCACTTGTAGACGCGGCTCCGAAGATCGGAGGTTACGGCGTGCATGCAGCCAAGGTTGCAAGGACCGGAGTGCCATTCTATCTTTCGCATACCATTAAGAAAGCTGAAGGAGATGAATATGTCACGGGAGTTACCATAGCTGAAGTCGATAGCCATTTTCAGTTTATTCCCGGGACCGACAAACATTTCGATGTTGATACGATTTGCGTAGCCGTTGGTCTCTCGCCTATGTCACAGCTTTTGAAGATGGCAGGATGCGAGATGGAGGACAATCCCAAGCGCGGAGGACAGGTACCGATCATCGGTAAATATGGCGAGACATCTGTCCCGGGTATTTTCTCCGCCGGTGATGTGTCAGGAATCGAGGAAGCAAGTTCTGCCATGATTGAAGGCCGTATGTCCGGAGTGGTCGCGTCCGAATATCTGGGCTTTATTTCAAAGGAAGAAAGAGACGAAGAACTTGAAAAACTTGATAATTCCCTCGATGCGCTGAGACAGGGAATGTTTGCTCCCAAAAACAGAGGAAAGAAAATCGAAAATACCGAGGAAGGCATTCATATTTCTGAAAATCTTTTGAAAAAAGGCTATGTGGCTGATGATGAGATAGAGAGATTTCCGGGTGTGACACATAAGGTGGGAATTCATCCGGTGATTGAATGTACACAAAATATCCCTTGCAATCCATGTCAGGATGCCTGCTCAAAGCACTGCATCAAAATCGGAAGTGAGATCACGGCGCTTCCGGCTGTGGAAGCGGATTCGACCTGCATAAACTGCGGTATGTGCGTGGCTTCCTGCCCGGGTCAGGCAATATTCCTTGTGGATGAGGATACTAAAGACGGCAGGGCAACGGTGACTCTTCCTTATGAATTTCTTCCTATCCCCAAGGTCGGCGATGCCGGAATCGCGCTCGGAAGAAGCGGACAGAAGGTATGCGACGCGGTTGTGACCAATATACGTACTTCGAAGGCATTTGACGGAACAAGCCTTCTCACGATAAGCGTTCCCAAAGAATATGCCATGAAGGCCAGATTCTTCAAGGCAGCTGATTGAGAAAAAAGGAGGTTATCCATGGGAGAATTAAAATACAGATCGAAGGATATAGGAGAATTTGTTCCTCAGCCGGACGATGATATGATTGTATGCCGTTGCGAGGAAGTGACAAAGGGCGAGATCAGGAAAGCTGTTCATGAAGGCCTTTGGACAATTGCTGAAATCAGAAGGTATCTGCGATGCGGTATGGGTCTCTGTCAGGGTCAGACCTGTGCGAAGCTCGTTAAAGGAATAGTAGCAAGAGAACTAAAGGTATCTCCTGCAGAACTTGAGCCGGCCACATCCAGAGCGCCGATGAGACCAACGGAGATGCATGTATTCGCAGATGAGACGGAGGAGACTGACTTATGAAGAACAGTGATGTAATCGTAATCGGTGCTGGCATCATCGGAAGCGCGTCAGCATATTATCTGGCCAAGAAGGGATACAAGGTAACTGTACTTGAGAAATCAGATATCATAGGAGACGGCGGTTCTTCCAGAAACGGCGGAGGAGTACGTCAGTCAGGGCGTGATCCGAGGGAATTGCCCTTGGCCATGTACGGAATAGAAAAGCTCTGGCCGAATCTTTCAGAGGAGCTTGGAGCAGATGTGGAATATCATAAGAAGGGAAATCTCCGTCTCGGGAAGACCGAAAAACATCTTGAGATCCTGAAAAAGCTGGCAGACAAGGCATCTGCGGTTGGACTCGATGTCAGGATGATAGGGCCGGATGATGTCAAAGAGATAAATCCTTATCTCTCCGATGAGGTCATAGGAGCCAGCTGGTGTCCTACAGACGGCCACGCCAATCCTCTTAAAGCCACGCTTGCGTATTATATGGCGGCCAGAAGACTGGGAGTATCTTATATTACCGGTGAAGATGTAAAAGAAATAAAGAAAATAAAAGGCAAAGCCCGTCAGGTCGTGACACAGACAGATACATATGAGGCGGATTACATAGTGCTTGCTGCCGGATATGAGTCAAGACGCATTGCCGGAACGGTTGGAATAGATATTCCCATGGTAAAAAAGCTGATAGAATGTCTGGTTACAGAGGCTGAACCCCGTATGTTCGAGCAGATGCTTGGTACGGCAGAAGCAGATTTCTACGGACATCAGACTAACCACGGCTCATTCGTTATAGGCGGTTCGACCGGATTTGAGCTTTATAAAAAGGATAACGGTACACCTGTCAATTACAGCGATACTGTTCCCTGCATATGCCGAGGAATAATACGCTATATTCCGAAACTGAAAGATGCCAAGATCGTAAGAGCATGGGGCGGATGGTCTGATAATATGTCGGACGGAGTGCCGGTAATAGATACTGTCTCGGAAGTGCCGGGCCTTATTCTTGCCTGCGGATTTACCGGACACGGATTTGGAATTGCTCCGGGAGTCGGAACAGTTATCTCCAATCTTGTGGCCGGAGAAGAGCCGGTATGCGATATATCCGGACTGAAATATGACAGGTTCTATGCCAAGGATGTAAAAAAATAAAACCTATTGAAAAGAAAGGCTCCCGGAGGCGAACTCCGGGAGTTTTTAATAAAGAAATAGCGGCAGGAAGTTTTATGTGTTAGTATAAAGTCAAATGCCAAATCGTGGAATTGCTTTTATGAAAGAGAGGCTTTATATGGAACTTACCGCAAAAGATTCTGTGATCACTCCTGAGGGAGTATTTATTATTGGAACTTATGACGAGAATGGGGTTCCTGATGCAATGAATGCTGCATGGGGACAGCAGAGCGGCGACGGAGAGATCACATTTTTCCTGGGAAAGCACAAGACCACAGAGAATATTAAAAAGACAGGTGCTTTTACAGTTGCCATGGCGACGAAGGATACGGTTGTAATCTCGGATTACTTTGGCGTCGAGAGCGGAAGAAATGCGAATAAGATCGAGAAGGCCGGCGTTCATGTGCATAAGTCAGCTCATGTCAATGCGCCCGTAATCGAGGAATATCCGCTTACTCTGGAGTGTGAGGTAAAGTCATATGACGAAGAGACCGGTGTGCTTACCGGAAAAATCGTAAGCTCACAGGCTGATGAGAAAATCCTTACTGACGGGAAGGTGGATCTGGACAAGCTGGAACCGATAATGTTTGACATGAGTACGAATTCATATCGTGTCATTGGACCTGTGGTCGGAAAAGCATTTCATGACGGTTTGCAGCTGAAATAAGAAAAAAGGGGGCATAGTATGGCACAAAAGATCAGTCTTTTATATCCTGATAAGGGAGTGGAGGGGAAGAAGCTTTCTGAGACGGCTATCCATGACATAGGCATGGATTCCATAATTGAGAAGCTTACGGATAATAAGAAAGAGCGCGATTATATAGCGAGCGTAATGCGCGTTATGACGTCTGATCCAAAGACGGTTCAGTACAGATGCGATATTTTTGATGATATATTCAATAATAAAAAGCTGCGCGGAGAGATAATAGAGGTCTTTGAACAGATCAATTTCATGAAGGAGTACAGCGGTACCAACCGTGGTATAGAGACAAACGCAGGAGCCTTCGATCTTTTGCAGAGAATGAATGATATAGGAAAATATATATCATGTATAGAATCTCTCTACAGATGTCTTAATGAGTCAGAAATAAAATCAGAGGGACTTCAGAACCTGAAGGAATACATCTCGGAACTCTATAATGATAACGGATTCATGGGTATGAAGAAGGATATTGCCTCTCTTCGGGCTGATACCTCAAACTTCAAAAGCATTACAGTTGGAATCAATCTGAATGAGGCGTATGAGGCTGATTCAATCGGAATAGTTTCTTTGAACGATAAATATTTTACACGTTCGGGAATCCTTACTAATTTTCTTGATCATATGAAGGTCAAGGAAGACCAGATCAGTCATGGCAATACCTGGGACGAGGAATATAATTACGAGCCTTTTGATATGAGAGACAAGGGCGCGTCTGACGACGGCAATCTGGCAAGGGCTGCTGTTTTCAATCCGCTTGCGCTTGAGACTCTTTTAAAGGTACCGGACAGTGATGAGTCGATCCGGGGCATCACGAGCCATATGAATGAAATAGCTGATCAGCTCTTGAAGAAGATGGTTCACAGGCTGAAATCAGTCCTTGACAGATATTCCATGATCACGATCACGGATGTGACAGGGCTCATGCCGGAATTTATATATTATATAAGATGGGCTGAATATATAGAGAAGCTGATGGCAGCTGGATTTTCTTTTACAAGACCTGTGTGTTCGGACAAGGCGATGGATGCCAGAGGGCTATATAATCTGAAACTTGCATCTCTTGACGGAAAATCGCCTGAGGATGTGGTCGTAAATGATATGGATTTTTCTGATGAGCATCGGGTATGGCTTCTGACCGGTGCCAACAGGGGTGGAAAGACTACGGTTACACAGGCTGTAGGACAGCTGTTTTTTATGGCTGAAGGCGGCATATATGCGCCAGCGGAGAGCTTTGAATTTACACCTGTTGACAGCATATACACTCATTTCCCGGCTGATGAGGACAAGACTATGGAGCTGGGCAGACTCGGTGAGGAGTGCAGACGGTTTAAGAGCATTTATGAAGATGCGACTGATAAGAGTCTTATTCTTTTAAACGAGACTTTTTCCACGACTTCTTTTGAAGAGGGATATTATATCGCCAGGGATTCTGTGCGCGCCATGCTGAAGAAGGGCTGCCGTGTGATCTACAACACGCATATGCATAAGCTGGCGCATGATAAGGATGAAATAAATGAAGCATCCGGACAATACAAGGCTGAATCGATCGTGATGGAGTCCGGAGGCGGAGTAAGGTCATATAAGCTGAAAATAGCGCCGCCTGAGGGCATTTCGTATGCTATGGATATAGCACGTAAATACGGAGTGACTTACGAAGATCTGGTTCTGGACAGAACTGACGGATAAAATGTATTTACATTTTTGAAAAAAAGTAATAAACTGTCATCGGTTTTTGTGGGTCAGTATCAACAGAGGAAAATTATGAGCGATAAGGATAAGAAAGAAGAAGTAGATATCGAAGATTTGAACAGCGAAAAGAACGATGGCGAAGGAAAGTCTTCTAATAAAAAGAAGGGCTCCGGCAGCAGGATAGCAATAATAATCCTTATTATTATTACGATTCTTCTGCTTTGCGTTGCAGGTTTTCTCGGCGCAAAATATGTGAAGCTTATGAATGCTTCGGATTCATATAAGAAACTCCGTAAGCAGGTGACGGTCATTGACGATGACGATGACAAGTCTGATGTCAAGGTAGACAGTGAGAAAGCAAGCCGTACCATAGATTTTTCCCAGCTTGAGGCTCAGAATGACGACGTAATAGCTTGGATAAAGGTTCCGGGAACGGATGTCGATTATCCTGTGATGATGGCTCAGGGCAATGAGGACACGGATTTCTACCTGATGCATAACTGGGACAAGAGTTATGGATATCCCGGCTGCATATATGCAGAGCGTGAGCAGGACAAGGATTTTTCAAACTTCAATACGATCCTTTACGGACATGATATGAAGGACAAATCAATGTTCTCAACTCTTCATAATTTTTATAAAGAAGATTTCTTCAATGCCAATAAGACTTTTACCATTGAGACTAAGGACAAGCTTTACACATACAAGATATTTGCAGCAACGCTTTTCGATGACAGACATCTGCTGAAATCTTATGATTACTCGACCAAGGAAGGCAGAGAGGCATTCTTAAGCGATATTAAAAATACCAAGAATGACAGGACTCATTATGATGACAGTGTGGATGTGAGTGCGGACAGCAGAATAGTGACCCTTTCTACATGTACCAACAGCGAGACATCAAGATTCCTTGTGATAGGAAAGCTGGAAAAGGAACAGAATCTGGAGTGATAAATGGCTGCAAACAGAAAAAATGCTGAATCTGATGAGATGGGTAAGAGACCGGTTCTGTTTTTGATCCTTTTGATTGATATCCTGGTCATTGCAGCAATTATTGGGATATTGCTGTTCATGCTGAAAAGCGCAGGCAAAGAAAAGAAAAAAGAAGTAAAGTCTTCTGAAAATAAAAAAGTCGAGACAGTTGAAGAGATAAAATACAAAGGGAAACTCTATAAGAGAAACAAGAATCTCTTTACGGCTCTTATTATTGGAGTTGACAGGGAAGACATAGAGGAAACCGGTGATGAAAAATTTGACAATGACGCAGGACAGAACGATGTAAATCTTCTTATTGTGCTTGACAAATCAAAAAAAGATGTCAAAATAATACCTGTAAACCGAGATACCATGACCAATGTCAGATATTATGATGAGGATGGTAACCTGAAGAATACTCTGAGAAGACACCTGTGTGTTGCTTACGCATATGGCGGAGGAGGCAAGAGGAGCGCCGAGTCTGTCGTACATTCAGTATCGGAATATCTGTATGGGATAAAGATAGACAGGTACTGTGCCATTGACTTTAATGCTATCAGTAAAGCCAATGATGCTGTCGGAGGCGTGAAATTAACTGCATTGGAAGACATTGGCGACAGATGGAAAAAAGGTCAGGAAATCACTCTTAAGGGTGATGATGCGGAGTATTATATCAGATATCGCATTACAGAGACATCCGGCGGCAATGACCTTCGCATGAAGAGGGAAGAACAATATTTCAATGCTTTCCTTCAGACTATGAGTGAGAGAATGAAGCAGGATATTTCTGTTCCGATCACTGTATTTAATGCGATCTCCAAAGACTCGGTTACAAATATGTCCGGATCTGAATTTTCAAGGATAGTATCTTCCTTTCAGAAAAATGAGATAACGGACGATAATTACATACATATTCCGGGCAAGACGGTTCTCAATAAAGAGACAGAACATGATGAATTTTATTCGGATGATACCGCAAGAAAAGACATCGTCATAAATACTTTTTATGTGCCCGCAGAAAACTGATATTATCGCGAAAGCGTTAATATAAACCACAGAATGTTATTGGTTAGGAGGAACATATGAAAAACAAGGCTTTAATAGGGGCTCTTGCTCTTGCTCTTGCTCTCAGTGCTTCTACTCCAGCTTTTGCCGCTGCCAAAGTAAGTTCCGCAACAGCAAAGACTGAGGCAACAGTAGCTTCACCTAAGACTGGAGTAAAGTCCACAACAGCAAAGAATGAGAAAACAGTAGCTTCACCTAAGACTGGAGTAAAGTCCACAACAGCAAA
>ONDV01000038.1 GCA_900316665.1 uncultured Lachnospiraceae bacterium
CAATTATACCACGGAAATGTCATCTATGCCCTTTTTATTGCCTATATTGTTGAATTTTCAAGGTTCAGCACACCTTTTTGGTGTGGGAAGTTTTAGTTAATTATAGTTTCTTCTGTTCTTGCCTTTATAGTAGGCATTTTGTCTGCGAACATAAAACTGATTGGGTATGTCATAGGCTTGTCGTGGCAGCAACCGCTGTTCATGATGTTGATATACTATCTGCCCTTGAAGAATCGATTTAAGAAAGGAACGGAAATTGCTCATACGGAACTGTAAATTAACTTTCAGTCTTGCGGAGAGATTGAAAGCAACAGAAGATTTGAATTTGACGATTTGGTGAATCCTGATAGATTAATTTTATGGGGAACATAAACGTTGAAGTTGTAGAATTGTTAATTTTATATTTAATGAGCTAAGGCTGGTTGTGAGGATATGCTTCGTTTGCAACGTCTTTTGTTCTATAAATAAAATGAATTTACCTTTCAATGCTGCCAATACATATGTATAATTGCTGTCCGGAGCTATATTTGATATAATTAAACTATGAAGTGTCTATTATTAGGAAGACTAACTATTAAAAGTCAAGCCTTAAAATGATATTTTTTGAATAAAGTACAGAAATGTATTTTAGATATATTTGGAACTCAGTTAGAGTTCCTTGAACCTTGAAAACTGTATGACAAAAAGAGCATCGTGATAAGTGCTCAAAAAAGGAGTATTGAATTAGAAAGATTTAAGCTGCTTTTATGTATTGCTGCTTTGTTTTTTCAAGATGATAAATCACTCGAACCAATTTTTTTACAGCGTGTGATATGGCAACATTGTAATGTTTACCTTCCGCTCGTTTTTTAGCAAGATAGACTGCAAATGTTGGATCCCAGTGGCAGACATATTTGGTGGCATTATACAAAGCGTATCGCAGGTATCTGGAGCCACGTTTTTCCATATGTGCGTAGGCACCATCCAGTTGTCCGGATTGATATGTTGATGGCGAAAAGCCGGCATAAGCTAAGATCTTATCAGGAGAATCTAAACGATTGAAATCACCGATCTCGGCAATAATCATAGCTCCCATGCGATAGTTGATTCCAGGAATGTTAAGAATTGGAGAGTTGATTTCATCCATGATGATTTTAATCTCATTTTCGATTTCATCAATCTCTGAATCAAGTTCCTGAATAAGTTTGATGGTGTGCTTCAATTCAAGAGATTTGGCTGGCATATTTGAGCCGATAGAAGCTCTTGCAGAATCTCTGAAAGTCGTTCTTATAGCTGAAGCTATACTGGGATTAGGAAAAATGCAAACATGGATAGGAAACACTTTTCAAAGATTCAGTGTGATGAGCAGTATGATATCATGCAGCTGAATGTGACATTGTTCAAATATACGAATGAAATACTGGGGGTGTAGAATATATGTGGGATAATATTTATCAGCCGGATCAGACTGGAAGTGAAGGCGGATTGATAATAGTGGATGAAGAATACAGGGATTCCTGTCGGATAACCTTGGAAAAATGTGAAAGATATTATGCTATTACATGTGGAGTTTATGGAGGAATGATGCACACTGCCTTCTGCAACAGCACACAATATCAGGAAACTTATAATAATATGAAAAAGGATTTACAGGAATTCATTGATAAAGATACTTCTGATGAAGAAGAAATTGAGTTTTATGATTGGTTTACAAGCAAATATTGATTAAAGGATGTCGGTACATTTTCGTGCTGGCATTTTTTCTTTGTCTGAAAGTGTCGCCCATTCAGTTTCTATGAAATCATTACTTGAAAACAAATTGTACGACTGGCTGACTATGCATGTCAGCTAATCGTGCTTGGCTTTTTATTTTTATTTACGAGTATCCCTCTTATCACTTCATGGGCTTCTTTGACGGCGCTTTATCATTGTATCTCGCGCGGTCACACACAAACTTCCGCTCACACCTGCGCGCTTCATTTCCGGCAGTTCTTCTGCTCTCCGTGCGCCTGATGGCAGGTTACATCAAAGAAACGTTCATCTTATTATTTACAATGGCCGGCGCCTGCCTCATAGTCTTCCTGGTTCCCGGACTTTTCGTCCTTTTTCCCGGAATCCTCTGCGGCATCGCCAGCCATCTGATTGAGCCTGGTTTAAAAAAGGCTCTTGCTATTGATTAATCCAGTTCTTTATAGTCAAAACTGCGGAATTCTGCTGTCTGATCGTATCCGGAGTAGTCCACGCATGCCATGCCGACAAATGCTCCGGTGAAGAATCCACCGTATGACTGGAGTACGTAATCATCGGACAATACAGCGGCATCCAGTGTGCCCGGAATCTCTGTATAGTTCTTTCCGTCAAAGGAATACTCGTAGCTGTAAGACTGCTTTCTTACTTTTGTGCGAAGCCATACAAATTCAACATCATCCGGTACCGGAATCGCATCGTCGCGAAGGAACGAACGATATCCGCCACGATTGCACTCTGCCACTTCGATCACGCGGCCATTTTTCTCATTCCACGTAACGAAAGAGAATGACCAGTGCTTATCATTGTAAAAATTTGTCAATCCAGCCATCTGCTGATAGTTGAACGGATCAAATTTCACTTTCACTTCGGCATCAAAGTTAAATGCCTGCCAGCGTTTTGCCACCAACGAAAGCTCATGCTTATTGCTGAGGGATCCTTTTCCGACCAATGTCAGCCTGCCATCCCCTGTCGTACCCATTTCCTCGGTAAATGGTACGCGGAGTGTATTCCACTCATCATGAAGTTTTGGTGTGTCAAATTCATCATGCATCGAATGATCTGCCGGTGCTTCTGTCAAGATTGCATCTTTCGGCGCATCCACAAGCACTTTTCCGCCATGTCCGCCCTCGATACGAGGCCAGCCTTCTTCATCCCAGTATACTTTCTGAATTGCCGTCTCACGGCCAAGCGGACACCAGCCGCGTGGGTCGATCGAACTTTCATTTTCGTGGTGCCACGGTCTTCCACACAAACTTGCATAATACCACTCACCGCCGGGAGTCTCTACGAGAGCACCATGTCCCTGCTTCTGGATCTCAAGTTCCGGCGTATCAAAGTTTGTAATAAATGGATCGCCAGGCTCTGTCTCAAAACTCAACGCATCTAACGTCTTTGACCGAGCTACTACTTCCTGATGTGTCCAAACGGTTCCACCCTGTGCAGCAAACAGATAATAATATCCGTTGATCTTATACAAATGTGGTCCCTCAACCAGTTTAACGTCCGTTCCGGCGTAGATCGTACGTGCTGTCTCCGGTTTTAATTTCATTGTCTCTGTGTCAAATTCTGTCACTGTAATACCGTCAAAAGCATGGTGGTATTCGCGATGATCCCATGTCTGCTGAACAAGGTATTTGCGTCCGTCATCATCATGGAACAACGATGCGTCAAATCCCACACCATTGACACGGATCGGATCCGACCATGGTCCGCGGATATCTTCTGCCGTTGTCAGATAATTGATCATATCTTTGAACGGTCCTTCGGTTACTTTTACATCCGTATAAATCAGCCAGAATTTTCCATCTGCATAGGAAAGATCCGGCGCCCAGATACCTCCCGATGACGGATTTCCTTTCATATCAAGCAATGTCGTAGTGGACAATGCGGATGGAAGAAGATTCCAATGTACTAAATCTTTTGACTCGTGCAGACGAACTCCCGGAAACCACTCAAACGTAGAGTTCGCAATGTAATATGTATCATCCACACGGATAATGGATGGATCTGCATTAAATCCCGGCAAAACCGGATTTTTAATCTGCAACATAACTGTATGCCTCCTTACTGTTAATCTATCTCTATCATACAGGAAAATGGGGGGATTTGCAAAGGGAAAAAGAAGAAAAAGAAGAATTTATTCATCCCGATATGTCCGGTATCAAGACGTCACAGAACCGGAAAAGATTCCGCAACCGGATGATTCCGATTAATCTTCTCAAACTCCCTTCCTCCCAGGGTATTGTGGGTGAGAAGTCTTTTGTTGCTTCCCGCTGATGCATTTTTCCGGTATTGTCCAGGGGTACAGCCGTTACGCTGACGGAACTGTCTGCAGAAATGCTCTACATTATTATAACCACATTGCTCGGAAATGTCGCGGATGGAGTATTCGCTGTACTCTAATAAATCCTGTGCACGGCGCAGACGTCCTTCGATGACATTGTCCATGCAGGAGGAGCCAAATTTGCGGTGATAGAGAGTCTGAAGATGACTGGGACTTAAGTGAAGCTTCGCAGCCATCATGTTTATATTCCATGGAAGCTGAGGATTATTGTAGATCATCTTATGCAATGCAACCAGCTCATGATCGTGAATACCCGGGGACTCATTCTGGATTCCTTCTCTTAATTTGGAGAACAGAACCCGCAGCAGGTGAGTAATGTTTGCTTCGCTTTCAGAGGAGAAAAAGGCGGACTCCCAGGTTAGTAATTTAAAAAGCTGATGACAGTATTCCGGATCTGTTACGGGAAATGGGGTGTTTGTTAACGGAAACAGCTTCACGAAGGAGTGATCGGAACGAAAACGAATCCAGTCATTCCGGTATTCTTCACCGGCAGCACGGTAATAAATCCTGCTTCCTGGTGTATACAGAATAGCAGAATTGGCGGCTGTCCGCATTAGTCTTCCGTCTATGAGCAGCTCCGAGGGAGAGTCGAAAAGAAGCAGAAGATAGCCTGTAAAGCCATTCGGAACATCATATATAAAATCTGAGGGGTGAACGGCACTGTAGCCGACAAATTCAATTTCAGTCATCTGGAATCTCCGTTCTGATACATCAGAGGATATATCAATTTTCTTATAGTATAAATCATTGGAAACTTTAAATCAATGCGATAGTATCATATTAATATGGCAATCGTTATCAGAGAGCTGCGGATCGTGCAGCGGTCAGACATCTTATGCGTGACTGCATAGGAACATGATTTAGAAGAAGGAGATACATGCATGGTAAATTTTGGTGGAGCAACAGAGAATGACAGAAAAAAGATCGTGATTACAAAGGATTCAAAGGCCTTTTTTCACAATAATGTAGATTATTGTGTGGGAACCGGAAGAATGGGGCTTGCATTGACAGAAGAATATCAGGAGGAGCTGCGCCTGGTTCAAAAGGAAATCGGATTTAAGCATATCCGGGGGCATGGATTATTCTGTGATGATATGGCGATCTTTCAGACCTATGAGGAGGATGGTAAGGTAAGGGTCGAGTACAACTATACTTATCTGGATAGAGTAATGGATGCCTATATGAAGGTGGGGCTGAGACCTTTTCTTGAACTGGGTTTTATGCCTAAAAAGTTGGCAAGTGGAAGCCAGACTATCTTTTACTGGCAGGGAAATACCACTCCTCCAAAAGATTATGATATGTGGTGTAATATGGTGCATTCATTGCTGCGGCATCTGATGGAACGCTATGGAGAAGAGGAAGTTATTCAATGGCCCATTGAAGTATGGAACGAGCCCAATCTTTGCGGCTTCTGGGAAAATGCGGATATGCAGGAATATTTTAAGCTGTTCCATAGAACCTTTGATGCCATAAAGGAAGTGAATCCGGGATTCCGTGTAGGAGGACCTGCTGTTTGTGGAGGAACGGATGAAAAATGGATTCAGGCATTTATGGAATATTGCCATGAGAATCACATACCTGTGGATTTCGTAACCAGACATCATTACACCATTGATCCGCCGGAATGTATTGGACATTATGCATATTCTGAACTGATGAAGGCAGAGGACGGCTTTGCAAATTTAAAAACAACCAGAGATATTATTGACAGTTTCCCGGAATATAAGGGTCTGCAGATTCATATCACGGAGTTCAACAGCTCCTATACTCCTCAGGGCGTCATTCATGATACAAACCTGAATGCGGCCCTTATAGCACAGCAGCTTTCCAGATTGGGAGATGTGAATGAATCCTATTCCTACTGGACATTTGGTGATGTGTTTGAAGAGCTGGGAGTTCCTTTTACACCATTCCACGGCGGCTTTGGACTGGTTGCCAATGGCTGTATTACCAAGCCGACCTTCTGGACATTTGCTTTTTACAAAAAGCTTGAGGAAAGTGAAGCTAATTGTGTATATAAGGATGACAATATTGTCGTTTTGAAACGTGCAAACGGTGATTATCTAGGTGTAGCCTGGAATATTGCCCGTAAAAGTACAGAACAGGGTAAAGAAAAAATGCTGTTGGAGTTTACATTTCCGGCTGAACAGGAGGAGTACTGCTTCCTGACTAAGACGGTAGATGAGGAAACATGTAATCCCTTGAAGGTATGGCATGATATGGGAGAACCTGCCAATCTGAGTGAGGAACAGACGAAGCTGATTCGGGAATCATCCAGACCTTTTGTAAAAACAGAGCGTAAAAAGCAGGAGGACGGAAATATCTGCGTAGAGCTTACTGTAAACGAAAACGGTGTGGTTTATTTCGAACTGAATGCCGGAAAGGTGAATCCGGATCGAGGATATGACTATGATCGTGTGGTCAGCTTGAAGGCTTAAACTAGTATAGCGTTTTTAAATTAACTAAACCATATTACTTGCCTATTTTCCCGATAGCACATGCCAAAAATCCTCAGCGTAGCCCGCTACGCCTACGTTTTTTGACATGCACTTTCTGAAAAATATTCTGCGTAAATGGTTCAGTTATTTAGAAAACGCTATACCAGCACCCGGTAATTTGCTTTATGAAACAATGTACATGATTAGGCTTGCAAAGGAGGATATCAAAGTGAAAAAACAAGCGTTTAACCCATATTTACCGTCCTGGGAGTATATTCCGGACGGAGAACCTTATGTTTTTGGCAATCGCGTATATGTTTACGGATCCCATGATTACTTTAACGGATATGTTTTCTGCATGGGAGACTATGTGTGCTGGTCAGCTCCGGTCGATGACCTGGGCAACTGGAGATATGAGGGTGTGATTTATCCGAAGACAGCCGATCCGCTGAACCCGGAAGGCAAAATGTGTCTGTATGCCCCGGATGTCACGGTGGGACCGGACGGAAGGTACTATCTTTATTACGTGTTGGACAAAGTTTCGGTAGTTTCAGTTGCTGTATGTGATACTCCGGCAGGAAAGTATGAATTTTATGGCTATGTTCATTATGAAGATGGCACACGTCTGGGCGAAAAGGAAGGTGATGAGCCCCAGTTTGACCCGGGGGTTCTGACGGAAGGAGATGTGACATATCTTTATACCGGATTTTGCGGAAAAGGTGATAAATCCCGTACCGGAGCTATGGCTACGGTGTTGGGAGCAGATATGCTGACAATCAGGGAAGCTCCGGTGTTTGTGGCCCCCGGCTGTGAATATGGTGCCGGTACCGGATTTGAGGGACATGAGTTTTTTGAGGCACCTTCCATCCGTAAAGTAGGTGACACCTATTATTTTGTCTATTCATCCATATTAATGCACGAATTATGTTATGCCACCAGCAAGAATCCTACCAGGGACTTTGTCTATGGCGGAGTTATTGTCAGCAATTGTGATCTGCACATCGATACCTACAAGCCGGCCGATATGCCAACAGCTTACGGTGCCAATAATCACGGAAGTATTGTGCAGATCGGAGAGGACTGGTACATTTTTTATCACAGGCATACCAATAATACCTACTACAGCAGACAGGGATGTGCTGAAAAGCTGCAGATTATGCCGGACGGCAGTATTCCACAGGTAGAAATTACCTCCTGCGGTTTAAATGGAGGTCCGCTTGAGGGTAAAGGCGAATACCCCGCTTATCTTGCATGTAATCTGTTTACCGATACCCCATCAGTTTATGTGGGCGAAGGGAATTTTCCACGAGTAATGCAGGACGGCAGGGATGGAGACGAAGAAGTTGGATATATTGCCAATATTACAGATTCAACTACCATCGGCTTCAAATATTTTGACTGCCATGATATTCGTGAAATCAGTATTTGGACCCGGGGCTATGCAGATGGCACTTTTGAAGTAAAGACAGCATGGGATGGAGAGGTACTGGCGACATTAGAGGTTCAATATACCAATGTCTGGGAAAAGTATACCGCACCGGTTACGATTCCGGATGGAATACAGGCGCTTTACCTGACCTATCGCGGTAACGGAAATGCTGCATTAAGATCATTTGAGTTATCATAATCTATGTTATTGCATGTGCTGTAGTAACTTATAAGTCATTGAGAGATGAGCAAAACGAATTGATTTAAAAGTTGGATTTTTGGTGGATAGAAAAGATTTAGGATTATGGCTAATAGTAAAATTAGCGGAGGTAGGAATTATGCTGAGAACAGTACGGACAGAAAATGGATGGGTGAAAGGTATTGAAGCCGCAGACCCTAGGATAACTGCATTTAAGGGAATCCCTTTTGCGGCTCCTCCGGTAGGAGAGAACAGATGGAGAGCACCCCAGCCCTGTGAAGACTGGGATGGAGTTCGTGAATGCTATCGCTTTGCTCCGATTTCCATGCAGAGCGTTCCGGGAATCGGTGATAACGTGTATATCCGTGAGTGGCATGTGGATCCGGAAATTGCCATGGATGAGGACTGTCTGTATTTGAACGTATGGACAGGTGCTAAAGAAGTAACAGAAAAACAGCCGGTTTTGGTATGGTTTTTCGGAGGAGGACTCCAGTGTGGATATCCTGCCGAAATGGAATTTGACGGAGAGAGAATTGCACGTCGCGGTGTGGTTGTTGTAACGGTAAACTACCGGGTTAATGTTTTTGGATTTTTGGCACATCCTCAGCTGACAGAGGAGCAGCCTGACGCACCGACTAATTTTGGAAGTCTGGATCAGCAGGCAGCACTTCGATGGGTACAGAGAAATATTGCTTTCTTTGGTGGAGATCCGGGTAATGTGACCATTGCAGGACAGTCAGCCGGAGGCGGAAGTGTTATGAGCCAGATGGCATGTATGGATAATGAAGGCTTATTTCATCGTGCAGTGGTGATGAGTGCAATGATTCGCTCTCCTTATCAGGTTGGAGGAATCGGAGTGCCGGAGGAATTGTGGCATGCTGAGGAAAATGGACAGCATTTTCTTTCTTTCCTGGGTTGCTCAACTATTGAGCAGGCTCGTAAGCTGGATGCGGCTACGATTCGTGACAAGTATGAGGAATATACCAAAATATTTCCGGCTATGTTTACCGTATTGGATCACAAGTTCTGTGTAGGTGACCCAATGGTTCTTTTCATGGAAGGCAAGCATGTAAATGTTCCCGTTATGTCTGGAAATACTTCAGATGAATTTCCAAGTTATATAGAAGCTTCCTCAAAAGAAGATTTGAAAAAGAAAGCAGAAGAGATTTTCGGAAAGAATGCTGAGACCTTTTTGCGCTTTCCCGAGGCAATGCGGGAGGATTCTGATGGAAAGTATGCAAAGGTAAACGGAATTGAATGTACGATCAAGTGTCTTTTTTCAGATAAAAAAAGTGCAGGTGAAAAAAAGCCCTACTATTATTACAGGTTTGATTCAGATATTCCAGGATGGGATAATGCCGGAACTTTCCATTCTGTAGATTTATGGTTTTTCTTTGAAACACTGGCGAAATGCTGGAGACCCTTTGTGGGGAAGCATTATGATCTTTCCAGAATGATGTGCAATTACTGGGTGAATTTCATAAAAACAGGTGATCCAAACGGCAATGATGCGGACGGAAAGCCAATGCCATACTGGTATCCATATGAAAAAGAAAAGCCCTGTGAGATGATCTTCATGTCAGATAGACCGGTAGTGAACTGCGGAGGGGTGACACCCTTTAAGGAATTTTTACAAGAACAGATCAGGAAAACCCTTTCGATAGGAAAGATTTGACAGAAGCCGGGACAGCCTGCCTGGGCACAGGTAGTGATCAAAACTCTTGGAATGTAAAAAAGGAGCCTACAATGAGCAAGTTAAAGATTAAAACAAAGGAAAGACGATTTGAGACAGCCAGGGATTTATACGGAATCTTTTTTGAAGACATTAACCGTGCCGGAGACGGAGGACTTTATCCGGAAATGCTTCGAAACAGAAGCTTCGAAGATTCCGTTTTACCGGAGGGTTATATACAGCAGGAGGATGGCATCCATGTAAAAACCGTATCCGGATGGCTGGATGAGTTTTGCAACGGAGAAGGATTATGCCGCTGGGTAAAGGGAGGTTCCCTTAGTTAAAGATACTACACCACAACCCACGCTTACACAGTATTGCAAGAAAGCAACTTTTGGATAATTATAAAGAAGCACTGTCAACATCCCCTTTGAAGATGGCGACGGTGCTTCTTTGATTTCCGGGGTGAGGATGTAAAAACGGCAAGGTCGGTTTTGTATCCGAGAAACGGAAATGACGGGGGAATCCAAAGGGGGCAACGCCCCTTTTTGGCACACGGACTTTGCTTGCAAAGTCTAGTGTGTTATACCCTCTATCTGCGGGTCTGCGAAAAGTCGGGGACTGGATTCGGGGTGTCGATTTTGAAGCAGACAAAAAGAGCTTTGTTTCTGTGCCCGTGTCAGTCACAGAAGTAAAGCTCTTTGATTAGCAGGTAGAGGGTATAGTTGAACGATGCACCATTTTTGGCGGGTCATTCAACAGCGGAGGATTACATGGAGCTTATGGCTTCTTACAACATGGTTCTTAGCGAAAACAAGCGTGAAATCGTGGAAGGAATCATCGCAGGCAAAACGGATGCATACGTGGAGAATCTGGATCTTATCATAGAGCATCACATCGTTGATGAGGAAGCAAAGAAGGATCTTTTGCTGTTAAAGGAGCGGATTATCTATTTTGCAGATGAGGATCACTTTTGTAAACCGGATAAAGAACAGGAGCCTGATAAAACGAAACCTGTGCAGGTACTTCCGGCAGGATTTATTCCACAGATACCAATGTTTCAACAGGCAGGAGCACCACTTATCGGGAATATGTATTTTACGCTTCAGTGCCTGAATGAGAACCGGGAAGTTGTGGATGAAGCTTATTTTGCGACAGCAAACATGCCACAGGCAATGGAAGATTATAGAAACAAAGAAGCATATATCAAGCGATTTGGCTTGATTCAGGATGGGCGGTTTGTACCGCTGTTAAGTTCAGAAGGAGGAAGTGAACATGAAGAATAACTCATTGATTATTATGATAGCCGTAGTTTTTGCAGTAACCATAGCTGTAGCACTTATTATACGCGTGTGCTTTTTGGATAAGTACACGGAAGAAAAAGTGCCGAAGGAAGTGATCACGGCTGCCAGTGAAGAAGTTGCCGAAGAAAACACCAAGGAACCTGAAGATATTATTTCCGAAGATGTAAAGGAAGACTATGCAGGTGCTGAGAATGCTGTAGTAGAGCTTGTGGAGAGAACTACGATTGAAGGAAATGGCGAATTTGAAACAGTGTATGACAGATACATTGTCTCGGATGTGAACTTCACGGATAAAACCGATGTGACAAAGGATTACCATGAAGCTCTTGCAAATAGTGATGGCGAGATTGGAGATGGTACAGAGATTTCGTTTCGTGAAGCCTTCGACATGTCTTATACCGGACTTGATGGATGGAAGTTATATGAGAAGCTGATTAAGCAGTGTGGATTCTCTACAGACTTTAATGACGTGACATTTGACGAAGAAAGCCATGATCGTTGAACGATGCACCATTTTTGGCGGGTCATTCAACCTTAAATGTAAACCTTGTTCACGATGCCAGTTTTTATTTCAACAACCTCACATCGTAAGAATATTGTCATTACTTATCTCGAAACATAAGATACTCTCATTTGTTAGCACTGTCAAGTGTTGAGTGCTAAAATTGTCAGATTATTTATAAATAAAAAAAATACCAGCGGAAATTTCCGCCGGTATTTCATTACTGTTTATGGAATCAAGAACTGCAAACCAGACTCGACCTGGTCTACATTTCCCAGATTCGATCTAATTCTGCGATACAAGGGGACTTAGTCCAATTTGAACTTACCTACCTCATCAGACAGATTCAGAGAGATATCATTACTAGAGTTCGCCTCGTCACCGATCTCACGCATGGAGTCTACCATGTGAGCGGAGCGACCAGCTGCATTTGTAACACCCTGTGCGGACTCCTCAACTGCCACATTAACTGCAGATGTGGATTCCTTGATGCTATTGATATCGTTCTGGAGCTCATCTGTGATACCAGAGATATCCTGCATCATATCATTCATATTCTCAGCGGTAGACTGGAACTCAGTACTTATGTCTACCAGACGCTGGAAGCCTGTCATAGCTGTCTCATCCATGAAGTGCAGCATGTT
The DNA here is from genome assembly GCA_900316665.1 of uncultured Lachnospiraceae bacterium. Taxonomy (GTDB): domain Bacteria; phylum Bacillota; class Clostridia; order Lachnospirales; family Lachnospiraceae; genus Lachnocurva. The sequence continues at coordinate 12,260 of ONDV01000038.1, forward strand.
CTGTGCTTCTGCGGCCAGCTGCTCAACTGCATCGATTACTTCCTTAGACACCTTCTGGATCTCTGCTGCAGCCTGAGCAGAATTCTGAGCCAGATTACCGATTTCATTGGCAACTACTGCGAAGCCTCTACCCTGCTCTCCTGCACGAGCTGCCTCTATGGACGCATTCAATGCTAAGAGGTTGGTCTGGTCTGTGATCTCGATAATATTCTCTGTTAAGAGATTGATCTGCTCTACAGCCTTAGATGCTTCGATTCTGCTCTGGACATTCTGAGACATCTCCTCTACACGGCGACGAGCATCTGCCTGCTGAGCCTCTGCTTCCTGTCCAGCGACCTCTGCACGACCGCGGATATCGCTAGAAAACTTTTTACCATCATTACTCTTTGTAGCAACCTGTCCAATAGCTTCGTAGATATTCTCCACTGCATCACCGATCTCATGGAGATTGGCAGAGGTCTCCTCCATGGCAGCAGCCATCTCCTCCATCGTTGCTGATACGTCTGTCGCATCCTGCTGTGCATCGTTTAGGCTGGATGCAATCTTACCGGATGCAGACTTCAGATTGGTAGAAGAGCCTGAGATATTACGCATGATACCACGCATGTAGGCTAAGAGCTCATTGATATTATCCGCCATGAGTTCTGTCTCATCACCAGTTTTAATATCCAGAGTCTGGGTGAGATCTCCCTCATTATGAACCAGGTCATATACCTTATCATTCACCTTCTTCAGGTTACGAGAGATACTGCGGACAATGAGATTCATGACGAGAAGGGATATGAAAAGCATCACCAGGGTGACACCCACAATTCTTATCTCATTGATACGAAGCTCCTGTGTGATACCAGATGCATCATAGTCACAAGCAATAACGGCATAGACCTTACCACCAGTATCTGCCACTGGAAAATAGGTTGTAATCAGATCTCCATCTTCTGATCTTGTAATCTCTGGTGTTGTGGCAATCTTACCTGAGAATGCCTGGGCTACCAATTTCTTATCGTCCTTATACTCATCACCTGGTGAGGCTGGATCCTCCTCAGCGGAATCGCCTGCATATACTGTCTTATCCCCATCCTTATAGAGGGCATAGATATAGGTGACATCGTATTTAGACTGGAGACCAATCAATGACTGATGGAAGGTCTGCTGAAGTGTACTACCAGCCTTACCATCTACAATCATCTTAAGGGTATTACGATCTACAGATGTGGATGCTGCACGAGCCACTGTCTCTGACGTCTTACGTCCCAGATTGACCATGCCCTTTTTTGAGGACATGTAGGACTGTAAACCGATGATACCACATGTTATGATGAGAACCAGTGATGCAGGCAGTAGGATCTTTGCTGCAATTCCTAGTTTTCTCACCTTGGCCTTCTTATTCTTACCCACGCTGTTGGAAGCCGTTTGTCTAGTATTCTTTGGAATAGTCTGATTCCTCATGGATTTCTTTGCCATGTTTCTCCCTCCTAACACTTATTCTTTGACAGAACTGTTGAACGATGCACCATTTTTGGCGGGTCATTCAACCGGAAAATTTCTGACACATAAATACAGTTCATAACCGTAGCAAGCATACCGATCTGATCGGCTTTTGTACGGTCGATCGTCTCACTGGTACGTCCTCTCCAGAAGTTTCCTCCTCCGATGACAATACCAACCTGTACACCTGCATCTACCAATTGCTTTACCTGCTTTGCAACAACCGTAACTGTCGGCTCATCAAATCCATGATGCTTGTCCCCGGCCAGTGCCTCTCCACTGAGTTTTAATAAAATACGTTTCATCGTATCTGTCTCCTATGATTGATTTTACTTTCCGTCAAAAAGTCCCTGTACATCAATATCAGCATAACACTGAGAGCAGAAACCTTCGATTACTGCACCGTTATTAATCTGTACGGAACGGGATTTGATATTTCCCATGACTACTGCAGATGTATCAACAACAACAGGTCCCTGTACGTCGATATCACCCTTGATTGCGCCTGCAATGACTGCAGAAGCTGCTGAAATATTACCAATGATCACAGAACCGGCTCCAATCTTAACTGTACCGGAACTTACAACTTCTCCCTCAACTTTTGCCACATCAGCAAAAAACTCTGAAGCTGCACTGTTTCCGTTAATGGTTCCGGTTACAGTTGAACGATGCACCATTTTTGGCGGGTCATTCAACCACTATATTTAGTACAAAGTTTTATTAACTTCCCAAATATAGATAATTAGTCTGTTACAAGTCTCATTATAACATAATATGACTGTTTATGCCAACTACTTTTTCCTGATAATCTGCTTCTCCTGTCACCAAATATATGTTATTTTAGGTGCGTACTCTTCAATTCGTCTGTAATGTTTTTCGGATGCTTTCCTATTTTGCACTATCCGCATATACGCTTCCGGTGCTATTCGCAAATAGCCATCTTTATGTAAAAACTTTCGAAGCCTCGTATACTCTGTTTTAGTTCCCCATCTATCTGTTGGACTAAGAATAACAAGTAATCTCATTCCGTAATTCCCTCCATACTTTCAATCGGCAGAATCATTGGTACCTTTAATTTTTCCGTCGAAGCATCTAAAATAATCCTCTTCAAACTTTCCACCATAATATCAATCGCCGACATTACATTAACCTTGACTCCATCGACAATACAGGCATTATGTAATACATGCGCCAATTCTCTTCTTTCTGATTTTGTCAACTGAATGTTTGACGCTATATTGTTGTGTGCTACTAAATCAACTATTGCACGATACGGTTCTATCAAATCATCAGCCAGATTAAATGCATTCAATTGATTGTCATGATGTATTCCAAAAGTTGGATGAAAACCCGTTGCCACCAGTTTTCTTGCAATTGCACTTCTTACAACAGCATAGCCATAATTCAGTCTGCTATTGATAGGGTTCTCACTTCTTCTGTTAAATCCCTCATGATAATATGCAAAATATTCTTTAGCAGCTAATGATTCACAGTAATCCACATTTTCCTCATCTACAGTTGCCACATGCTCTGCAATTCTTTCCGCACCATCCAAACCCATAATAGACAAAGCTCTGGATTGATTACTTATCTTTTGTTTTATAATATCAATCCATAATTCCATATATTTTTCATGTGTAGTATTTATTTGTGCATGCATTAATTTAGACTGCCTTGCATGACCTTCAAATGGCAACACAATGGCTGTCGGTAAATATCTGTCATCCAGCGTCATCAGTGCCACCTTATTTTGACTTAAGATAGATAAATCCATTGTAGAAAGTCGTATATTAGCACCATGTACCATAATCTGATTCAAGTCCTCTATCGGCACAACTGCAATTCCATCGTCTGTTGTGATTTCCAATTGCCCTTCTTTTATGTGTATTTCTGCTGCATGACTAATTTCAAGTGTACGAAATCCCATAAATGTTACCTCTCAAAGCATCTTTAAGTATACATATTTTATTTCTTCCTGCCCCTCTGTGAAATAGGGCTTTTCATCAACTCCGACTTCTGCATTATCCGCATCAGTGCCTGTTTTTCTTCCTCTGTCAGCTTATTGTAACGGAGCTTGGTCTGCTTACAGAAAACCAACAGAAGCTGTTCTGCCCGGCTTCCTTCAAAGGCTGCCACTTCCTCCAAATCCTGTCGCAGTTCTTCTGCCACAGAGGTCTTCGGTGCTCCGTCATTTCTTCCAACGTGGGCGTTTCTGATATCTTCTAAAATGCCGTCCATGTCCTTATGTACCCGGCTACGGAAATAGTCGCCTTCTTCCACATGGGCTGACTGCAACAGATACATGGTTTTGTCCTGTTCCGTTGTCTGATACTTTTCCATGATTTCAGCCCTTGCCACATCCACCCATGTATTCAGGTTCTGTATCTGCATGGATGCAATCCCTTCCACATAGATTTGTATGTCGGCAAGAAGCTTTGTGAAATCCGGGTGGGTTGCCAGTTCACAGAGCAGTGCCGTATCCACCCGTTTACTCTTTAATAGCTCTATCATTTCGTCACTCAGATGCAGGTCAGAAAGCTCTGCATTCGGGTGACGTTTTGTTTCTGTCCGGGCAAGCAGATAATCGGCAGTCACACCGTAAAAGTCAGCCAGACGGTTGATGGCGTGATGGCTGATATCCTTGTAATCCTCCGATTCATAGCTTCCGAGGGCAGATTTTGACAGCCCGGTTTCACCGGCAAGCTGTTCCAAGGTCAGTCCCCGCTCTACCCGTAGGTCTTTTAATCGTTCCTGTATGGTTAATGCCACAGTATCATCTCCTCATAATCATTTTCTTCTCCATTCTACCACATTTCCGTAAAAGCGGAAAGTCCTGCCAAATGTCCTATATTTCCTGCCTTTCGGATATACGGCACAGCATGAAAAATAAGTGTAGACTTTTCTTAGTTCATCGATGAGCCGTACCTTGAAAATAAAGAAATGTCCACTCTTTTGTGGACGGGAAGGAGTTACATGCCACAATACGCTATTTTACGATTTGCAAAGCACAAGGGAGCCCCATCCGGGGCTCTGGAAGCCCACCACGAACGGAAAAAAGAACGGTATGCCAGTAATCCCGACATTGATACGGAACGCAGTAAATACAACTTCCACACCATCAAACCGAAGGAGCGGTATTCACGATTTATCAAGCACCGAATCGAGGAATCCGGCTGTCGTACAAGAAAGGACAGCACAAGGTTTGTGGATACGTTAATTACCGCAAGCCCGGAGTTTTTCAAAGGGAAATCCACACAGGAAACGGCAGCCTATTTTAAACGGGCTACGGAGTTTCTTGCGGACCGGGTCGGCAGGGAAAACATCATTTCTGCGGTGGTACACATGGACGAGAAAACACCCCATCTGCACCTGACCTTTGTTCCGCTAACCAAGGATAACCGGCTTTGTGCCAAGGAGGTTATCGGAAACCGGGCAAGCCTTACCAAATGGCAGGATGATTTCCATGCTTACATGGCAGAGAAGTATCCTGACTTGGAACGTGGAGAAAGTGCCCAAGTCACGGGAAGAAAGCATATCCCCACAAGGCTCTTTAAGCAGGCGGTCAGCCTTACCAAACAGGGAAAGAAAATCGTGCAGACATTGGATAACATCACCGTGTTTAACGCCGGAAAACAGAAGGAGGAAGCGTTACAGCTTTTACGGAAGTGGTTTCCCCAGATGGAGAATTTCCTCGGGCAGCTAAAGAAGTATCAGGTTACCATCGACGATTTGATTTCCCAAAACAGGGAACTGGAAGCCCGGGCAAAAGCCGGGGAAAGCGGAAAACTAAAGAATGCAATGGAACGGGCGAAGCAGGAAAGCGAATTAAGGGAGCTACACCGGCTCATGGACCGGATACCACCGGAGCTTTTAGCAGAGCTCAAACAGGAAGCAAAAAAGGAAGACAGAAACCGATAGCCGGCATCTTTGGATGCCGGGAACCAAGGAAACCGAGGAGGATGCCTATGGGAAAGAACCGAAACGGTACGGAATCGCCGGCAGGAAAGGTCCTTATGGCTGAGGACGGAAAACAGTATTTTGTGTATGGGAAAAACCACATTGAGATATCCGAACACTTTGCCACAAACGGTAAGAAGCTGGATGCCCTGCTTACGGATGTAATGCTATACACTGCGGAAGGTAAGATTTCTGCTTAAATACATTGATTATCACCCATGCTTACGCTATAATATTTTTACAGGCAGTATTGTAAGCGTGGGTTGTTTCAAAAAGGAGGATTTTGATGAAACAACCAAACAATACAACCATTTATAACACGGCACTTTACCTTCGTCTGAGCCGGGACGATGAGCTTCAGGGAGAAAGCGGAAGTATCCGCACCCAACGGATGATGCTCCGGGAATACGCCCACGAACACGGTCTGAACGTGGTGGGTGAATACATTGATGACGGATGGTCCGGCACCAATTTTGACCGCCCGGAGTTCCAACGGATGATTGATGACATCGAGGATGGCAGAATCAACTGTGTTGTGACAAAGGACTTGTCACGTCTTGGCAGAAACTACATTCTGACCGGGCAGTACACGAAGCTTTATTTCCCAAGCAAGGGAGTACGCTACATTGCCATCAATGACAACGTGGATACCCTTAACGGCGATAATGAGCTTGCCCCGTTTTTAAACATCCTGAATGAGATGCACGCCAGACAGACCAGCAAGAAGGTCAAGGCAGCCTTCCGCACCCGCTTTGCTAATGGTGCCCATTACGGAGCCTATGCACCCCTAGGGTATCGAAAGGACCCGGAGCAGACGGGACACCTTCTGATTGACCCGGATACCAAGTGGATTATCGAAAGGATATTTGAGCTTGCCCTGCACGGTGCAGGAGCAGCGAAAATCACACGGATACTGATGGAGGAAAAGGTTTCCACCCCGGCGTGGGTAAATTTCCAAAGAAACGGCACCTTCGCCCATGTATTTGAGGGAGCAGAGGAATCCAAACGGTATCAGTGGACGATAGCACAGGTAAAAAGCATCCTGAAGGATGAAAACTACATCGGGAACAGCGTGCACAACCGCCAGTCCACCGTCTCTTTTAAAAACAAGAAGGTGGTACGAAAGCCCGAGTCGGAGTGGTTCCGGGTAGAGAATACCCACGAAGCCATCATCACGAAGGAAGTATTTTTACAGGTACAGGAGCAGATAGCCGGTCGCCGGCGGGTATGCAAAAACGGACAGACCCAGATATTTGCCGGACTTATCAAGTGTGCCGACTGCGGATGGACGCTTTCTTATGCGGAAAACCGGCAGAACAAAACACCTTACGGCTACTACCACTGCGGGAAAAACGGACAGGGACTGGGACAATGCTCCATGCACTACATCCGCTATGATGTGCTTTACGGATATGTGCTTTCCAGACTGCAATACTGGTCGGAGCAGGTGCACCGGGACGATGAAAAACTGCTACAGCAGTTGTTAAATGCCGGAAACAAGGAACGCAGTGCCGTAAAGAAACAAAGAGCCGTGGAACTGAAAAGAGCCACAAAGAGAAAAGCCGAGGTAGACGGACTGTTTACAAAGCTGTACGAGGACTGGTCTTTGGGAAAGATAACCGAATACAACTTTACCATGCTTTCGGAACGGTTTCAGACGGAGCAACGGGAACTGGAAACAAAAATCCGGGAATTGCAGGAAGCCTTAAGCTCCATGGAACAGACGGAAAGCGATGCAGAAAAGTGGGTAGAACTGATTAAGCAGTACGCCAGTCCCACGGAACTGACCACCGAGCTTTTAAACACCCTGATTGAGAAAATCGTGGTGCACGAAGCTGTAAAAAGCCCGGATGGCTGCCGGAAACAGAAGGTAGACATCTACTACCGCTTTATCGGAAAGATTGATTAAATGAAACTCCCTGCGTGTCGGGATGCGGTACGCAGGGGAAGCAATAACCTTAACTATGGGAGTCCGGCAACAATATTCCGGAGACAGAAATACCGGCATGGTATACACACAATGCAAAGATGGAACTGGAACTGACGGATACCTTGAATGAACATCGGGACGCAGCTCTGCGTATACAGTTTGAAAAGGACGGATCTCTGACTAATACCGGTTACTGCGGTATATCCGTAAAGGCTGGAGAAAGTTACTCTTTGTATTTATTTGCAAAAGCAAAGGAAGAAATAGGACTGGACGTAGCGATCGAATACCAGGGAAAAGTACTGACTGGAAACAGTCTGGTGGTTTCCGGTCAGGAGTATACAAGATATGACATGAAGCTGACAGCAGCTGAGGATTGTCACGAGGCACAGCTTACTATTTCCTGCAAAGAAGGCGGAGAGGTTCTGCTGGGATTTATTTCACTAATGCCTGACAATACCTACATGGGGCATGGACTCAGAACAGATCTTGTAGAAAAGCTTAAGGGAATGAGTCCAAAGTTTATGCGTTTTCCCGGAGGCTGTATTGTGGAAGGAACGACACCGTCCACAGCGATGAGATTTCGGGATACGGTAGGTCCGGTATGGGAAAGACCCAGTAAGCTGTTTGTATGGCATTACAGAAGTACATTAGGACTTGGCTTTCATGAATATCTGCAGCTTTGCGAGGATCTGGGGATGGAGCCCCTGTATGTATGTAACTGCGGAATGACCTGTCAGGGAAGAAAGAGTGTCCTTCTGGAAGGAGAGGCTCTTGATGAAATGGTACAGGATACACTAGATGCCATTGAATATGCTATCGGCTCTAAGGAAAGCAAATGGGGAAGGCTTCGTGCTTCTATGGGGCATCCGGAACCCTTTAAAATGACCTATCTGGAAATTGGTAATGAAAACTGGGGTCCGGATTATGAAAAGCGATACAACATGATTTATAAGAGGGTAAAGGAACTGTATCCCCAGATTAAAACCATAGCCAATGAGCATGTAGAGAAAAATGGTTGTCCTGCCGAGTGCGTGGATGAACATTTTTACAATACAACAGAGTTCTTTGCAGAACGTGTAAATTATTATGATGACTACGATCGTAAGGGACCAAAAATCTTTGTAGGAGAGGTGGCTGTAAACGAAGGCAACTATATGGGACAGTTGTATGCGGCTTTGGGAGAAGCGGCTTTCCTTATGGGTATTGAGAAAAATCAGGATATCGTAACATTGGCCTCTTATGCTCCATTATTTGAAAATGTAAATTATAGAGCGTGGTATCCTAATCTGATTCGTTTCAATAATCATCAGAGCTTTGGAATTCCTACTTATTATGTCTGGAAAATGTTCGGTCAAAATCGCGGAGAATATGTGGTGCAATCCGAAGACGAGGGAGGACGTGTTTATCGTCCGAGAACCGGAATGGCATCTTTAAAATCCAATAAGGAACTTCGCTTCAGAAATCCCATTTGGAATGGAGAAGAAGCAAAGATTACTCATGAATTAATGGGACATGTGCAGGATACAGAGGATGGCCTCTTGATTCAGCTTCCGGATGAGGAGCAGAAAAAGGAATTTCACAGTATTCTGGAATGGGCTGATGAGACCAAGAGCTTTGTGGTATTTGGAGAAGAAGACCAGACTTATGGAAGATTTGAGACCGATATTTTTGTTGAGGAAAATGCTTACTTCGAGTTGGGTATATTCAGTGCCAGGGTGGTTCGTTCCTATTATGAGGATCAGCTCGTGATTACGGCCGGAGTGGAAAAAGAATGGGATGCAGCTCTGGTGCGTCCGTTCCTTTGGAAGGTTAATGGAGGACAATGTTCACTGGAAGAGTTTGGCTTTATGCATGACAACAAGCTGACTGAGGACTTTGCTATTTCAGTAAAACCGGGAGAATATCACCGCTTTGGATATGAAACGGATGGAAAACAGATTCGCCTGTATGTTGATGGTGAGCTTCAGAAGGAAATTTCGATTCCCTACGGACCTGCTTTTGTTTCGGTAGTAACTGACACCAATGACGAAATCATTATTAAGGCGGTTAATTTTGCAGGAGATGTGGATCCGGTTTCCATTACACTGGACTGTCAGGTACAGGGCGACTATACCGTAACACTTCTTAGCGGTGAAAAGGGGGATGAAAACAGCTTTGAAGAGCCGGAGAAGGTGAAGAATATTACCGTGAATATGCATGGCGCTTCCTCAGAGTTCGTATACGAGGCACCGCCATATTCTGTCAGTGCTTTGCGATTGAAGAAGTGCGAAGCGTTTTAGAGGTTGACGCTGAACAGAAGATAAGAGAATAGAAAGATAAATGTTTTTATAAAAAAATGGCAGTTATCGCCATTCCGATTTCCTTGCAGCGCATTATTTTCTTTTACACCTAATAAAACCATAACATTCCTCCTGACATAATACCTTTTTATTAATTTTTAGTTCACATGAATTATATCAGAACTGCAGGTTGTAAACAATGGCACATAAATACCATAAAAATTATAGAATACACCGCATAATGAAGGTGTGATTTGTATATACAGGAGTATTGCTATAGTAATACATATGTATATCAAACTGCTAAAAGAATGAATATGGGTATGGAAATAATCATCTGAGAAAATCTATGGTATTGTGTTTGTTGAATAGGGGTAAATGGTGGTATAATCCTATTATTGATAGATAGTAATAATAGGTGATTTTCATGGAACGAGTGGTGAAGTTTTAATGACTAAGGATGAATGGTACAGGCAGTTATTTGAGCGGCTGGATAATTCCAGGTTCCGAAGCAGTTTCCATCTGAAGCAGAAAGATATTGATTACATAAATGAAAAAGGGCTGGACACAATCAGACAACATGCAAAGGATTTTATTGCAAAGAGAGAAGCTCTGGCATATATAGCAAATGATGGCAAGCAGACACCAATGAAAGGGCTCACTGCTTATAAGCTTGCTGTTGGGAGTAGTATTACTTTTGTTTATTTTATCTAGAGTACATATAAAAGTCAAAATTTAGATAAATTGGAGGGATAAAAGTGCAGATACACTATTTTCAAAGATATCATTCAAAGGAGAATGTAGATACATCTAATACTATGCTGATGTTATCTCGCTTATATAATTATAATGCAGATAAATTTTTTGCAATGTTGAATGCTTTAATACTGGGACAAGATGAGACACCTGAAATAACATTTGATCTTCAGGTAGTGGGAGATGAAAGCGTTCCAGATGCGATTATAAGCCAGAAAAGTTTTAAAATAGTAGTTGAGACAAAACTACATAATCAATTTCAGCAGAATCAGCTTGAAAAACATCTGACTCAGTTTGGAACAGAGGAGATAAAGGTGCTTTTAACGTTAGATCCAAAACCTATGAAAGAATCATTGATGGATAGTTTTGGCACTGTATTGAAAAAGTATAATGCAGATAAGATTAATGAAATAAAAACACCAATAAGGCATGTAAATATTACATTTGAACAATTAGTTGCTGCAATGGAAGATATTGTAGATGAGCGGGATTCAGAGATAATGGCGGTGCTGGATGATTATAAGAAGTATTGCTTTGATGAAAAACTGATACCTGATGATGAAAATTGGATGAGAGCAATTGTTGCGGGAACAACACTTGAAGATAATTTGAAATATGATTTTTATTATGATCAAGCTTCAAGAGGCTATTCAGGTCATGGATACATTGGCTTATATAAAGGAAAGAGTATTAGAGCAATCGGAAAATTGAAAAAAACAGTTGTTGCAGAGTTAGTAAATGGAGAAGTGTCATATATTAATGAAAGCGGAGAAGCTGCTACAAAAGAGGAGATAGAAAAGATTAAAGAGGCCATTGTTCATGCAGAGTCAGAATATGGATACAATTTGAAAACAGTTCAGACTAGATATTTTATAGTTGAGCATTTTTATCCAACAAATTTTAAAAAAGCAAGTAAAAATCCGATTCAAAAAAGTAAATATTTTAATCTGGCTGAAATGTTCAAAAGTAAAACGTTGCCTAAAACAGATGAAATAGCATCAATACTGGATGGAAAAACATGGGAAGAGTTTTATTAAACAGTGGATTTTCATAATAAATATGAAGAAAGAACTGTTCCAGAGTACTGGTGGAGTGATAATCCGGAGATTGATTCATGGAAGCAGATTGTAGATTATATGCATGAGATGTATCCGGAGGCAACGGATAAGGCATTACAGATTGCTGTGTCAGTATTCAGCCAGTTTCTTACCGAAAATGAAATTGAAATTATACTGGTAGTGTTTGATAAAAGGTCTTTTCAGCTTTCCGTTCAGATTGTAGGTGATATTGATTCCTACATAGATGCTAATTATGTCAGGGAAAGTCATAGAAAAGAATATCCGGTGCGAAGCAGAAGCAACACCCGCATGAGAGAATTGCCAGAGGAAGCGTTCTATGAGGAGATGCTTCCAAGAGAGGCAGAAGATAACTATCCACTGGAGGAAGACACAGGGTTAGCAGAGCCTTGTATGCTGTCAGCAGACATTTCTTTGGAAGACCAGCTTTCAAATATCGGCGTTTTTTATCTTAAAAGTGTCGCCCAAACAGCGACCATATAAAGATGTCCTTCAATTACACTTATATTGTAACAAAGAAAGGGAGCTGCCGGAGTAATCCGGGGATTGGGGAAAAAGATATCCACATGCAGGTTATGGTGGAAGCTTCAGACATTGGCTTAAAGAAAATAATCCGAAGCCATACGGAAGCTATGGAAATGGTTCAGCCATGAGAGTGTCATCGGCAGGCTGGCTTTATGATTCAATTGAAAGAAGAGAGGTAGCAAGAGCGACAGCAAATGTGACACATAATCATCCGGAAGGTATAAAGGGTGCAGAAGCATTTTATGGAATCCCGGCTGTGCTGATTGCAGAGTGTAAAAGTCGTATTGATAAGGGGCTAATGACGGATGTTCTTGATGAATTTGATCATGTACCTGGCAGCAGGAGCGTGGATACTTATTCAGATGAAGTGGATGAGACACAGGCAAATAAGATGATAGAGGCAGCAATCGATAAGTATTATTAGAATGAAAGGAATAGCAAAGATGATGAGAACAATTAAAGTTACGGGAAAAGGAAAAATTGCAGTAGTCTGGGAAATATCTTAAGTCTGAGAAAATCTATGGCATTGTGTTTGTTGAAGAGGGGTAAATGGTGGTATAAGCCAGATAGTTTTGAGGATGTGGGAGAGATTCTGCGTCCTTTTTTGTAGTTTTATTGCAATAAAGAACAAAGATTCGATGTGCGAGGGCATACTTTGGGACTCGTAACATGCTAAGCTATAGCCATCATAAGAAACAAGCATTTAATTTACGAAAAACAGGAGGACAGGACAAAATGGAAAAATTTATTTATTGGATAAAGAGGACACTGCATCATTCAAAACAATGCAACAGCTTATGTATGCTGTGCAAATATTATGATGAATGTAAAATCGACGGACCGGTATAATATCAGGAGGACATGACAATGAAAGAAATGTATTTTACAATAGCAGGATGCAACCATTATTACGGAAGTGACTTCATGGAAAAAGGCATGAAGGTCAAGCTGGTCAAGGAGCCGGACAATGAGTATGACAGCGAAGCAATACAGGTAAAGATTAAAGGACTTGGCAAGGCGGGCTACGTGGCAAACAGCCCATACACCGTGAAGGGTGAGTCAATGAGTGCAGGCAGACTGTATGACAAAATCGGTGGTAAGGCAAAAGGAAAGATTGTGTTTGTGACAGACGGCGGAGTGATTTGCAAAGTAATCAGTGGTGGTAATGACAAGCCTGTGATGATAGAGGAAGACAAAGTAAAAGATGAAAATCTCAAAAAGACTGTATGACTCAAGTACTATGTGGTAAAATAATAAGCAGGACACTGAGGAGGTACATATGAATTATCTGGTAATCGATTTGGAAATGTGCAGGGTAAAGAAGCTCTATAGAAAAACATATAAATATGCCAGCGAAATAATACAGATTGGCGCAGTTCTCTTAGATGAAGGATTCAACAGAATAGCCACAATGTGCGAGTATGTGAATCCTGAATACGGCGTGTTGGACAATTTCATAGAGAGCATGACAGGCATAAAAAACCGCGATATCAAACAGGCTCCGAAGCTGACAGAGGCACTTGAGCATCTGACAGACTGGCTTGGAGACAGGGAGTACAAGGTCTATGCCTGGAGTGACTCTGACAGGACGCAGATACTGCGTGAGATAAAAGCAAAGAATATAGAGAGCACAAAGATAGATGACTTTATGAAAGCAGACCGCTGGATTGATTATCAGGATGTGTTTAAGAAGCGATTTGACTTAGACAGATGCTACAGCCTGGAGGATGCTCTTGAAAGTGCAGAGATAAAGCCGGAAGGCAGATTTCATGACGGACTGGACGATGCAGTAAATACCGGAGCACTGATAAAGAAGCTGGAGCTGAATCCGGAGTATGAGATTGCCAAGTATGCACTTCCGGAGTCGGACGAGCATCTGAGCTGTACTATTGGGGATTTGTTTGAGGGATTGCAGTTGAAGTTTGGGTAATAAATTACGTGAGAGGCTTCAACTATGATTAAAACACCATTTGGAGTAAATCCAACGTTTATGCATAAAAGTGTTAGGTGGTCAATTTTGGAGGGTAAATTGAATTATGATTGATATATTTTGAATCATTGCGTGTAATAAATTTACTTCCTTTTTATAAGTGTGTGTCTAATGGATAAGTGTCAAGATGCTGTGAGAATATGCAAGTAATAAGATATGAAAAAGATTATAATTAGTAATACAGAGTATATCAGTCACTTTGAATGTGTATACGCATATGGGGTTTGAGGATGCTGAGGAAGAATTGAAACGAATGGAAGAGTTTAGAAAGGCACAGACAGAGGTTGAGCAGAAGATGTTTAAGGTAATTTGATATCGAAGAGGGATGACGCTCCAGCATAGACTGGGGCGTTATTTTTGTGGAAAAAAGAATGTGTATGTGATAATATTATTTTGAATAATTGTATATAGAAGAGGGTGATTATTATGGAGACACATTATTTGATAGATTATGAAAATGATGGAAAGAACGGTCTTAAGGGATGTGAAAATCTCTCGAATACTGATTATATTCATTTATTTTACACGGATAATTCTAAAAATACAACTCTTGATATTTTTACAAATCATGGTAAGGCGGAACTTGATATAAAAAAAGTCCCAGTGGGAGACCAATCGTTAGATAAACATTTAATTGCGTATCTTGGATTTCTGGTTGGAAAAAATGCTAATAAAAAGACTGAGTATGTGATTATATCATCGGATAAAGGCTATGATAAAGTAGGCGAGTTCCTACGAGAAGAGGGTGGAAAAAGTATATCTGTTTCGAGAAGATGTACAATTGCTGCCCCGAAAGATGCGCAGAAGAAAGAAGAAAAACAAAATGTAGAAAAGAAAGTTAGTGTATCGAAAGTGGATTCCGTAAATAAGTCAAAGCTGAATCAACAGGTACAACAGGCCTTAAGCGCATCAGAAATACAGTATAGACCTTGTGTGATGAATGATGTAGCAAAGGTTGTAACCTCGTTGTATGGAAATGAAAAATTTATGAATGATGTTCATAATGCTTTGCATAGCATGTATCCTGAGGATTATCTTGATGTATATGAAGATATCAAACCTATTATAAGAAAATATGTAACTGATAAGGATAAGAATATTGATGTCAGTAATAAAACATTACTTCATAATGAAATACAGCAGATTTTGAGCAAGGCAAATGTTGGCAAAGATGTTATTGCTTATGTGCCGGGATTAGTAATTAAACATTATGATGAAAAGAATGCTTTACAGACAATATATAGAGAAATAATACAAAAATTTGGTCAAAAGAAAGGATTGGACATCTACAATAGGATAAAAAAATATATCTAGGAAGGAAAAGCAGACGGAGAAACGAAAGTGTTTAAATATTAAATCACTTGCAGAAATCGAAGCCGTTTTTAAGAAGGGTGGATATGATGCAAGCGTTGCTGCTGGAAGCGTGACTTGCTATGGCGGATTGAGTGAATTGATAGTATTGTAAACATAGATTTCTTCAATGTTTAATGGTATAATATTCCTAGTGTGAATTTGTAGAAAATGAAGGAAATAGACATACGTGAGTAGTTGGCATTGGTTCAAGTACTATTCTTGATTTAAGGATGTTTTTAAGACTTGTGGGGTAGAATAAATAGCATGCAATTTTTAAATGAATTTCAAATAATTACTATAATTGTTCTCGTTATTCTAGTTGGAATAATATTACCTCACTTTTTACCGGATATTAAGGGAAGAATGGGTGAAAAAAGAACCAATGATGTATTGTCATATTTACCGTCTGATGAATATACTATTCTCTATAATGTGATGCTTCAAACAGATCGGGGAATTTCACAAATAGATTATATAGTAGTATCATTATATGGTATTTTTGTAATTGAAGTTAAAAATTATCAAGGTTGGATTACAGGTACGGAAAGAAGTAACCAATGGACGCAGACAATATATAAAAAGAAAAGTCATTTCATGAATCCAATTTATCAAAATTATGGCTCAATCACAAAACTTATGGGATTTAGGATTCCTCACATAATCAACTCTGCTCATATCAATGAGTTTTAAAAAGAAATACTCATCGTCAGGATA
>ONDV01000027.1:0-9173 GCA_900316665.1 uncultured Lachnospiraceae bacterium
GAAGATGATCCATGTTAATTGATGCAAGCGCATTTAAAGTGCAAACTTCGTTTGCTTGCGCTTGCACTTGTAACATCACTTCGTGATGTTACATTAAATATGGGAAGTTTTAGTTGATTATATAAAAATTTATGATAGAATAAATCAGTTATGTATACATTTAAGAAAGAAAGAGTGATATAAAATGGTCCAGTCGAGAGACGACATAAGAAATGTTGCTATCATTGCGCACGTCGACCACGGTAAGACTACTCTGGTAAATGAGCTTCTGAAACAGAGCGGCGTCTTCCGCGACAATCAGGAGGTCCAGGATCGCGTAATGGATTCAAATGCCATAGAAAGAGAACGCGGCATCACTATCCTGTCCAAAAATACCGCTGTATATTATAAGGGAATCAAGATTAACATAGTAGATACTCCGGGACATGCCGATTTCGGAGGCGAGGTTGAACGTGTACTCAAAATGGTTGACGGCGTCGTGCTTGTTGTGGATGCCTTCGAAGGCGTTATGCCTCAGACCAAATTCGTACTTATGAAGGCACTTGCCTTAAGTCTTCCGGTAGTCGTATGCGTTAACAAGATGGATCGTCCCGATGCCCGTCCCGCTGAAGTGCAGGACGAGGTTCTCGAACTTTTCATGGATCTCGACGCCAGTGACGAGCAGCTGGACTCGCCTTTTGTTTTCGCGTCGGCGCGTGAAGGATATGCCGTAAATGATCCCGCCGATGAGAAGAAGGATATGAAACCTCTTTTCGACGCTATTATCGATCACATACCTGCGCCTACCGGAGATCCGGACGCTCACACCCAGGTACTTATATCCACGATCGACTACAATGATTTTGTGGGCAGAATCGGCGTGGGCAAAGTCTCAAACGGCAGCATCGCCGTCAATCAGGACTGCGTGGTAGTCAATCACCATGATCCTGACAAGCTTGAGAAAGTCCGCATCACAAAACTCTTCGAATTCGATGGTCTGAAGCGTGTTCCCGTAGAAAAAGCAGACATAGGCTCCATTGTGGCAATCTCCGGAATCAGCGACCTCCACATCGGCGACACGATCTGCTCGCCGGAAAATCCGGTCTCAATACCCTTCCAGAAGATTTCCGAGCCGACTATTTCAATGAATTTCATTGTAAACGACAGTCCTTTTGCAGGTCAGGACGGAAAATTCGTCACATCACGTCAGATTCGCGACAGGCTATACAAAGAACTTAATACAGATGTATCGCTCCGTGTCGAGGATACTGATTCCACTGATACTCTCAAGGTATCCGGCCGCGGCGAGCTGCACCTCTCGGTGCTTATCGAGACCATGCGCCGTGAAGGATACGAATTTGCCGTATCGAAGCCTGAGGTAATTTACGAGACTGACGAGAACGGCAAGAAGACAGAGCCGATGGAGATAGCTTATGTGGATGTACCTGAAGAATATCAGGGGTCTGTTATTTCCGAGCTGTCACAGAGGAAGGGTGAACTTCGCAATATGACGCCTCTTACAGGCGGATTTATTCGTCTTGAATTCAGGATCCCGTCAAGAGGTCTTATAGGATTCCGCGGCATATTCATGACCATGACCAAGGGCACCGGTATCATCAATACCATTTTCGACGGATATGAACCCTACAAGGGTGATATAGAGTTCCGCGAGAACGGTTCTCTCATCGCTTTCGAAACCGGCGAGTCCGTAACATACGGACTGTTCGCCGCTCAGGATCGCGGAACGCTTTTCATAGGTCCGAACGAAAAGGTATATTCGGGTATGGTCGTAGGCGAATCCAACAGACCTCAGGATATCGAGATCAATGTCTGCAAGAAAAAGCATCTTACCAATACCCGTACATCCTCATCGGATGAAGCGCTCACTCTCGTGCCTCCGAGAATAATGTCTCTGGAGCAGTGCATGGATTACATAGACAGTGACGAACTCCTTGAAGTCACTCCTGAACATCTTCGCATCAGAAAGAAGATCCTTGATCCACGCGAGAGAAAGAGAGCCGGATTCAGAACAGAAGGCTGACATATCAATTTATGATCACAGTGTCAAAAGCCTGCCACCACGCAAAGCAAGCAGGTGGTGAGCAGACATGACACTGCCCTACATTCGTTTAGTATGATCCATATCTTCCCTGTAAATGCAGGGAAGATATTTTTATGCGAAAATATGTTTGCATTTTTCCGTCAGCCTGATATAATATATCCGAACAGACATTCGATGGAGGCGTTTATGGAAAAGACAGACAGAACATATATGGTCATAGATCTTAAATCATTCTATGCTTCCGTAGAATGTGTCGTAAGAGGACGCGACCCGCTTACGACAAATCTCGTAGTTGCTGATCCATCCAGGGGACGCGGTACCATATGTCTTGCGGTCTCCCCTTCCATGAAGGCTCTCGGCGTCAAAAACAGATGCCGCCTTTTCGAGATACCGGATCACATGGATTATATTATTGCTCCACCCCAGATGCAGCTGTATATCGATTATTCAGCCCGAATATACAGCATATATCTGAGATGGTTTTCTTCCGATGACATACATGTATATTCCATAGATGAGGTCTTTATAGATGCCACATCTTATCTCCATCTCTACGGAATGAATCCGCGTACTCTCGGCCATGCGGTCATGAATGACATACTTAGAGATACCGGCATCACCGCGACCTGCGGCATAGGAACCAATCTCTATCTGGCAAAAGTGGCACTTGATATTGAATCAAAGCACGTTCCGGATCATATGGGAGTGCTTGACATCACATCCTACCGCCGCAAGATGTGGGATCACAGACCCCTGACAGACTTCTGGATGGTCGGATCCCGCACGGCTCTGAGGCTCAGTCATATAGGCATATATACCATGCGGCAGATAGCAGAGGCCGGATCCGACAGGATGCAGCGTGAATTCGGAATTAACGGAAGATATCTCTTTGACCACGCCATGGGATATGAACCTGTGACCATAGCAGAGATCAAGTCATACCATACCAAATCACGCTCTCTGTCAAGCGGTCAGGTACTTCCGCGCGATTACAATTATGACGAATGTCTTCTTATAGTAAAAGAAATGACTTCAGAACTTGCGCTTGATCTTGTAAAAAATCATATGCTGGCAGGCGCCCTGTCTCTTTACATTGGATATTCCCGCAATGAAACCGGAGAATCCGGCACAGGCGGTCACATATCAATTGATGAGCCCACATCCTCATCCACCAGACTCACATCATACCTCACAGGTCTCTACCAGAAGACTGTGGATCCGTCATATAACATAAGGCGGGTATGCATTACGTTCGAACGTCTCCGGGATGCCTCATGCCGGCAGATGAGTCTGTTTGATGACGGCACTGAAGACCGTGACATGAGACTGCAGCAAAGCATCAATGAAATCAGATCCCGTTATGGCAGCAATTCCCTTATCCGCGGTATGGATCTGATGGAGGGTGCCATGACTCAGGAAAGGCACAACGAAATAGGCGGACACAAGATGGTAAATACTGACCGGTCGGACGTAAACGCAGATCATCTCAAAAACTCCGGATGGAGAAAGGACATTCATTCATCATCGGATAGAAGCGGCTCGCCCGCATGTAATATGGATGAGAGAAATATAGATCTTATAAAGAAAAGAGGATAAAAATCATGGAGCACGCAGAAAGGGCGCGGCTCTTCGCGCCGTTTGACGCGCTGTCAGGTTTCAGGGCAGCGCTTGTAAGAACAGAGGACACATCTGTACCCAGAAAAATCCTTTCCGAGGATCAGCTAGAGAAGCTTGATATAATATTTCACAGACTGTCTCCCGGTGATACAGTGAGATGCACCTACTATGACGGGAAAAGATACAGCGACATTACCGGAGCAATCGATGATGTTGACGCAGAAAAAAGGATGCTGAATCTGAATAGAATCAGCATCCCTTTTGACAGGATATACGAAATCCGCGTCATATGAATCTTGATACTCCGAGTATTTCTTTTGCCCTTTCGACCCGGTCAGCTGACGGAGGTGATGTATCCTTTAGAGAATAGGGCATGCCCAGAGACTTCCATTTGTATATTCCCATAGTATGATAAGGCAGCACATCGATACGCTCTATATTTGACAAAGTATCGAGAAATTGTCTCAGTCTCATGAGGTCGGCATCATTATCCGTTATTCCCGGCACAAGTACATGTCTTATCCAGACTCTCTTATTGATCGTATCAAGATGACGGGCAAAGGATAGAATATTATCATTCGGCTGACCCGTCAGAAACATATGCTTCTCAGGATCGATATGCTTGATATCCAGCATGACAAGATCCGTATCTTCCAGCAGTTTATCCGTGCGCTCTATCATCTCATCTGTCTCACGAAAAGGCTGACCCGATGTATCTAGACAGGTATTTATTCCTCTGTCATGAGCTTTTCTGAAAAGATCGGTGACAAAATCCATCTGCAGCATGGGTTCTCCGCCGCTTACGGTAATTCCGCCGCGCTCTCCCCAGTAATTCCGGTAGCGCTCCGCCTGATCAAGGATATCGTCACTTTCTCTTATATCATCATGCAGCAGATTTTCCGGAAAAAAACAGTCAGGATTTGGCACTGTGATCCTCTCTCCTCCTGCCAGAGTGATACCGGCAGGATAATCGGAGGCTCTCATAACCCATGTGTCAGCGTTATGACAATATCTGCAGCGCATGGCACAGCCACGCATGAATACAATGAATCTGATGCCGGGACCGTCAGACGATCCGAAGCTCTCTATCGAATGGATATAACCTTTCATGATTAAAGTCTGTCGTGGAATGTACGGCTGATGACATCCATCTGCTGCTCTTTGGTAAGGTCTATGAACTTTACCGCATATCCGGACACACGAATCGTGAAGTTGGCATATTCCGGTTTTTCAGGATGATTCATGGCATCGATGAGCTTCTCGCGTCCGAAAACATTGACATTCAGATGGTGAGCTCCATTCAGGAAATAACCATCCATGGCTGATACCAGATTATCAATTCTCTCATCTTCGGTATTGCCGAGAGCTTCAGGATTCATTGACTGTGTATTTGATATACCATCGAGAGCATACTCATAAGGGATCTTCGCAACTGAATTAAGTGAAGCAAGGAGACCATTCTGCTCTGCGCCGTATGAAGGATTGGCTCCTGGTGAAAGCGGTGTCCATGCCTCTCTGCCATCAGGCAGCATACCTGTATTTTTGCCGTATACCACGTTGGAAGTGATGGTAAGGATGGATGTGGTCGGCTCGGCATTTCTGTAAGTATGGAATTTTCTGATCTTCTTCATGAATGTCTTCAGAAGCCATACACCGATTTCGTCGGCTCTGTCATCATCATTGCCGTACTTAGGAAAATCTCCCTCGATTCTGAAACCTGTGGCTATGCCGTTTTCATTCCTCTCGACAGAGACCTTTGCGTACTTGATCGCGGAAAGGGAATCAATCACATGAGAGAATCCGGCTATACCTGTCGCAAAAGTACGGCGGACATCAGTATCAATGAGAGCCATCTCAGCTGCTTCATAATAATATTTGTCATGCATATACTGAATCAGGTTCAGAGTATTGACATAAAGTCCTGCAAGCCAGTCCATCATCTTGTCATATTTTGCCATGACTTCATCATAGTCAAGTACATCGGAGGTAATCGGCTTGTATTCAGGACCCACCTGCATTCCTGTCTTCTCATCCACACCGCCGTTTATAGCGTAGAGCAGGCACTTTGCAAGATTTGCCCTGGCTCCGAAGAACTGCATCTCCTTTCCGGTCTGAGTAGCGGATACGCAGCAGCAGATGCTGTAATCATCGCCCCAGATCGGTCTCATGACATCATCATTTTCATACTGGATGGAACTCGTGTCTACTGAGATCCTTGCAGCATAACGCCTGAAGTTGAGCGGAAGGCGCTTGGAATAAAGCACTGTCAGGTTCGGTTCAGGAGCAGGGCCCATGTTTTCAAGCGTATGGAGGAAACGATAATCATTCTTAGTAACCATGTGACGACCGTCCTGACCGAGACCGGCTACTTCAAGCGTAGCCCATACAGGGTCGCCTGAAAACAGATTATTATAAGACTCGATTCTCGCGAACTTTACCATACGGAGTTTCATAACCAGATGATCTATAAGCTCCTGGGCCTCGCTCTCATTTAAAGTTCCTTCTTTTATGTCGCGCTCAATATAGATATCAAGAAATGTTGAGACACGTCCTACTGACATGGCAGCGCCGTTCTGTGACTTTACGGCAGCAAGATAACCGAAATAGAGCCACTGAACAGCCTCTGCAGCATTCTTTGCGGGCTTTGAGATGTCGAAGCCATAGGACTCGGCCATTTTCTTCATCTTGCCAAGAGCCCTGATCTGGTCAGCAAGCTCCTCTCTCTGTCTGATGATGTCGTCGGTCATGTCGCCGTGTCCGCAGTTTGAAAAGTCTTCCTGCTTTTTCTCAATCAGAAAATCTATTCCGTAGAGCGCCACTCTCCTGTAATCGCCGACGATTCTTCCTCTGCCGTATGTATCGGGAAGACCTGTTAAGATCTTGTTATGGCGGGCGACCTTCATCTCCGGAGTATAAGCATCAAATACGCCCTGGTTATGAGTCTTATGATATTGAGTAAATATCTTATGAAGTTCCGGATCTGGAGTATATCCGTACATAGTACAGGATTCCTCAGCCATCTTGATTCCGCCGTAAGGCATAAAAGCTCTCTTCAGCGGCTTATCTGTCTGAAGTCCGACAATCTTCTCAAGTCCCTTCATGGATTCATCGATATATCCCGGACCATAGGCGTCTATATCAGAGACAACGCTTGTCTCCATATCAAGCACTCCGCCTTTTTTTCTTTCTTCCTTCTGCAGCTCCTGCAGCCTGCCCCAGAGCTTATTCGTAGCCTCTGTCGGACCGGAAAGAAAGCTCTCGTCTCCTTCATACTGAGTGTAATTGTTCTGGATGAAATCGCGGACATCGATATCATCTTCCCAATGAGTACCTTTAAAGCCTCTCCATTCCTGTTTCACAAAAAACTCCTTTTCTAATTACCGTCTGTGCCGGTTCAAAGATTCTGTACCGTCATTACAATACAATAAATGTATCCCGGAATGAGTCAGTACAGGTATGGTATGTGTATTATGTCTTGATACTATATATTGTGTTTATCAAAGCAACTATTACTATACTTGAATAATCCGATTATGGCAATAGAAAAATTTTTAATAAAAAATCTGAAAAACAGAACAATTTGCACATATATAAGTAACTACATGAATTTGCCTTGCCGTATTACAGAAAAAAATATAAAATAAAAATTTGTTGTTGTAATAAAACATGTAAAAAATATTATACGGATATTCTGAAAATGAAAAAGACTCAACTTAAGAATTCAATACTTCTGTTTCTTGCCGCCCTGATATGGGGAACAGCATTTGTCGCTCAGGCCAAGGGAGCCGATCATGTTCCGGGATTTACTTTTACAGCTGCCCGCTCATTCACAGGTGCGCTCTTTCTGATTCCCGTAGCATTTCTTTCGGAAAAATTCAAAAAAAACCGCTCTGTCTCATATTCAAAATTATGTGGAACAGATAAAGTAATGCGCGACCATATGGCAGGTCCTCTTACAAAAGCTGAATTGATCGGCGGCAGCGTATGCGGCACCGCCCTTGCTATGGCATCAAATTTCCAGCAGATAGGAATCAGCCATACCACGGTTGCAAAATCCGGATTTCTGACAGCCCTCTACGTTATCATAGTCCCTGTCATAGGTATTTTTTTGAAAAAAAAGATACATCCCGTCATCTGGCTGTCTGTTGCCATGTCAATTGCGGGGCTGTATCTTCTCTGCCTGTTCGGAAAAGGCAATCTCTCATTCTCCTACGGAGATACTCTGGAAATCATCTGCGCTCTCCTGTTTGCCGTACAGATAATCTCAGTAGACCACTATTCACCAAGATGCCGCGGAATAATACTGTCATGCGTTCAGTTCTCGGTCTGCGGCATGGAATCACTGATTCTTATGATTCTCTTCGAACATCCTGATGTAAAAGGTCTTATGGCTGCTCTTCCGTCCATCCTCTATGTCGGAATCTTCTCAAGCGGAATCGCATATACGCTGCAGATTCTCGGACAGAAAAACATGGATCCCACATTATCCAGCCTGATAATGTGCCTTGAGTCTGTAATATCGGCAATATCCGGTTGGATAATTCTCGGTCAGAAGATGAGTCCGTCTGAAATAGCAGGAGCCTGTCTCATGTTCGCATCCATAGTCCTGTCACAGATACTTCCCGCAAAAATCGGAAACCGGAAGTAAACTATCCGACACCTGTAAAATCATCGGTATTATTTCCGTCTGAATTCCTTCAACAATTTTTTTCTGTCGTCCGGTATTCTGAAACTTTCCACTGCCTTCTGAATTGTCTTATTATGAGTCCATTTATCAAGTCTTCCCGACTCAATATAGGGCAGTGTCTCATCCCACTGCTTTGCAAGCGCCGTCGCATAGAACCATGCCACCATCATTTTTACATAATATTCATCTGAGTGAACCTCTGCCGGATATGAAAGATATTCGGACAAAAAATCACTGTCAAGGAAGTGCCTCATCAGCATGCCTATGCCGAATCGGCAGGTATATGTCCTGTCGGACGAAATCCAATGTCTTATCTTTATTATAAGATCATCCTTATTTTTCTCGAATATTTTCGGCGCCAGAGTATCGCATACAGCCCAGTTATCTATGAAAGGAAGGAAAGCTTCCACTTCCTTCATGCAGATGTCATAATCCTTTTCTTTTGAGAGCAAGATTGCGTGAAGCAGATTCTCATCATAATATTTATGCGGTAACTGCCGGAGGAATTCCTTATACTCCGGATTCTTAAAATAAACACTGGCAAGCTTCCTTAATTTAGGAAGACGGACGCCTATCATACTGTCTACAGGTATTCCCGGTGTGAGTCTCGATTGAAAATCAGCATAGCCTCTGTCGCTCAGTTTAAATAATTCTTCTGTGATATCCATTCGTGTTCTTCTTTCTGTCTCTTAATTCAATTCACCTGTACTTCGTGCCGATGCATTTAATATTAAAACTTCCCACATTCCATGGATCATCTTCGTTGCAAGGATTCATTCGCTTTTTGCCAAGAGATGTCACAGTGGTGGCTCACAAGTTGTGTTTTTC
>ONDV01000027.1:9188-29266 GCA_900316665.1 uncultured Lachnospiraceae bacterium
ACAAGGAAGCATTTCTGCTTGGACGGCTGTCAGAGAAGCCTCAATTAGCGTGCTCGCTCACGACGAAAAACACAATGTTCGCCACCATCTGTGCATCTCATGGCTTCCATGAATCCTTTGCAACGAAGATGCTCCATGTTAATTGATGCAAGCGCATTTAAAGTGCAAACTTCCTTTTGCTTGCACTTGTAACATTACTTCGTGATGTTACATTAAATGTGGGAAGTTTTAAATATTAACAGATTGGTTCGAATCCTTATAATAATATTTTCATATCACGTTTTTTTCTCTCAGCAATATTTACAAATTTAACAATATTATGTAGAAAATTTTACATTGGGGAAATAAAATGATTACAGAGTCAAGCCACACAAGAAAAGCATGCAGGTGGTGAGATATCCCCGCCACAGGCTTTATCGGCGAAGATAAAGGAAGCGGTATAAGACTTTTTACAATAAAGATATTTGAACAGTTAAATAAAACGAGGTACATATTATATGCAGACAAAAAAATACAGCACCGGTATCGGCTCCCAGCTACTCTACGGAGCAGGAGAGTTTTTCAACGGAGGCGCCTTTGTAATCATCAATTCGTTTTTTACGGTATTTCTGATAAAGGCGATGGGTATGCCTGCCGCACTGGCAGGCACCGTTCCCCTGATCGGTCATTTCTGGGATGCCATCACGGATCCCATCATGGGAAATATCACAGACCGCACCAGCTCAAGAATGGGTGCGAAACGCTTCTATATGCTGATTGGCTCATTAGCGACAGCTCTGACTTTTGCGACTCTCTGGATCCCCTTTCGAACGGACCGGCCTGTCACCATGTTCATCTTCTATGTGATCATGTACTGTCTGTTTTCGACCGGCTCGACCATCCTTATGGTTCCCTATAACGGACTTCTGCCCGACATGGTAGATGATTACGGCACCCGGTCCAGATTCTCCAATGTCCGAATGATCTGGTCGACCCTTGGCGCCATGGTCTGCGGCGTGCTCCCGACTCTCATCATCACCGACACCACAAAGACCTCCACCTATCTCCGCTGTGGCATCCTGTTCGGACTCCTGTTCCTTATTACCTGCCTCTTGACAGTAGCGGGAACATGGGAAAAAAAGCATACACCGGTAAAATCAAGGCTCTCCGACAGCTTCGACCACGCCGGCAGCGCGTTCAGAAGCAGGGCTTTTCGTCTTTTCGTAGGAATATATCTTACTGGTCAGTGCGGCATGGACTTCGTCTCCGGCATGGCAGTCTATTATGTGGATGACGTAATAAACGGTTATAAAAATCATTATGTCACCTATCTGATGGCTGCCCTTATTGTAGCTCAGCTAATAGGCATGCTGATATGGGGTCCTGTCATGGCAAAAACCTCCAAGCGGACGACTATCCTTATTGGGGCTCCCATCCGTATTATCTGCACAATTCTTCTGCTTCCTTTTTCATATGAGGGCGCAAGCATAATACCCATACTGGCTCTGGCTGTAGGTATAGGAATCGGAAACGCAGCCACTCTCACAAGTATCTTCGCCATCATGGCGGACATGCCCGATGTTGATGAGCTGATAACCTCTGTTCACAGACCGGGTGTGGTTTCAGGCATGTCTACCTTCGCAAGGAAAATATCGTCAGGTCTCTCCGCATGGCTTATCGGAGTCCTGCTTGCTTTTGTGGGTTACAGTGAAAAACTTGCAAACGCAGGCAAACGTCAATCTATTTTTACACAGAGGGGCATAACGATCATATTTGTCTTAATGCCGGTTATCCTGTGCACGCTTCTCTTCTATTTCGGATACCGCTTCCCTATGACAGAAAAAGAATTCAATATAATTAAAACAGAGATAAAAAGAAGAAAGGGCGAGGACCATTCAAAGCCCACGCCCGAGGAAATCAAGATTTGCGAAAGAGTTACAGGTCTTCCTTTTGACAGGCTTTTTGATCCGGAAAACCAGTGGATCAGAAAGCGTCATCATGAATTTTAGTTATTTTTCATTGCAATCTCAGATATGAATTATTCCCAGCACATTCAAAACCGAACTTGCAAGTATAACCAAAAGAAACAGGATCGACAGGTATTTGATAATGAAGGTATAGATCTTCTTTCGCTTGAACTTTGCTCCACCCTTGCATACCTCTTCTTCAATTCCTTTCAACGTCACGCTTCTAAGCACCAGAACACAGATTGCAATCGCGGCTATAGGCATCATTATTGAATTGGACAGGAAATCAAAGAAATCCAGAAAATCCATGCCCAATATAGTGACGCTTTTCAGCACGTTGAATCCGAGACTTGATAGTGTACCAAGACCAATAAAAAGAACAGTTACTATCATAGAAGCGTATTCTCTCTTCATATGCAGCTCATCTTCAAAAGTGGATGCGCATGTCTCAGCAAGAGAAATGGAACTTGTCAATGCCGCGAAAAACACCAGGAGGAAAAATATTATTCCTATTGCCGTTCCCATTCCCATAGAGCCGAAGACCTTTGGCATGGTAATAAACATAAGAGATGGCCCGGCCTGAAGATTTCTGGCAGCATCATTCCCGGAAAAAGCGAATACAGCGGGAATAATCATAAGTCCCGCAAGAATTGCGATCGCTGTGTCAAAAAATTCCACTTCCGATGTAGAACGCTCAATGCTCACATCTTTTTCCATGTATGAGCCATAAGTAATAAGGATACCCATAGCGCAGGAAAGCGAATAGAACATCTGGCCAAGCGCCGCAACCACAGTCATCCAGGAGAAGTGTCTGATATCAGGTATCAGAAAATATCTGACACCTGAAAGCGCTCCCGGACGAGTAACTGAATATATCGCAACGAGTAAGGCAAGTACCACCAGAGCCGGCATCATAAGACGCGATATCTTCTCCACGCCCTTCTGCACTCCGAAGAATATTACAACCACCGTGCATAAGGCGAATACCAAAAACCAACCTTCTACCGATACTCCGTCTGAAATAAAATCAGAAAAATAATTGTCACCGGAAAGAGCCTTCACGCCTCCGGCAGCATAACCGGCGAGATAGCGGAGAACCCATCCTCCGATCACACAATAATAAGGACCTATTATCATCGGAATTATTGCGTTTATCCATCCTCCGAACCTGAATGACGGACCTTTTCCGAAATGCTCGAAGGCGCCTATAGGACTCTTCTTTGTCATGCGGCCTATGGCTGTCTCTGAAATAATAAGAGTATAACCGAAAGTCATAACAAGAATCAGATATACCAGAAGAAATGCTCCACCGCCGTATTTAGCGGCAAGATAAGGGAAACGCCAGATGTTTCCCAGACCTACGGCAGATCCGGCCGTTGTCAATACATAGCCCAGCCTGCCTGAAAACGATGCGCGCTGAGCAGATGTCTTTGTACTCATTTTTCATCTCCCTTTAAATAATACAAAACTACCAGATAAAGATTTTAAGCATCTTTCAGCCAAATGTCCATATGAAAATATGATATGATGAGACAGGTGTTTATCAAAATTATCACGGGTCTGTTGATCCACTAAATAAGTGTAAAAAGTCATTGCTTCCAGGGAAGAACACTGTTTCTCAAGATATAGTGACTTTGTATTTTTGGAGAAAGATCAGATGGAACTTAATTCATTAAAATTTAAAGGGCAATTCCGTGATTATCAAAAGAAAATACTTGATAATTCGAAAAAGTATCTGGACGATGGAAAAATAAATATAGCAGCAGCCCCGGGCTCCGGAAAAACCACCCTTGGGCTTGAACTTATATGCCGTCTTGGAAAACCTGCTCTTATACTTGCTCCTTCGATCACGATCCGCCAGCAATGGGGAGAACGCTTCTCTGATGCCTTTCTTCCTGAAGGAGAAAATTCCGAAAACTACATATCCTATAATATTTCAGAACCCGGTAAACTTACCTGTATAACTTACCAGGCTCTGTATTCCGCCATGTCCGGGAAAGAAGCTGAAGTAACAGATGATGAAGAAGAATCCAATGGCGATTCTCTGAAGAAGGCTCCGCTAAGGAAACTGGATGTTTCTTCCATTATGAAGAGAAATAACATCACGACCATCTGCCTGGATGAAGCTCATCATCTCCGCACAGAATGGCACAGAGCCCTTACAAAGCTTATAAATGATATGGAAGGACAGATAACAATAATCGCACTGACTGCCACTCCTCCCTATGACTCCACTCCGACCGAATGGAAAAAATACACTGATCTCTGCGGAGAAATTGATGCAGAGATCTCGATTCCTGAACTTGTCAGGCAGAAAACTCTCTGCCCTCATCAGGATCTTGTACTTTTCTCCTATCCGACAGAGGCAGAAAGAAAAGAAATAAATTCCATACAGAAAAGGTCAGCTGAAGCCGCAAAAGATGTCTTGAAAAGCGGTCTCTTTGAAGATGCCTATACTTTTCTGGATCAGAATATAAATCCCGACAGAGAAGACTATCTCTATCAGCACATAGAAGATTTCCGTTCATTCCTTTATTGTGTCAAATACAGTGGAGTGAAGCTGCCGTCACGGTATAATAAGCTTATTTATGAGAAAATAAAAACAGTAATTTTTTTTAAAAATAATCTGCAGACCGGCTGTCAGTTTGTAATAGACAATCCTGACCTCTTCGGAGAAAAAATATCAGAAAAGATGCTATCATTCTTCCGCGAGAGGCATGTGACAGACAGAAAAAGAATAGATCTCTTCTCATCCAAAGAGACATCTGCTCTTCTGGCATCCTCGATGGGAAAAATCGGAGGAATAAAGACTATAGTGAAGGCTGAAACAGACTCCCTCGGCAGCAGCCTCCGCATGGTAATACTTACAGACTATATCAAGAAAAATCTTATTAATATCATAGGAACTGATGAACCTCTGACAGAAATGGGCACAGTTCCGATCTTTGAGAGCATAAGAAGAGAAAAAATCTCCGGTATCAGACCTGCAGTCATCTCCGGCACCCTTACCATTATCCCTGATACAGCTTTACCGGCGCTAAAAAAGCTTTCCGAAGAGGAAGAATGTTCTGTCACGATCAAGCCTATAAAAGAGACCGGATTTTCAAAAGTCGATTTTGCAGGAGGCAATAAGAAAAAGGTAAGCGTAGTAACAGATCTCTTTCAGAAAGGAGAAATAAATATACTAATAGGAACAAAATCACTCCTTGGAGAAGGCTGGGACTGTCCTTCCATCAATTCTCTTATTCTGGCAAGCTTCGTCGGATCATTTATGCTGTCAAATCAGATGCGGGGCCGTGCGATCCGTATTGATAAAGAACATCCGGACAAGGTAGCTAATATATGGCATCTGATCACGGCTTATATTGATGAGTGCCTGTCAAAAAATATAGAAAGTATCGCTGAAGGAAAAGATATATATGAAAACAGTATGACGCTCGGTGAAGACTATGAATCAGTCGCCAGACGCTTTGAATGTTTTATGGGGCCTTCGATAAAAGAAGACGTGATTCAAAGCGGTATAGAAAGACTTGGCATAGATCGTTTTATCGATAGATCCGGCGTGGAGAGATCAAACGCCGAGATGCTGTCTCTTGCTTCTGACAGAGAAGAGGCAAAAAATCGATGGATACGCTCTCTTTCCCGGTGTCAGTATTCTGAAATTGAAATATGTCAGAAAAACGAATTCAAAAAAGAGACTCTTCCAACTGCTTTCGGATTTATTAATCTTGCACTGGAACTTATTTATGCCGTTGCCGGTACGATTTTTTCAATTATTCTTTTGAAAATCGGATTTAATCTTATGGCGGTTCTTATCTCCATTGCCATATATCTGAGTTTCATTTATGGTATTCACATTGCGATCCGACTTATTTCACCGTCAGCTGTTGTGCGCGGGTTCGCACAGGCTTTACTTAAAACTTTCCGGAAAAGCGGTGCCATACAGTCGGAAAACGTTATTGTAAATGTAAGCGGCAGCTCCGACGGATTATATACTTACAGTACTCTCCGTGGCGGAACATTAAGAGAAAAGCAGATATTTGCTGATGCCATGAGAGAATTGCTGTCTCCCATGGATAATCCCAGATACATTATAATAAAAAGTGTATTCCATGTACCTCTGTACTTTTTCAGTCTGTCTTGCCCGACATTGATTGGAAATAAACGGGAAACAGCTGATGTCTTCCGGATGGAGCTTAAGAAGCAGTTCGGAAATATGATTCTTATTTATACAAGAAATGAAGAAGGACACACTATCTACAAAAAATGCGTAAAGCAAAGCTTTGTAAATCTCGAAGTCA
The DNA here is from genome assembly GCA_900316665.1 of uncultured Lachnospiraceae bacterium. Taxonomy (GTDB): domain Bacteria; phylum Bacillota; class Clostridia; order Lachnospirales; family Lachnospiraceae; genus Lachnocurva. Next base: position 15,436 of record ONDV01000027.1, read on the forward strand.
ACCAGAACGGTAATATCGTTCGAAAGGAAGTATATTAATACACGAATGTCAAGGTTACCTTTTGGCACTCATTTTGAATTATCATATACGGAGATTTAAGTTGAAATGAATAAAAATAATAAAAGAGCTGTAGACATGCTGCATGGTTCCATATTTAACAAACTGCTTTATATAACGATACCAATTTTCATGATGAGTGCTCTACAGCAGCTTTTCAACGCATCCGACACAGCTGTCGTCGGAAATTTTTCTTCATCTGATGCCATGGCAGCCGTCGGCAGCAACGCACCGGTAATCAATATGATCGTAACAGCATTTACCGGTCTTTCAGTCGGAAGCAACGTCATGCTCTCTCACTTTATCGGAAAAAATGAAGAAGACAAAGTAAATGAAGCGCTTCATACAAGTTTTATGGTGGCTCTTATAAGCGGGTTTATCATGCTGATTCTTGGTCAGGTCATAGCCGTACCTGTTCTCAGACTGCTTCACACACCTGCCCGTGTGCTTCCAATGGCGCAGGTTTACCTCCGCATATATTTTTTGGGTATGCCCTTTCTGATGGTCTACGACTTCGGATCTGCTGTACTCAGGTCAATAGGTGATACAAAAAGGCCCCTTTACTTTCTCCTGACCGCCGGGATACTAAATGTGATCTTGAATATGTTTTTTGTAATAGTGCTGAAAAGAAACGCTGACGGAGTTGCAATAGCAACTACGATCTCAAATGGTGTGAGCTCTGCTCTAATTCTCCGTACCCTCATGCTAGAGAAAGGCATGCTGAAGCTTGACTTAAGAAAACTTTCTCTAAAATGGAAATATGTAAGAAGGATTCTCTGGATAGGAGCTCCTGCAGGTCTCCAGGGCATGATTTTTTCAATCTCAAACGTAGTAATTCAGTCAGCTATAAATCTATTTGGTTCTGAATGTGCTGCCGGAAATTCCGCTGCCCTTAATCTGGAATATATCTGCTATTTCACAGTCTATGCATTCTGTCAGTCACTGATGACATTTGTAAGTCAGAATTATGCAGCCGGTTTCTATGACAGATGTCATAGAACTACACGTATCGCTTTCATCTCAGCTATCGGATTTACAGCTATTTTAAGCGTCAGCTTCTTTTTGCTCAGACATCCTCTAATTTCACTGTTTTCTCATAACCCTGAAGTAATTCGTTATGCAATGATAAGAATGTTATTTATCACTCTTTTTGAGCCCATGACTGCTCTGTATGAGATCCCAGGAGCTTCACTTCGCGGAATCGGACAGTCAATCGTCCCGACCGTAATTACAATGCTTGGATGCTGTATGCTTCGAATCATATATATGCACGCAATGTTCTCACGATTTACCAACTTTTTTCAGGTAGTAATCATCTACCCCATCAGCTGGGCGATAACAGGAACCTCTATGATAATTCTATATTTCATTATTACGAAACATATTCGAGAAAAACGGGAAAATTCAGAATTTTAGTTCTGCTGCAATACAGATGATCGTGGAGACAAAAATATTAAATTATGCTTACAGTTTCAAAATACTCCCGCCATGCTTAATAATAAATGAGTGTCAAAAGACTCCCGACAATTAAGTCAACTTATAATGTATCACCGCAAACAGACACGACATGCAGATCCTTCGGAGAAGTCTGAAAGACGCCGTTTTTACATTTGACCACGGGCGCATTTACATTCTTTTTCTCGATATACATTATCTGCCCCATACGTCCGTTTGAAAGGATCACAAACTTTCCATTGAGCTCTACAAGCATTTTTTCAAGGAAGATATTGACATAATCCATATCCAGATTAGAAAACTGATCAGTATAGAATTCCTGAAGCACCTCAAACGGTGTACTGGCGCCCTTGTAGACACGCTCAGATACCATGGCGTCATATATATCCGATATGGCCGTGACTCTGGCAAAAGAAGATATCTGATTGCCCCTTAGCTTGTCAGGATAACCTGTCCCGTTCAGTCTCTCATGATGTCCTCTTATACCGGAAAGCATTTCACGGTCATCGATACCGGCATCTATGCACATATTATATGAGTAGACCGGATGATTTTTTATTATTTCAAACTCGTCCGGAGTTAGACGTCCGGGCTTATTCAAGATAATATCAGGGATCTGCAACTTGCCTATGTCATGAAGGAAACCTACGGTAATAAGCTTCCTCACATCCTCTTCAGGCAGATCGAGCCAACGCCCCATCAGACCGTTAAGGATCGCCACATCGGTGGTATGAGCTTGAAGATAATTATCCATATTCTCAAAATAGTGAGTATATTGCAAAAGGAAAGATACATCCATTGAATCCAGCACATGCTCAGCCAGATCTATAAGTCTCACGACAGACTTCTTCTCAATATCATTACCATCCTTGATATCGTTGAGAAATGTATTGCATGCTTCCGCAGTACGGGCATAACGTTCTTCTGTCTCATGATCAGCTTTCAGGAAAAATCTGGCCTGCTCCTCCAGAGTCTTTCTTGTAGACTCCTTTACATAGACCTCTCTTCCAATGCTTGCGATATATTGAAGCCGATTCAGTGCCATGGTGTTGATTATCTCTCCGCCATGGCACAGCAGGACAGAATTTCCCTCAAAGACATAGAAAAGATCAGTCGCGGGATACATTCCCTTCTGCATTATTTTCGGATTCAGTAATACGTAATTATCTTCCATAGGAAAAATCTTTTATTTGATTACTCTTACTCTGTACATTTCATCAATAGTCTGCAGCTTCTCAAGCAACTCCGGAGTCAGGGTGCCGTCTATATCAATAAGTGTATATGCATACTCTCCCTTTGCCTTATTGGTCATATCGGCAATATTGATTCCTGCATCTCCAAATACCGAAGTGTATTTTGCAATTACGCCCTTGGAATTATGATGAAGGAGAGCCACACGGCCTTCAGTCTGGCAGATTCCCATTGAGCAGTCAGGGAAGTTGACTGAATGAGTGATATTTCCGTTTTCCAGATAATCCTCGATTTCATGAACAGCCATCACTGCGCAGTTCTCTTCAGATTCATCCGTAGAAGCTCCGAGATGTGAAGTGCAGATGACACCAGCAGCGCCGGCAGTAAGTGTATTGGGGAAATCTGTTACATATTTTCTGACCTTGCCTGATGCGATCGCGTCAAGTACAGCCTGCTCGTCATATATGATATCACGTGAATAATTGAGAAGTATTACACCCTTCTTCATTTTTTCTATCATATCACGTGTGATCATTCCCTTTGTGGAATCAAGAAGGGGAACATGGACAGTTATGTAATCAGAAGCAGCCAGAAGTTCTCCCGGATCAGTCACATGATGGACCTTATTTGAAAGGTTCCATGCGGCATTTACGGAAAGATAAGGATCATATCCGTATACTTCCATTCCGAAATGAACAGCCGTATTTGCCACCAGCTGACCTATGGCTCCGAGTCCTATAACTCCGAGCTTTTTACCGAAAAGCTCAGTGCCCTTGTACTGCTTTTTTGCCTTCTCCATATCCTTGGAGATATTTTCATCAGAAGCATTGTCACGGCACCACTCTACGGAACCCACTATGTCTCTTGCCGCAATAAGCATGGCTGCGAACACCATCTCCTTGACGCCGTTTGCGTTAGCGCCTGGAGTATTGAATACAACGACACCCTTTGTTGCATATTTATCCAGAGGGATATTATTGACTCCGGCTCCTGCACGGGCAACTGCCACGGTCTTGTCAGCCAGATCTATGTCATGCATCTTTGCTGAACGCACAAGCACGGCATCACAGTCATTTATATCATCAGTCTTCTGATAATTGGTTGTAAATTCATCCAGTCCCACCTGTGAGAGCGGATTTAAGCAATGATATTTATACATCTTTTCCTCCGGATAATTATTTCAGGTTCTTCTTTTCGAACTCACTCATAAAATCAACAAGCTTCAGAACGCCTTCGATCGGCATTGCATTGTAGATCGAAGCTCTCATTCCGCCTACTGTACGGTGGCCCTTGATATTCAAAAGGCCGGCATCAGCAGCCTCAGCTACGAATTTAGCGTCCATATCCTTGTCGCCTGTGACAAAAGGCACATTCATAAGAGATCTGCTGCCCTTCTCTACTGTTCCGTGGAACAGCTTCGACTGATCCAGAAAATCATAGAGAACCTTTGCCTTCTTCTCATTTCTCTCCTTCATCACGGCAAGACCGCCCTGCTTCTTCAGCCACTTGAATACGAGTCCGCAGATATAGATCGCCCAGCAGTTAGGAGTATTGAAAAGCGAATCCTTGTCCGCTTGAGTCTTCCACTTAAGCATCGTGGGAGTGCCAGGATATACCTCATCAGTAATAAGGTCATCTCTTATTATGTCAATTACAAGACCCGCAGGTCCGACATTTTTCTGAACTCCGCCGTAAATAACTGCATAATCATTTACATTCACAGGCTCAGACAGAAACATTGAAGACACATCAGCTACGAGATCCACGCCCTTCGTATTCGGAAGAGTCGGAAATTTTGTGCCGTATATAGTATTGTTCTGGCAGATATATACATAATCCATGTCATCTGTTATCGGCAGATCCGAGCAATCGGGAATATAGCTGTATGTCTTATCCTCAGATGAAGCAAGAGCTACAGCATCGCCATATATCTTAGCCTCTTTATAAGCCTTTGTCGCCCACTGACCTGTGAGGATATATCCGGCCTTATGGTGCTTGTTCATCATGTTCATGGGGATAGCTGCAAACTGCTGATAAGCGCCTCCCTGCAAAAAGAGGACCTTATAATTGTCAGGTATGCCCATGAGATCACGGATGTCCTTCTCAGCTGTCTTTATAATGTCGTCAAACATCTTGGATCGGTGGGACATCTCCATTACGGACATTCCCTTGCCCTTGTAATCCATGAGGTCTTCCTGTGCTTCTTTCAGGACCTCCTCCGGCAGACATGCCGGGCCAGCTGAAAAGTTGTAAACTCTGCTCATCTTATTCTTCCTTTCCTTATTTATCTTCTGTCGCTCCCGTCAAAGCAGTCGCTTATGGGAGTTCCGGGAGCTACCATTGGCCAAACCTTGTCATCAGAACCTATTATACAGTCAATTACAGTAGGCTTTTCTGTTCTCTTAAGAGCTTCATCAAAAGCGGACTTGAATTCTTCTCTTGTCGTGGTTCTCACGCCGCATGCGCCCATAGCCTCCGCGAGCTTTACATAATCCACTCCGTCATCAAGTGTCGTAGCGGAATAGCGCTTTCCGTAAAAGAGATCCTGCCACTGCCTTACCATACCAAGCACATGATTATTCATAATGATCTCGATGATCGGCAGATGATTTCTCGCTGCCGTAGCCAGCTCATTCATATTCATGCGAAAACATCCGTCACCGGCGAAATTTATAACGGTCTTTCCGGGATTACCAATGGCTGCGCCTATTGACGCGCCGAGTCCGTATCCCATGGTACCGAGTCCTCCCGATGTCAGAAGCTGATGAGGTCTCTTGTATTTATAATATTGAGCCGCCCACATCTGATGCTGACCAACCTCTGTAACTACAATGGCATCGCCGTTTGTGCGCTCCCAAGCATATTTTACAGCAAAAGGACCGTTAAGTCCATCGGGAACGCTTGTCGGGAATTTATTCTCATATGACCTGATCTCATCCATCCATTCGGAGTGATCAGCCTTATTGATGAGAGGAAGCAGCCGTTTCAGTACTTCCTTAAGATCACCTATGACCTCTTTTGTCACGATAACATTCTTATTTATCTCGGCAGCGTCCACATCGATCTGGACGATCTTCGCGTCTTCGCAGAATTTCTTCGGATTGCCGAGCACTCTGTCTGAAAATCTGGTGCCGAGAGCGATCAGGACATCACACTTCGATACACCGAGATTAGATACCTTTGTGCCGTGCATGCCAAGCATGCCGGTGTATCTGGTGCTGCTGCCGTCAAAGGCTCCCTTGCCCATCAGCGAATCACAAACAGGAGCGTCCACCTTTTCGGCAAGCTCTCTTAACTCGTCCTCTGCTCCTGATATGACAGCCCCGCCGCCGACAAATATATAAGGTCTCTTTGCTTCGTTAATGATCTTTGCAGCTTCAGCCAGAGCATCCTCTTTTATCGTGTCTGTTTTCCTTGGTTCCGGAGCGATCTCTTCACTTACATATTCAGTCTTTTTGGCTGTCACATCCTTTGGAATATCGATAAGGACGGGACCGGGTCTTCCCTTTCTCGCAATATGGAAGGCTCTTCTTATAGTCGGCGCCAGATCCTTCACATCCTTCACGATAAAATTATGCTTGGTGATCGGCATCGTGATACCGGCTATATCAACCTCCTGAAAAGAATCCTTTCCGAGAAGCGACACTCCTACATTGCATGTGATAGCGACTACCGGTACGGAATCCATATAAGCCGTGGCAATCCCCGTAACAAGGTTTGTGGCTCCTGGACCGGACGTGGCGAAACACACTCCTACCTTGCCTGTCGATCTGGCATATCCGTCAGCTGCATGGCTCGCGCCCTGTTCATGCGAAGTCAGCACATGTCTGATCTCGTCTTTATGTTTGTAAAGTTCATCATAGAGATTCAGTATCGCGCCGCCCGGATAACCGAACACGGTATCCACATGCTGTTCCTTCAGGCATTCGATAACTATCTCTGCTCCGGTAAGTTCCATTTTTATCAGTCTCTTTCTTTAATAAATATCAGACTTTCGGTACTTCGAGAATTGCTCCTCTGTTGCCCGACGTCACCATCGCCTGGTAACGGGCAAGATAACCGGTAGTCACCTTTGGTTCTCTCGGCTTCCATTCCCTTCTTCTCTTTTCAAGTTCCTCGTCAGAAACGTCAAGCTTGATGGAAAGTGAAGGAATATCGATCTCGATTATGTCGCCTTCATGCACCAGAGCAATGGGACCGCCCACAGCAGCTTCCGGTGACACATGACCGATCGAGGCGCCGCGGCTGGCTCCTGAGAAACGTCCGTCAGTGATGAGGGCAACCGAATCTCCAAGACCCATTCCTGCAATAGCTGATGTGGGATTTAGCATTTCTCTCATTCCGGGACCGCCCTTCGGACCCTCGTATCTTATTACTACAACATCTCCCGGAACGATCTTGCCGCCTTTTATAGCGGAGATAGCGTCTTCCTCGCAGTCAAAGACTCTTGCGGGTCCTGTGTGCTTCATCATTTCAGGAACTACGGCCGATCTCTTTACCACAGAGCCGTCGGGAGCAAGGTTGCCTTTCAGGACAGCCAGACCGCCGGTCTTCATGTAAGGATTATCAATAGGCCTTATAACCTCAGGATTCAGATTGTATGCATTCTTTACCGACTCGCCGATAGTCTTTCCGGATACAGTCAGGCAGTCAGGATTCAGAAGTCCGGCATCCAAAAGCTCCTTCATGACTGCATATACGCCGCCAGCCTCATTCAGATCCTCCATGTAAGTAGGACCTGCAGGAGCCAGATGGCAGAGGTTCGGAGTCTTCTCGGATATGGGATTTGCAAAGCTGATGTCAAAATCGAAGCCGATCTCGTGAGCTATTGCAGGCAGATGGAGCATTGAATTTGTGGAACAGCCCAGAGCCATATCGACCGTGAGTGCATTCAGTATAGCGTCTTTTGTGATTATCTGTCTGGCTGTGATACCCTTATTGAACATATCCATTACTGCATAGCCGGCTTTTTTAGCCAGGCGGAGTCTCGCGGAATAAACGGCAGGAATGGTTCCGTTGCCACGGAGTCCCATGCCCATAGCCTCAGTAAGGCAGTTCATGGAATTTGCGGTATACATTCCGGAACATGATCCGCAGCTGGGGCAGACATTTTCTTCGTAAACCCTGACTTCCTCAGCTGACATTTTTCCGGCAGCATTGGCTCCGACAGCCTCGAACATGGAAGAAAGCGATCTCTTCTTTCCTTCCACATGACCTGCAAGCATTGGACCGCCTGAGACAAATACGGTCGGCAGATCCAGGCGGGCCGCGGCCATCAGAAGTCCCGGAACATTCTTGTCACAGTTCGGTATCATGACAAGTCCGTCAAACTGATGGGCAATGGCGAGCGCCTCGGTCGAATCAGCTATGAGATCTCTTGTCACAAGAGAATACTTCATGCCAATGTGTCCCATGGCTATTCCGTCGCAAACGGCTATCGCAGGTACTACCACCGGCATACCGCCGGCCTCGGCGACACCCATCTTTACAGCTTCTGTGATCTTATCGAGATTCATATGCCCGGGAATTATCTCATTAAATGATGATACTATTCCGATAATGGGCTTTTTCATCTCTTCCGGAGTCCAGCCGAGCGCATTCAGAAGACTTCTGGCAGGCGCCTGCTGCATTCCTGATTTCATATTATCTGATTTCATATATTTCTCCTTATTACAATCTCTCTACTATAGCGTCTCCCATTTCAGAAGTACCGACCTGTTTCAGTCCCTTCTTTTCTGCTGCCTCCTTTGGCATAAGATCAAAAGTCCTGTAGCCGTCAGCCAGAGTCTTTTTAATCGCCCCGTCAATATCATCAGCCGCCTTGTCGAGACCCAGACTGTAGCGAAGGAGCATTGATGCCGATGAAATAGTTCCGATGGGATCGGCAATTCCCTTTCCTGCTATATCAGGAGCTGAACCGCCGCTCGGCTCAAAAAGACCAAACTTCGTCTCATTCAAAGATGCTGACGGCATGGTGCCGAGAGAGCCCATTATCATGGCTGCCTCATCAGAAAGGATATCTCCGAACATATTCTCTGTAAGTATCACGTCAAACTGACCGGGATCACGCACGAGCTGCATGGCAGCGTTATCTACAAGCATGAATTCAAGCTCTATGTTCTGATATTTTTCATGGACCGAAGTCACAACTTTTCTCCAAAGGCGTGAGGAATCAAGCACATTTGCCTTGTCCACCACAGTGACTTTTTTCCGGCGCTTGCCGGCAATATAGAACGCCTTTTCCGCTACGCGCCTGATTTCATTCTCGTTATAGGAAAGTGTATCAATAGCTGTATTAACTCCATTTACGGGCTTTGTCTCCCTCTTTCCAAAATAAAGTCCGCCCGTCAGCTCACGCACCATCATTATATCGAATCCTTCTCCGATAATATCATCCCTCAAAGGGCAGGCGCCTCTAAGCTCCGGATAGAGATGAGCCGGTCTCAGATTTGCGAACAAACGAAGTGATTTTCTCAGCTTCAAAAGTCCGGCCTCAGGACGCTTGTCAGGAGGCAGCTGATACCAGGGCGATGTGGCGGGATTGCCTCCGATAGACCCCATAATAACGGCATCTACTTCTATCGCCTGCTCAATTGCCTCGTTTGTAAGCGGTACGCCCGTCGCGTCAATAGAACATCCGCCCATCAAAATGTCTGTGTATTCTAATGAATGTCCATACTTTGCCACCGCATGATCCATTACTTTTCTGGCTTCAGCTACAATTTCAGGCCCGATGCCGTCGCCTGATATAGAACCAATCTTATATACCACGTTTCTCTCCTTTCATTTTCATCCGATATTTATATAGGTTACTGCTGATCGATCACGACCTTATCTTTGTATTTCTCATATAGATCTTTCAGTTCCTGAATTTCCTGAGCGGTCAGGTTTTCTTCAGCATACTGCTTGACGCCGGAGACGCCCTCTTCCTTATAGATTTTCGCCACCTCAGCTGTCTCCTTGGGTGACGAATGATTATCAACGATCTTTTCTACAGTCGACTTGTCGCTTTCAGACATTGAATCAACTATCTTCTCTGCCTGAGCTTTCGTATCGCCGTCAGCTCCGGATTCCTTCAGTGCCTGCGAAAACGTGGACGTGGCCAGCTGCTTTGCCACCTTTTTCTTTGCAGGCTTTACAAGATAATAATTTACAGACAGCACTGCAAATACTGCAATGACAATAATAATCGGGATGATTATCAGAGCCTTTATTAATTTAGAATGTCTCTTCTTCGCTTTCTCTCTCTGCCTGTTTTCTCTTATTTTATTATCAACGGCATTGCTCTTCATTTCTTCCTGAAGATTCATTTTTCTACCTCCTCAGTCTGGTATTTTCATACTGGAGACGCTTCTCTATGGCAAAACGAAGATGGGCAATCCTCTTCTCCATAGGGCCTTCAGGAACGACCACATCGATGGATGCAGCCAGATTGTCCAGCATTGTATCATCGATCTCGCCCTTCATTTCTTCAAAGATTTTTAATTTCTCCGCAAATGTCTCTGCATCAAGAAATCTAAGGAGGTCAGCATTGACCCCGTCAGCGTCTCTTTTTCTGTTTTCCTCGTCAACGGCTTTTTTGTACTGCTTCTCCCGTTCAATATCAGCGCCCACAAAGCCGGCCATAGACTCATCCATGGCTGATGTCCTTTTTTCCGTCCCGGAAGGCTGTATATTCTTTACGGCTTCCGTATTTTTTACGGTTTCCGGATCCTTTACAGGCTCTTTTGTTTTATTGTCCCGGCAAAGATCCTTCCTGACAGTATCCAGCGATGTCCTGTCGACCAGCTGAAAACGGTACATCTGATTGACTTCCGGGTATTTTACATGGTCAACTTCCTCTGTGAAGTTTGCGAGCGGTCTGGCAAAAATCCTGTATTCGCCATAAAGCGCCTGATATATCACCAGCAATGTTCCGTCATCAGCATCCTCTGCAAGTTCGAGCACCTGATATAGTTTCTTTTTGAAATGGAGATATATCTCTCCATGTACAGGTCTTCCCTGCGGCATAATATCACTTTCCTTTTCATAAACAGTTGTCTTGTGATATTCTAACACAAGAGGACTGAAAAATTTATTTTTTACTAACGATAAAAGAGGCGCACATCCATGGTAAATAGAAAAGATCTGATGTCACTTGGCTTCTACAAGCTGTCTCCCTACACCGGCAGCGACGGCAATATGCGGTATCGGATAGAAAAAAACGAAGACATGACAAAGCTCGTATGCGAGGTCTGGCGCGGTCCGCTGGCCTATGACACGACAAGCGAAGAGAAGATCCGCCACGAAGAGGAATTCAGCGACAGCGGTCTTAATGCAACTGTCGAATGGCTGAATCAGATGTCGCCTTCATTTAATAAATCCGTCTGATAATTACATTTCTTTTTTTATAAGTCTCCAGATAAGCTTATAGGTATCGTCATCGTAATGGAGTCCGTCTGTAGTCTTATAGCCTTTTTTGATGAGCTCATCATAGGTATCTATATATTTCCAGTCATTCTCGTCGCAAGCATCGATCAGCTTGTCATTAAATTTCTGCACGTCCTTATTTGTAATATCAGGACGGTTCTGAACAGGATTTACAGATACCATTGTAAGTTTCACAGAACTGTCATCTTCAATAAGACTCTCGTATTCCTCAATATATCCATCGATATCAGAAAGGTCATTGACACCCAGGCATATCACATACTTCCATGAAGTAATGGCTGTATTTCTGGACTTTATTTTATCGACGGACTTAAGAGCCGTAGACTTAAACCAGGGCAGACCCTGTCCCACCTTTGCTACCATCCAGATATGATTTTCCTTGTCTTCTACGGATGCCGCCTCGTTCATTCCCACGAAACGGCTGTCTCCGATAAGAATTGTGCCGCTTGTACCGTCGTCGCTGCCGGAATCGGCTGATTTTACGGTTTTCCCGTCCTTAGATGTACTGGTCTTTTTCTTTGTCTGACTCTCTACAATGCTTTTTGCATTGCTTCCGAAGAAATCGCCTCCGTTTTTTGCTGCCTTCACAACTACATAGCCCAGACAGGCGATGGAAGCGATAAGCACCAGAAGAGTGACTGTGAATTCAACATATTTTTTCATTACAAATATCCTCATCTCTTGAAGATAATACTTCCTGGAAGAATTGCTCCCGCAATTTTCCCGGCATCCGATTGCGGGCATCCATTATTAATGATACCCTCGAATTGCTTCCTGCTTATAAGCTCATGCAATTCTACTAATATTCGATTATAATCTTCCCCCAATAATATATCAACACATTAACTCGTTGATGTTCTCTCCGTTGATGTTCTCTCCCGAATGTTCGATCTGGCGGGAAAATATTCTGGATGCTATCTGGAATGCGGTCTCCGGGCTGCCGGGTTCTTCTATCGTACATTCATGCTCCATGCTTTCGTATTTGTCCTTATTTTCAGCATAATCTCCGAGAAGCAGCAGGAGGACACCGGTGCAGTTTAAGCAAAACCTCATCACTTCCAGCGCGCCCCTTCCCCTATAGATATACATGGTGTAGCGCCAGAGGAGATAAGTGAAAAATCTCTCCAGGAGGCATGAATTGCCGCCGGACGAGGAAAACAGAATCCCCTCCGTCAGCATGCCGCCGGGATCCTTTTCCATCCTTTGAAGAGCCTGAGACCACATGGGATTCACAACTTCCATCGTCTTTAATTTTTGAACCAGCAGTGTAGCGTCTTCTCTTGAAAATAAAGTATCATTATCAAAAGAAAGAGTGCCTTTCTCACCATGATCTCTGCTATAGTCAACGAAGAGCCGGACAATATCAGACAGTCTCTTGATAAACGACCGACTTCTGTCCCCGGCGAGATCTATAGCCTCATCTCTCAGCCGGATAACTGAGTTTAATTTTTGAAAATCAACTTGATCTTCTTCAAAATCTTTTATTTCATCATCCGAAACCGCGCAGTCGTCGTAGGGATCAGCTTCCCAGTCAGATTCTCTAAGAGGCGCATTATCCCTTATGTAACTGACAGGGTCATGGCTCTTATAGAAAATTCTCGCGGCTTCCGGACATGAGAGCGTCAAATCGACAAGGGAATACTTTCCCACGTCGAAAAAATATCTGGGATATTCTGTACAGGTCACGCAGAGCGCTCCCTCTCCCATCGAAAGAATCAGCTCGCAGAGATTGTCATCATTTAAGAAAGGACATCTCTTATCAGGCGTCAAATGGAACTTATAACCTTCTTTGTCCCTGTAAAGCTTTTCCTTTAGTTTCTTGCCGACGGCAAAAGGAACATTTTTATAGAGTTCGGCTGAATTATCATCCACATCGACTTCCCAGCCGCTGCAGCAGCTGTCGGGGCATATTCCGCCTATACATGAAAATGATTTGTAATATGAAGGGTATTCCGATGTGAAGGAATCCTGTTCTATGTCTCTTTTTCTCATTTGTTCATCCGCATCTTTCAGTATGTGCACTCAGTGTGATTTGTGTTATTATAACAAAAAAACCTGATATGAGTGTCTACTGGCACTAATAATATCATGAAGTTCAGTCGGTTTAATTGCAGAAAAGAAAGGATAAGAAATTGAAGATCGCAATAGGAAACGACCATGCTGCAGTACAGATGAAGAAGGATATTTCAAAATATCTTGAGGAAAAGGGATATGAAATAATAAACTTCGGCACGGATACTGATGAATCCGTTGATTATCCCCTCTACGGGCAGCGCGTGGCTGAAGCCGTGAAAGCCGGGAAAGCTGATTTGGGTGTCCTTATCTGCGGAACTGGAATCGGTATCTCACTTGCAGCAAACAAAGTTCCCGGCATCCGTGCGGCTGCTGTCTCAGAGCCTGTATCAGCCCGCCTGGCAAGGGAACATAATAACGCGAATATCATTGCTTTCGGTGCCAGAATCGTAGGTCTTGAAGAAGCGAAGGCAATCGTAGGCGCCTTTCTCGGCGCAGAATTCCTGGGTGGCAGACACTCGAAACGTGTGTCAATGATAGAAGATATAGAAAAGAAATACAATAAATAACAAAAACTTCCCACATTAATAATGAGAATCTTCGTTGCAAGGATTCATTCGCTTTTTGCCAAGAGATGTCACAGTGGTGGCTCACAAGTAGTGTTTTTCTGTTTGCTCGCACGCGC
>ONDV01000077.1 GCA_900316665.1 uncultured Lachnospiraceae bacterium
TTACAGTAAGGCTCAATATGATTTCTTTAGCTTTTGTCTCATCGATAACATAATCTAAAAACAGATTGATGTTATCCTGCCGTCTGGCGTTCCGGTCAAGCCGGTAGTTATCCTTTTCAACAGCTTCCTTCACCTCGGAAAGATACTGCTCTATATCTTTCTGATCGATATTAAATACTTTATCCTCTGCAGAGTGTGTGATGTATTTTTTTATTTTTCCCATCATCAGTATAACTCCATGATTGCTTTTTGTAAATTCCCTATCATTCGTGTAAATTTTCTGTCAGATAATTGACTACTACTTCAAATTATGCTATTTAAGAATCAGACAGTTTAAATTATTACTAATCATAAAGAACTTTATTTTTATTAAATTGATGAGGTGCTTGTATGATGAAAAATAGTTTGAAACCATTCCTATTAATTCCAATTGCTTCGCTATGTGTCGTGACTTCCATTCTATACGTAGGATGTGGGCAGAAAGCATCCTCTTCTACTTCAAATAAGAGAGTAACAAGTGTTTCTGCAACTGCTACAGGAAAAAATGAAAAGCCGATAAGCCTATCGACGGGCAAGGCAAGCTCAACCGTAATGGATTCCGAAGATCCAAACAGAGAATATGCTATGGAACTTGACACGGACTCCGATTACAACAGGCTCGCCATGAATCTGTCGCAGCTGGTCTCAGACTCTGATCTTATTGTGAAAATAAAAGTCAAGGCTGTGAAATCTTTCGTGAATGATAATGGTATGATTCAGACCGAGGTTACTCCGGAGGTACTGAAAACGCTCAAAGGAAACTATGACGGGCAAAAATTGTATGTCAATGGCGGTGAAATGCTCTATAGCGAATATACTACAAATGAAATCATTCAAAAGTCCCTTGCAGGGCACGAAGATCCGTCGGGTAACGCTACTCAGAAATATGTAAAACAGACTGTAAACAATCAGTATATTCTTTCTCCTGGTGAGGAATATATTTTCTTTGCACAGAAGAGAGCCGACAGCGGTCTATATTTCTCGACATATGCTTATCAGGGGACCTTCAAACTCACGAATGGAAAAGTAGAGAACCAGGCTATCACGAAAGATTCGCTGCTTAAGGACATCGAGAAGAGCATGAATGGATCCGGAAAAGTTCTGAAAGCTGCTAATCTCGGATCAGGCACGCCATCCTTTGAGGAAAGCGGATTCGAAAAACTGCTTGTTTCTTATCAGTAAGTCAGTAAGCGAAATATCAAATATGCTGACAAATTTTCGTAAGGTTCGTTTTCCGGCATATCTTCCATACACTTTTCCCTTATCTGCTCTCCGGTATCGGCTGTGCCGTTGCAGGGTATGGCATCGTTGAAGTCATTGAAAAAGACATTATGAAGGAATCGCCAGATGTTTACAGGCAGATGCAGATTGACGAGCATGATGAACGTAATGTCATGATTCAAAATGCGGCCAAGGCAAAGGCGTTTGACGTGATGCAGATGATCTTTCTGATCCTGATTATCACGGTTGGTCTGATGGGCGAACTGACGGTCACATTACTCATGGTCATCTGCTATCTGTCTATTCTTGCTTTCTATTATTGGAAAAAGATGGAAAAAGAAAACTAATCGCTGAGTAAAACATAATAAACGAAACCTTAAACGCATCGATTCCAAATCGGATTGGTGCTTTTCTTATGCCATTTTCATGGGGCTGACATCTATATCCGGACGATCCGAGGTGGCAACAACAATGCAGTTTCTGTTTATGATAGCATAGAAATTCTATTTTTGTAATCATATGTTTTCATCTGCTTATATTTATGCTATAATAAATTCAGAAAAGGAGGTGTCCATTATGGCAAATACACTCATTCAGTTTCGTGCAGATGAAACAGAAAGAACCGAGGCCAACAGTATTCTTCAGCAGCTTGGGTTGGATATGCCTTCCTATCTCCGGATGTGTCTGTCACGGCTGGTCAGTGAAAAGGGAATCCCATTCAGCATGACCATCAAACAGGCACCGGTGAATAAAGGAATTGAGGCAATGAAGCGAGCCAGCCGGATTGCGGAAGAAAACGGCATTTCAGACATGACACTTGAAGAAATTGATGCGGAAATAGCGGAAGCCAGAAAGTGAGGTGCCTGTGAAATATTACGCTGTCATTGACACGAACGTGCTGGTTTCCGCCGCCCTTAAGTGGAACTCCGTACCAGGAAGCATCATCGATCTTGCCTTCAATGACATCATCGTACTACTGGTGAACAAGGAAATCCTGAAGGAATATCAAACCGTTCTGCTTCGCCCAAAGTTCCACCTGACAGAGGAAATTGTCCAGGACATTTTGGACGAAATAAACGCACATGCTGTCAGCATTTCAGAAGATCCTGTTGACATTGATCTTCCAGATCCAAAGGACCGTGTTTTCTACGAAGTCACGATGGAGGCAAGAAAAGACGAAGACGCCTATCTTGTAACCGGAAATATCAAACATTTCCCATCAAAGCCATTCGTAGTAACACCAAGACAGATGCTGGACTTGATTCTCGAAGGCACAAACAGAAATAACTGATCTCTCCTACTATTGTATCTTTGCTATTGATGTATAAAAGGGCTTAAGAATCAGAATTTATCAGAAAATGAGGAATAGTTGAAATGGAGGCGCTATAATAACATGAAGATTGAAGGGAACCAGAAAGAACTGGATGCAATGATAGAATTTCATAAGGGAAACCGTGTCGAGGGACTGAGACTGCAAGAAGAATTTGTAGCGGAATTTCGTAAGGAATATAAAGACAAAGATCACTGTCCTTGCCTGAAAGCCTGTCGTTATCACGGAAACTGTAAGGAATGTGTAGCAATACACAGAGCGCATCAGGAACATGTTCCTAATTGTATGCGACCATTGATTAATAAAAAATTGAAATTGATGTCAGAATTAACAGAGCATACCTTGGCAAAT
>ONDV01000078.1 GCA_900316665.1 uncultured Lachnospiraceae bacterium
GCGCTCCGGAGACAGAATAAAGAAAACAGCCGGTAATGTGTAAGTGAGACCGCTACTGGCTGCTGATTGGTTGAGTGTCAAAAAGGCTGGAAGTTAAGACCTACGGAATTAACAACAGAGCGACAAACAAAACTGTCACAATGCTGATCCAAATAATCAAGGATGCTTTTCTATGCTTCGGATTCAACATCAGGAGAAGCAACCCCATGAACAAAGCGATTACAAATCCAAGAGATAGATTGATTGTTAGAATGTATGTCTTGGAAAGCGGTCCTTCTTTTTGAACCTGTGAGAAATTGACCATAATGAGCGAAAAAATAGACACGAATAAGCCCATTAAAGTAAGAATATTGGCATAAATCTTCCCTTGCATCCGGCTGAGGTCATCTTTCTCATCCCGTACGCGTCTGATTCTCTTCTCGTATTCGGATTCATATTTTCCCATTCCCCGATACTTGTCCTCCTCATTGAAAGACGCCTCCGGGATGGTGTTATAGGGGTGATCCGGAACCTTTCCCAGTTTCTCAAAGGAGATTTGGGCAATCAGGTCGCCCGACTTGATTGTAATTTCATTTGGTGAGATATTCCGTACGCGAAGAAAGCAATAAGTGGTATGCCCCGGAAAATAATTCGGACCGGAGACCCATAAACCTTCTCTCATGCGGGAGTTCTTCTCTCCAATATGACCCAACAGATCATTCGGAATATGAATTTTTTCTTTTGTCTTGATGAAGATAGTCGTTTCCGGGGGAAGCACGAAGGAGTCGTTTTCACCACGTTCCAAAATGATCGAACCTACGGTGAGATCATATGATGTCGGATTTACATTCTTCTCATCGTAGCCTTCCAAAATCAAATCGTCATGCTGTTCTTTTATTTCACGATCAACTAAAGTCATGCCTTTCCTCAACTTTCTATTTGATCTTTTATTTTGATTATATCACAGAACGAGCCGTATGATTGGCAAAAGTAGATGCTCATTCCGTTAAGTTTCCTTCTGTTATTATTGTGGATAAAAAACTTGGAAATTTGCAAGGAAATTATAATTTTTTGTATTCAGTCGTGGGAGAATGTCAAAGAGCATTCACGGCTAGCATCTCACCCTAAGGATAGCCAACCATCATCTGCTTTTTTATCCTCTGTGGTGGCATCAACATCTTTTTGTTGATTTACCACCTTTGTGAGAGAAATATTTTGATAGTTCTCTTACACTCGTTGTAAAGCAGGTTTTAACAATAGATTTGCACATAGTTGCAGACTTTGTTTGTACACTTCTTTTCTAGTCGAAGATATGACCGGAAAACCATTGCTCTGTTCCGGAACACTTTCAATCAATTCCATACAATCTGGTATTTTTTGAAGGATAATCGGGACGACCCGTTTGATCGCTTGGTGAAGTTCCGGAATATCCTGTTGTAAAATATCAGAAAAATGAGCGTTATGTATTCCATCCAAACTATATGCGGTAACTCCATGAACCGCAGTATCTAACAGTAATCGACTATCTTTTAACTTGCGTTGCAGTTTTTCCTCGGAAACGTTTGGCCAAAAACTGCTTCCATTGTCGTAGATGGGAGAAAGTACATCGCCTGATTTAGAACGAAGGATGCCCCAATTTCCATTATTTCGGTCATTGTTGTTGATCCATCCATCAATGACAAGACAATCCCAGAAGCGTTCCTTGATTTTTGGTATATTTTTAATTGCAGGATTATGAGACAAATGTATTTGTATGACAGACAAATTTGTAAGATGATTGCTTCCTGTCGATTGCATGGTCCGGTTTAACACTTTGCTTAATTCTTTATTATGTGTGTTCTGTAACTGACGGAACTCGATGAGCCGATGAGTATCATCGCAAAAATCTTTACAGGCTACTACGACCTTATTGTCTCGGATTCCAAGCAATGTATCATGAACCGGATAGCCAAGCAAATGATAGATCTGGCTGCCGAGGTATTCGGACAATGGAGATGTGCTATAAGATAGCGTTCCTATATTCTGTAAATTTTTTACACTTTTAGGATATTTTACAATCCAGTATTCTCCGTTTATAAGGATTCCTTCTTTGTCACCGGAGTTTCCACCATAGTTACCGTTCCTATCACTTAATGGCATATCGTTCAAATCAAAGATTTTTGTGTTCATTCTGTAATTCCTCTAAAAAAATCTGATTGCTGTAGGCGATATATTTTTCATCCAATTGGTCAAAGGTTTGTTTCGAAATTTGCCCTTCAGCGTAAGCGTTCTTCGCCAAGACCCATAAATCGTCTACCCGATTCAGGAACAAATCCGGGTCATTTTGATCCAAGAACGTTAACTCTTGAATATAAGCATTGATATTTTCCGGCAGATGTTCTGTAATGATGACGTTCGGCGAAATATAAGATTTTGTATGTGCCATGAGATCCTCCTTTCGAGTTATCTCTTGGATAAACCATAAGTCGAATTTCAGAATCGTTCCATTCAATCCATTCTTAGGAACAACATCCTGTTTCATTTAATGGAGTGGATCGTAGATCCACTCCTAGGAACGATTCGACAGAATCGTTCCATTTCCTTATATTACTATTATGGTAAAAAAACTTGGAAATTTGCAAGGAAATTATAAGATTTTTATTATCACGTTGACAGATTTAAAAGAATCTTTGATCCAGTTTCTCTGCTGCGTTTGGAATAGACGCTTCATGGAGTGGATAGAACAATTTTGCCAGTTCCTTTGCCGGGCATCGGTAGCTCATGACCCTAGAAGACCGATTGTATTTCCATTGCCAGTAGGTATAAATGTCCGCCATCCAATGCAAGAGAACATCATCTGCTTTTTCGCCCGGATCACAAGCATCCAAAGGAACGCTATGGTAGACCTGTTTCCATCCCTTCATTAGAGCAGACCAGTTTCCCTCATCCATTT
>ONDV01000073.1 GCA_900316665.1 uncultured Lachnospiraceae bacterium
CATCCTTAACGGATCTTTCGCTGTAAACAGGAGCCTTAGCTGGGAGAAAAATGAACGATGGTACCGGTACCAGCAGATCCTTGGCAGATTTATTAATGCTGGGATAGAGAGATAATCACATCGCCACTTCTGTCACCATCCCGGTCTTCATGGTGAACCGCATCATCTCCGGGAAGACCTCAATCTTTTCGATGAAGTCCCGGACGAGCTTGTCATCATAAGCCAAGGCATCACCCTTACTGGCCTCCAGCTCTTTGCGCAGGGCCGCGATGCACTCCTCGTTACGGGTGAAGAGCGCCTGCTCCTCTGTTAGCTTTACTTTCTGCTCCCGGAGCTCCTGGATCTCATCCACCAGGCTGTTGTACTGATCGTTATCCTTCACCTTTTCGACCACCAGCGCCTGCAGGTCGGTAAGTTTCTGGTCGATGGCTTCGATCTGCTCCTGGCGATCTCCGCCGGTCTCGTTCAGGCCAGGTTTCCTTCCTCATCCCTAGTGTAGCCGAATGTTGGTGCCTGGCACCAACGTGGTCACCATCAATAGACAATATCTACAAAGTTGTCCATGGCCTTTCCGTCTAATTGACCGCATTCTTTCTCCCAACATAATAGACGTCCTGGATGGCATGAAAAAACCTACCGAAAACCTACTTTTTTCAAAAAAATGTATCATCCGCAGTAGATCTGTATCGCCCGGTGAGTAAATTCAGCAGTTCCTTCTCCGCCCATCTTATTAATGTTCTCGGTGAATTCGCCGCCACCGGCATACATCTTACCGAGACTTGAAAGAATCTCCTTAGTACATTTATAAAAATGCTCGGTAATAAAGCCCTGCAGTTTCTTTACCTGATCCTGAACTTCTGAAGATGCAGGATCCTGGTCCTTCATAGCTCCGAACTCTTCAAAGATTTTCATAAAATCGGCCATCATGCTCTCTTCTTCGCTCTTAGACCGCTTTTCATTCTTCTCTTCAAATTCCTTATATTCCGGAGTATTACCCCACTGCTCTTTTGCGCGCCTGGCGTATTCATCTAATTTGCTTGAATCAAATGCTGTAAAATCCAAATGTCTCACTCCTCTCAGTTTTAATCCACGGCACATACTGATCAGATTATCGATATGTTCCTTCTTTAATTCAAGAAGTTCTATCTGCTGGTCAAGTGCCAATCTCTTGTCAAAATCAGATCTGGTTACGATATCCTTGATATCCTTAAGCGGAAACTCAAGCTCACGAAAAAGTAAAATCTGCTGAAGTCTCTCCAGCGCCGCATCGTCATACAGCCTGTATCCGGACTCGGTATACTCCGCCGGTTTTAAGAGTCCTATCTTATCGTAACAAAAAAATATATAATTTTGC
Organism: uncultured Lachnospiraceae bacterium; assembly: GCA_900316665.1. Classification (GTDB taxonomy): domain Bacteria; phylum Bacillota; class Clostridia; order Lachnospirales; family Lachnospiraceae; genus Lachnocurva. The sequence continues at coordinate 1,355 of ONDV01000073.1, forward strand.
AAAAAAAGATCGGCATCAAATCCATTTCTGAATTCTTTGCCGATCCTCTGCTTTTCCTTCTTTCGATTGTAGGTCTTTCCGCTCGGTACGCTCCTTGTCACGGGATTAAGTTCACCCCAGGCGCGCCTCTGCTTTGCGTGATACTCGCGCTGCGCCTTCTTACTTCGCTTATCCAGCGAAACATACTTGTTCATGACTATTACCTCCATAGTATATTTGGTTGCCATCGGATGGGCAGCTGCCTGTCATTACATCCGTAAATCCACCATGCCTCTGAATTCTAACTTCCGGTAGAACACGCAAACACATCAACTGACATTGGTGTCAAAACTGTACTTATCTTTTGTTTATATTTCCATCTCTTCCAGAATATCAACCGCGGATTCTACCATTCTCGGACAAATATCCTTAAAAAGTCCATTCTCCCGGGCATAGAGCATCCCCGCTTCGGAGGATATGTCACAGCCAAGTATATCCTTGCAGATATATGAAGCATTCTTTTCTTTGAATCTTTCCATAAACTCAGCAGCCTTGGGGTAAGCCGTTGCTTTATAGTCGGGGCCGTCTCCGTATTTCAACCCGATCACCATGATTGCCCCGGATACAGCACCACACACTTCACCTTTTCTCACGCCCCCGCTAAAACATGCTGCCACTTTCATAGCCTGATCTACCGTCAGCCCATAATCATCCGCGTATGCTCCAAGAACTGCCTGCGAGCAATTGAATTTTTCATAAAATATCTTCATTGCTTTTTCTTTGTGTGTCATAGATCTTCCCTCCGCTTACTATAGTTTTTTCTGCATCCATAACAGATCATACCATCTGTCAAATTTCTTACCTATAGTCTTCATGTGAGCTGCTTTTGTATATCCCGATCGTATATGAAACTTATAGCTGTCATGTGTGAGATATTCATCCTCTTCATCACTATAGGCGGCTCCTGCAAGCAAGTTGACTATGCCCTGTTCTTTAAGCCTTTTTTCCAGCTCTTTGTACAGCAACGAACCGATACCCTGTCTGCGATAATCCTTATCAACATAGATAGATGTTGTTGCTGTCCAGTTATAAGCTTCTCTGGAACTATATGGTCCCGCATACGCATAGCCGACGATCCTGTCTTTTAATAAGCACACCATATATGGATATTTTTCTTTTGTTGTCTTAATCCTGTTTTTAAATTCTTCAACTGACGGAGCTTCATATTCAAAAGAAACAGCGGTATTCAGAACATAATATGAATATATCTCCACCAGTTTTTTAGCATCTTCGGGATCAGCGTCCCTTATAAACATTTCTCTTTCCATATTACCTCCAAAGACAATTAGTAATCACCCATACGGATATTCCTTGCTAAGATCTATCCTCATTGATACAATACCATTTTCCTCTGATAATTCTTCGTATCCCAAACGTTTATATAGGCTATATCCAATTCTCATAACTTCCGGTTTCGTTGTGAAAATCAATTCCTTAAACCCAAGTTCAAAAGCCTTATCCGTCATTGCTTTGAGCATTATCCTTGCATATCCTTTTCCTCTGTATTCCGGTCTGATAAACAGACGCTTTCCTTCACAGGTTTCGTCGCTTATTTTCTTTATGGCAACACAGGCAATGGGTTTATCTTCTTCATATCCTACTATTATCGCTCCACCAGAATAAAACCCAGGCAGATCATTCAATTCCTTATCAAAGGAAACAAAACAGCTTTCTGCCCCTTTGATATGCGAATACTCAACAAAAAGCTCTTTCACAATATCAGGATTAGTACACTTTTTCGTTTCAAAAAGCATAGTATTCTCCTCCATATCCCTGACATCTCCTATAAGAATTTTTCAACTTCCTTAACCTTAAGAACCTTTCCGGCTGAAACAACTTTTCCGTCGATCATAAGAGCCGGCATACTCATCACTCCGAAACCCATGATCTTTTCCATATCCGTGATATACTCTATCTCCGCATCGATCCCTTTTTTCGCTACTGCTTCTTTTGCAGATGCAAGGAGAGCCTCACAGCTTTTGCATCCTCCGCCTAATACCTTGATATTCATGACCATATCCTCCTTCAGATGAATAAATATTGAAATAAGTTGAAACCATACCCGACAATGATGATACCTACTGTACAGATGGCTATAAATGTTCCTAACAGTTTTGGCTTGATAGCTTTCTTCAGCATAATGAGCGACGGAAGACTGAGTGTAGTCACTGCCATCATAAAGCTTAAGATCGTACCGAGCAAAGCTCCTTTGTACAAGAGTGCCTCGGCTATAGGGATCACACCAAAGATATCAGCATACATCGGAATACCCAGGATTGTTGCAAGTATCACTCCAAAGGGATTTCTTCCCCCAAGCACTGCCCTGATCCAGCTTTCCGGAATCCAGTTATGTATCACAGCCCCAATCCCGACTCCTATCAGAATGTATGGAAACACTTTCTTAAATGTAGATACTACTTGGTCCTTTGCGTATATTAAACGCTCTTTAACAGGGAGGCTCGGAGTTTCTATTTCAACGCTGCTGTTTGCATTCCTGATAAAATCCGCGACCTGATCTTCCATATGAAGTCTCTCGATCAATGTACCACCTGCAACAGCGATCATAAGTCCCATCACAACATAAACGATAGCTATCCTTGCCCCAAAGATGCTCATAAGCAGTACGAGGCTCCCCAGATCCACCATCGGTGATGAGATCAAAAAAGAGAATGTTACTCCAAGCGGTAATCCGGCACTCGTAAATCCCATAAATATCGGGATGGATGAGCACGAGCAGAATGGTGTCACGGTTCCAAGCAAGGCTCCTACGATATTTGCTCCGATTCCGTGAAATCTGCCCATTATCTTCCTGCTACGCTCCGGTGGAAAGAAACTCTGGATATATGAGATCACAAAGATCAGCAAACAAAGAAGGATCGTGATCTTTATAACATCATAGATAAAAAAGTGTATGCCGGAGCCTATCCTGCTATCTATATCCAATCCTAATGCAGACAGGAATTCCCCGATCAAAATGTTCAGCCACTTCATCCCCAGGATCTGTGTCTGAATAAAGTCCCACATCATACTTTCCCCTTACAGCATTTGCCGGTGGTTTCATTACAGAGAGTTTTAATAAATCCACAGAATTCTTTCATGATGTCCGTGTTTATTGAATAGTAGTGCCACTTGCCTTCTTTTCTGTCGTTAACCAGTCCCGAATCTACCAGTATCTTCATGTGATGAGAAAGAGTCGGCTGTGTAATATCGAACTTTTCAAGAAGCTTGCATCCGCACTTCTCCTGATCAGAAAGCATCTTAACTATTTCCATTCTGTTGGGATCTCCAAGAGCCTTACATATCAGCACTTCGTCTAATTTGGCCATAATCTCCTCCTTATATAGATGTTTATCTATGTGTTGATAATAGCATATACATAGATATTTGTCAATGTATT
>ONDV01000035.1:0-4958 GCA_900316665.1 uncultured Lachnospiraceae bacterium
TCGTGATGTTACATTATTAATTGATGCAAGCGCATTTAAAGTGCAAACTTCGTTTGCTTGCGCTTGCACTTGTAACATCACTTCGTGATGTTACATTAAGTGTGGGAAGTTTTATGAGCGGAAGATCAGAATACAGAATCTGTTAAAAAGAAAGGAATAATATGTCAAAAGGAAGATTCGGAATACACGGAGGACAATACATTCCTGAAACCCTTATGAACGCGGTCAACGAGCTCGAGATCGCCTATGATAAATATAAGGATGATAGGAAATTTAATGAGGAGCTTACATATCTTCTGAATGAATACGCCGGCAGACCGTCCAGGCTCTACTTTGCAGAAAGGATGACTGAGGATCTGGGAGGCGCGAAGATATATCTAAAAAGAGAAGATCTTAATCATACCGGTGCTCATAAGATAAATAACTGCATAGGTCAGTGCCTCCTGGCAAAGAAGATGGGAAAGACCAGGGTGATAGCGGAAACCGGAGCCGGTCAGCATGGCGTGGCAACGGCGACTGTCGCCGCTCTTATGGGTCTGGAGTGCGAGATCTATATGGGTACCGTAGATATGGAGAGACAGGCTCTGAATGTTTATAAAATGAGACTGCTAGGGGCAAAGGTTCATCCTGTATCGACAGGAACAGGCACACTCAAGGACGCTGTTTCAGAGGCTATGCGCGAATGGACAAGAAGGATCGACGATACTCATTATGTGCTGGGATCCGTAATGGGACCCCATCCCTTCCCTACAATAGTCAGGGATTTTCAGGCAGTAATCTCAAAGGAGTCCCGGCAGCAGATACTTGAAAAAGAAGGCCGGCTGCCGGACGCTGTCCTGGCATGCGTGGGAGGTGGCTCAAACGCCATAGGCTCTTTTTATCATTTCATAAATGATAAAGATGTAAAACTCATTGGCTGCGAAGCTGCCGGGCGGGGCGTAGACACGCTTGAGACAGCAGCAACCATGAATACCGGAAAGCTGGGAATCTTCCATGGCATGAAGTCATATTTCTGCCAGAATGAGTATGGACAGATCGCACCGGTTTATTCTATTTCTGCAGGGCTTGATTATCCGGGAGTGGGGCCTGAGCATGCCATGCTTCATGATATGGGAAGAGCTCAGTATGTGCCGGTTACGGACGATGAAGCAGTAAATGCTTTTGAATATCTGTCTAAGACAGAGGGAATCATTCCCGCAATCGAGAGCGCTCACGCTATCGCATACGCAATGAAGATTGCGCCGGAGATGTCAAAAGACAAGATTATAATAGTGACAGTCTCAGGAAGAGGAGACAAGGACTGCGCAGCGATCGCCAGATACAGAGGGGAGGATATCCATGACTGATAAAATAAGCAGAGCATTTGAAAAGGGCAAGGCATTTATTCCATTTATTACTGCGGGTGATCCTGATCTGGATACGACAGAAAAACTGGTATACGAAATGGAAAAATCAGGAGCCGATATCATAGAGCTTGGGATACCTTTCTCTGATCCTACGGCAGAGGGTCCTGTAATCATGGAGGCAAATAACAGGGCACTTTCAAACAAGGTCACTACAGATGATGTATTTGCCCTTGTGGAGAAAATCAGAAAGAACTCAGAAATTCCTCTGGTATTTATGACATATGCTAATGTCGTGTTTTCATATGGCACAGAAAAGTTTGCTGAAAAAATGGCTGGCTGCAGGATGAACGGTCTTATCCTTCCTGACGTGCCTTATGAGGAGAAGCATGAATTTTCAGATGTTATGAAAGAGCATGGAATAGACTTGATTTCTATGATCGCCCCTACATCGGAAGACAGGATACAGATGATTGCAAGGGAAGCTGACGGATTTATTTATCTTGTCTCATCGCTTGGAGTCACCGGAACCAGATCTGAGATCACGACGGACATAGGAGCTATAGTTAAAAAGATAAGGGAGGTAACTGATACGCCGGTTGCTGTCGGATTCGGTATATCGGATGAGGATGAAGCAGAGAAAATGGCTTCTCTTTCAGACGGCGCCATAGTAGGATCAGCAATAGTGAAGCTGGTCGCGAAGTATGGAAAAGAAAGCATTGCTCCTGTCGGAGAGTTTGTAAGGAAGATGAAAAAAGCCGTCATGTCCTGTGTGAATTGACTTTGAAGAAATTCACACGTATAATAAATCTGTATGTCCATTAAAGAAATGATTACAGTGTCAAAAGTCTTGCCAGGACACGTGAGAAGTATGTGGGTCCCGGCAGGATGGCTTGAAGCTAATATCAGTTTAATTGATTTGAGGATTAAGATGACTTTATACGATGAATTAACTGCGCGTGGTCTTATCGCACAGGTAACAGATGAAAAGCTGATACCGGAACTTATCAATAACGGGAAAGCCACATTTTATATAGGATTTGATCCCACGGCTGACTCTCTTCATGTAGGTCATTTCATGGCTCTTATTCTGATGAAGAGACTTCAGATGGGAGGAAATAAGCCTATAGCCCTCGTCGGAGGCGGCACCGGAATGATAGGCGATCCTTCCGGCAGGACTGACATGCGGTCTATGATGACGACTGATACCATAGACAGAAACTGTGAATGTTTCCGGCAGCAGATGTCGAGATTCATTACTTTTGGAGACGGTCGCGGGGATGCCATTATGGTCAACAACGCCGACTGGCTCAGAGATCTTAATTTTCTTGAATTCATGAGGGATATAGGTTCGGAATTCAACGTGGCTACCATGCTCCGCGCCAGAGCTTATGAGAACAGAATGGCCCGCGAGGGTGGTCTGACATTTTTTGAGATGGGATACATGCTCCTGCAGGCATATGATTTCATGATGCTGTATCAGAAATACGGCTGCAACATGGAGTTTGGAGGAGATGACCAGTGGTCCAACATGCTGGCCGGAGTAAATCTGATCAGAAAGAAGCTGAAGAAAAATGATGCCGGCGCCATGACCATAAATCTTCTTCTGAAGCATGACGGCACCAAGATGGGAAAGACTGCCGGAGGCGCTGTATGGTTGGATCCGGACAAGACTTCACCTTATGATTTCTATCAGTACTGGAGAAACGTGGATGATCAGGATGTAATTAAATTTCTCCGTATGATGACTTTCCTTCCGCTTGATGAGATAGCAGAAATGGAAAAATGGGAAGGACAAAAGCTGAACGAGGCCAAAGAAATTCTGGCGACAGAACTTACTACCATGGTTCACGGCGAAGACGAGGCAAAGAAGGCAAAAACTGCAGCAAAGAACGTATTTACCGGAAAAGCTGACGACAATATGCCGGAAGTTTCAGTCAAAAATGAAGATATGAAGGATGGAGAGATAGATATAAGAACCATCTTGAAGCTCTCAGGATGCGTATCTTCTCTTTCGGAAGCCAGAAGAGCCATAGAACAGGGCGGCGTGACAAAAGACGGGGAAGCAGTTTCTGACCCCTTTGAAAAATATACAGCAGATGACTTGAAGAAAGGATTCGTTATAAGAAAGGGCAAGAAGAAATTCTTCAAGGTCGTATATAATAAATGAGAGTCGAAAGTCGCTTTTCACGTTCAAAAAATTGATTGACATTTGATCCTAAATTACATAAGATACAATAATCCGTAGGGGAGTAACTCGCGCCTTGGCGTGGTTCATCAACAACCCCGGTTCCTGATATGGAGCCTGGTGTACCTTAGAGAGTGAGACCTGCGTACATTATCTCAGACAGATGATGTACGCAGGTCTTTTTATAGGATCAAGGTGTCAGAAGCATTAGAATGGCTGATAGGATATGTCATTAGCTGCAATAGAAAGTGAGGAGAATATGGAGATATTGAAAGCAGTTGTTTTACTGGCAATTGGCTTCCTGCTTTTGGTAAAGGGAGCGGATTTTTTTGTTGAGGGTGCTTCGACCATAGCCAGAAAGCTTCATGTACCGGGACTTATCATAGGTCTCACCATAGTGGCAATGGGTACTTCGCTTCCGGAGCTGTCGGTCAGTGTGACTGCCGCACTGAAACATCAGAATTCTCTGGCAATTTCCAATGTGGTCGGGTCAAGTATTTTTAATCTTATGATGGTGCTTGGTATATGCGCCGTCATATCTCCTATAGCCGTCAGCATGACTGTGACAAAGCGTGACTATCCGTTTTCTATGTTGTGCGCTGCTCTTCTTGGCATACTAGGCTACATTGGCATGAAAATAAGCCGGGCTGACGGAGCTGTTCTTCTTATTTTCATGGCGGGATATATGTATATAATGATTCATAACGCCATGAAGGCCAGAAAAAAAGCTCTTGAAACACATTATGAGGAGAAGGATCATCCCGGAGCCTCAGGTAGGGAAACAGACGATGACCAGTATGATATGGATATTTCCGAGGAAGCTGATGAACTTACGGAAAAATCAGAGTCAAGACCTATGTGGCAGGCCATCCTTTTTGTTATCGGCGGAGCGGCAGCAGTAAAGTTCGGAGGAGATTTCACTGTGGACGGCGCTGTAGATATCGCGAAAATGATAGGAATATCTGAAACCCTTATAGGACTGACCATAGTTGCTTGCGGAACATCACTTCCGGAACTCGTCACATCTATCGTCGCGTCCAGAAAAAACGAGCTGGATATGGCGGTCGGAAATGTAGTAGGTTCAAATATTTTCAATATTCTTGCCATCCTGGGTGTAGGTTCAGTGATAACACCGATGGCGTTTATTAATGAAAATCTTATCGATCTTATTGTTCTCATCGTTTTCTCGGCAATAGTATGGCTTTATTGCTTCACGAAGAAACGGATAGGAAGAAAAGAGGGCGCATCCATGATCGTTCTCTATACCATATATCTTATTTACATCTGCATGAGATGATTTGAATATATATGATATTAAAACTTCCAAAATTTAATGTAACATCACGAAGTGATGTTACATAGATCATCTTCGTTGCAAGGATTCATTCGCTTTTTGCCAAGAGATGTCACAGTGGTGGCTCACAAGT
>ONDV01000035.1:5019-21945 GCA_900316665.1 uncultured Lachnospiraceae bacterium
CATTTCTGCTTGAACGATTGTCAACCGAGCCGCAGCTAGCGTGCTCACTCACGACGAAAAACACAATGTTCGCCACCATCTGTGCATCTCATGGCTTCATTGAATCCTTGCAACGAAGATTTTCATTATTGATGTGGAAAGTTTCATTAAGATATTTTAACTGCTGATATAATAATGGAACTCTCTTGCATTTGAAAATGAATGAAATGCACTGTATAATAAAAAAATAACGATAGACCGGACTATCCGGCAGACGGAAAAAATAAAGGAGGCAGTCTATGGATTTTTTTGATCATCTTAACGATACTGTCGTGAATGTAGGCAAGGAAGTTGGACAGAAAGCAAAGGATGTTACAGGTGTTACAAAACTTCGCTGCCAGCTTTCAAAAAAGCAGAACGATCTTGGCAAGAAATACATGGCGCTTGGCAAGGAAGTATATAAGGCGCATATGAAAAACGAAGAATTCAAAAATGAGAATGGTTTATATGAAGAAATCTCATTGCTGAATGAAGAAATAAAGGAACTGAACCAGCAGATCGGCGAGATCAAGGGTGTGACTGTATGCCCTGATTGCGGAGGAGAAGTGACAAAGGGCTCATCCTTCTGTCCGAACTGCGGTAAGAAATTGCAATAAAAGAACAAGGAATGACATAAGATGAGATCCAGAGGAAAATATTACATGACAACGGCTATTGCCTATACTTCAGGCAAACCGCATGTAGGTAACACATATGAAATCGTACTTGCTGACGCGATCGCAAGGTTCAGGCGGCAGGAGGGATACGATGTATTCTTTATGACCGGAACTGATGAGCATGGACAGAAAATCCAGGAAAAGGCTGAGGAAGCCGGCATTCCTCCCAAGGAATATGTAGACCGCACTTCGGGAGAAGTGCGTAGGATATGGGATCTGATGAACGCTTCATATGACAAATTCATGAGGACGACAGAGCCCTATCACGAGAAGCAGGTACAGAAGATCTTCAAGAAGCTTTTTGATCAAGGGGATATTTATAAGAGCACATACAAGGGTATGTACTGTACGGAATGCGAGTCATTCTGGACAGAGTCCCAGCTTGTTGACGGCAAGTGTCCGGATGACGGTCACGAGGTATTTCCTGCTGAAGAAGAGGCTTATTTTTTCCGTATGAATAAGTATGCCGACCGTCTTATGAAATATTATGACGAGCATCCTGAATTCATTCAGCCTGTATCCAGGAAAAACGAGATGGTCAACAACTTCCTGAAGCCCGGTCTCCAGGATCTGTGTGTGTCTCGTACTTCATTTAACTGGGGAATTCCTGTGGACTTTGATCCAAAGCATGTGGTATATGTGTGGCTCGATGCTCTCACAAACTATATTACCGGCATCGGCTATGATGCTGATGGAAATTCAAGTGATCTTTTCAAAAAGAACTGGCCGGCGGATCTGCATCTCATCGGTAAGGACATAATAAGATTCCATACCATCTACTGGCCGATCTTTCTGATGGCTCTGGATCTGCCTCTTCCAAAGAAGGTATTCGGTCATCCCTGGCTTATCCAGTCTGACGGCAAGATGTCAAAGTCTAAGGGCAACGCCATATATGCGGATGATCTGGTGGATATGTTCGGCGTGGACGCTGTGAGGTATTTCCTTCTCCATGAGATGCCTTACGAGAACGACGGAGTTTTGTCATGGGAACTTCTGGTCGAGAGAATTAATTCCGATCTCGCGAATACAGTCGGAAATCTGGTGAAGAGGACTGTCTCGATGACCAATAAATACTTTGGCGGAATTGTGAAAGACATGGGAGTATCGGAAAGCGTTGATGACGATTACAAGGCAGTCATCACGTCCACCCGCGACAAGGTTGAATCTTATATGAACGACCTTCATGTGGCTGACGGACTGACCGAGGTAATGAACCTGTTCAGGCGCTGCAACAAATACATTGATGAGACTGAGCCCTGGGTTCTCGCAAAGGATCCTGAGAAATCAGACCGGCTGAATACGGTTATGTATAATCTGGTTGAAGGCATAGATATAGGCGCCGCGCTTATCAGGAGTTTTCTTCCTGATACTTCTGACAAGATCCTTCATGAGATAGGCGGAGAACTTATTGATTATGATGATCTTGACAAATTCGGAAATTACAAGAGCGGATCCAGGGTAACTGAAGATCCTGTGATACTTTTCCAGAGACAGGATCTCGGTGAAGTGCTTGAGAAAGCTGAAAAGCTAAAGCCTCATACGACAGTTCTTGAGGATGTAATGCAGGAGAAGAAAGGACAGAAGTCTTGATTTTTGAGACGCATGCCCATTATGAAGATGAGAAGTTCGATACAGACCGTGTCGGACTTCTTTCTTCAATGAGAGAAAAGGGCATAGGTAATATCATTGATGTGGGCTCTTCCATTGAGACCTCAGTAAAAGCCGTGGAACTCTCAAAAAATTATGATTTCATAAATGCGGCGGTCGGTGTTCACCCTGATTCCGTGGGAGAACTGGATGAGGACGGTATAAGGAAGCTGATGGACCTGGCATCTGATCCGAAAGTGGCTGCAATAGGAGAGATTGGTCCTGATTTTCATTATGAAAGTGATCCTTATAAGAGAGAGAAGCAGATATACTGGTTCAGACGGCAGCTCGACATGGCTCTGGAGCTGGATCTTCCGGTTATAGTGCATTCGAGGGATGCGGCAGAGATGACTTTTGATATCATGAAAGAATACAGCAGGAAGGGACTTAAGGCGGTGATTCACTGCTATTCCTATTCTGCTGATATGGCGAAGAGCTTTATCTCCATGGGATATAAGATTGGCGTCGGAGGAGTTGTCACATTTAAGAACGCAAAGAAGCTGAAGGCTTCTGTTGAGGCGGTTCCGATCGATTCGATCCTTTTAGAGACTGACTGCCCTTATATGGCACCGGAGCCTCACCGGGGAGAGAGAAATGATTCGACTCTCCTTACGTTTGTCGTGAAGAAGATTTCCGAGATCAAGAATCTTTCCGTAGCAGAGGTGGAAGATATGACATATGAAAACGCGCTCTCTCTATTTCCAAAGGTAAGAGATGTGCGTTTATTAAAGAAATGAGGACGAGATGGAATATCTAACCGACCCGATAGTTATGAGGGCTGTGCTTAACCGCTTTCATTTCAAATTCCGTAAGAAATACGGTCAGAATTTCCTTATGAATGCTGATGTGCTCCATAAGATGGCGGATGCCGCGGGACTGACAGGCGACGATTTTGTCCTTGAGATAGGTCCCGGCTTCGGTACGCTGACCCAGGTTCTGTCTGAGAGGGCGGGATCCGTTCTTTCGGTGGAAGTAGATCGTGATCTTATGGAGATCCTTGACCATACCTTGTTCGGTCTTAAGAATGTGACTGTAATAAATGAAGACATTATGGACACTGACATAGAGGCCGTGGCGGTTGATAAAAACGGCGGCCGTCCAATAAAGGTATGCGCCAATCTTCCTTATTACATTACAACGCCCGTAATTATGAAGTTACTGAAGTCACATGCGCCGATAGAGTCAATAACGGTAATGGTGCAGAACGAGGTGGCGAAACGAATGACAGCTTCTCCCGGCAGCAAGGATTATGGCGCTCTGACATTAGCATGTGAATATTATGCAGAGCCGGAGCTTATATGCGAAGTGCCGGCAGCAGATTTTTATCCAAGTCCAAAAGTGGACAGCGCAGTTGTAAATCTGGCAGTCAGAGACAAGCCTCTTTTTGATATTGACGAAGAGAAGCTTTTTTCTGTGATAAGGAGCGTCTTTTCCGGCAGGAGAAAGACGATAGTAAACTCGCTTTTAAACTGTCCGGAGATAAGAAGCGAAAGAACTCTTATAGAAAGCGCTGTAGAGGATGCGGGATTCGATAAGATGATAAGAGGAGAGAAACTTTGTCTCAAAGATTTTGTAAAACTCACAGAGCTTCTGGAGAATAGAAAAGCGTTTCAATAAAAGGAAGATGGGGAGTGCAGACTTGGACATAAGCAGATATTCCGAAGAAATAAGAAATCTTATAGAAGAGACAACGCATATATCCGTATATTCTGACAGAATAAGGGAAGTATGTGAGATCCTTTATGAAAGGGCTCTTTCCATGTCTGATGATGCCCTCGCCGGATTTTCGTGCTTTACCATGGCGAGAGGATATTACCGCAGAAATGACATGACAAATTTCTATAAATATATAATAACATGCATTCCGCCGCTTGAGAGAGCCGGAGAGTGGGGCATGCTTGTCATGGCTGATAATATGCTGGGAATAATCTCTCTGAATCAGGGGAATGCTCCCTTTGCAATGGATTATTATCTGAGGAGCTTAAAGATAATAAAGGATAAAAATGTAAGCAGGCTTTACTGGACCGTATATCTCAACATGGGTTCTGTCTATCTTTCGGCAGGCGACTATAAAGCTGCTAAATCAGAATGCAGAAAAGCTCTTGATTACATCGATGAAAACAGGGATGAGGAGGGATATAAGGAAAATCTGACGGCGGCTCTTACAAATACAGGTAAGGCATATCTGGGTTTGAATGATAAAGAAGGAGCCGGAAAGTGCGAAGAGAGAATAATGTCTGAATGCCTTACGGGTCTGCAGGAACCTGAAAAAATTGCACCGCTTTGCTTTGCGGCACGATATTACAAGCTGACGGGGCAGACGGATAAATTGGGAACTGCAGTTGGAGAAATAGATGATTTACTTAAATTTCCATTGCTTATAATGGATCTCTTTGATGATTTATATGAATATATGGAGATGCTTCTTGATGCGGAATACGACGATGATCTTAAGAGGACGTATAAGGCGGTTTCGCTTCTTACTGAAAAGACAAATGTAAGAAATCTGGAGAAAAGGCTTTTGGAATTAAAAATTGAGTATCTGAAAAGACGCGGAAAGGACACAAGAGACACACTATTAAAATACGCGGATCTGTCTCTTCAGATCTCAAAGGATAATAAGCTGATGGTGTCCAATATGATAAGTATCAGGCGTAGTCTTGAAGATCTGCAGCTTATTAATTTCCGCATGGAGAAGGAGAATGCCGCTCTCCATGAAATATCGGAAACGGATGCCCTTACAGGTCTTGGCAACAGATTCAGTTTTGACAGATATTGGGATTGGATCTTCAGAAAATGCCGGAAAGAAAAATCAAGTCTTGCCATAGAAATTCTTGATATAGATTTCTTCAAGGAATTTAACGATAATTACGGGCATCAGGCCGGCGACAAGTGTATTTCCGAAGTAGCCGGGAACATAAGGACTATGGAAAACGGGAGAATCCGCGGTTTTCGCTATGGAGGAGACGAATTCGTACTTATATATGAAAATTATGAGCCGGATGACCTGGAAGGCTTTGCAAAAAAGCTGAGACAGAGCATTGCGGAAAAAGATTTAAGGCACGATTTTTCAAAGGTATCGGATCATGTCACTATAAGCCAGGGAATAATTTATGGCAGACCGGCAGCTGATGTGAGTCCGGCTGATTTTTTGAAGGAGGCCGACATCAATCTCTATGAGGTTAAAAAGAAAATGAGAGACTCATACCTTATCAGTGAATACAGGGATCAAAGCAGATCTTCCTGAATGAGAGAGTAGATATAGTGGCTTTTGAATTGTCCTGCAATTCTGATATTATTTCTGAGAAGACCTTCACGCACAAATCCGAGACTCGTAAGCAGGTTGATTGATGGAGCATTGTCGGGGAGGACATAGGCATACAGCCTGTGAATGCATAAATCGCTCATCATAAAATCTATACCGGTAAGAAGTGCCTCACGGCAGTAACCCTTTCTGCGAAAAGAACTGTCTATCTTGTATCCGACAGAGGCATCGGAGAAATCACCTCTCCTTATATTGTGAAAAGAGATGGTGCCGATGAGCTTCTTTGGATCGGATGAGAGATAGAGCCAGAATCGGAGCATCTGACCGCGCTCGATCATGGTACGTTCGGTCTTCAACACTGTCCGATGAAATCTTAAGGTATAGAAATTTCTAAAACTTATAGGCTCTGTCTTTTCTATGTCGGATGAATTTCTCTGATAAAAATCGAGTACATCAGCTGCCTCTGACTCATCGGAAGTGCGCAAGATGAGCCTTTTTGTATGATCCGGGAGACTTATATTCATTTACCGGTATCTCCTTCGACATCTTTTTTCTGTTCACGGAGGTCTCTAAAAAATGATGAGAGAAGATCAGAACATTCCTCCGCCATCACATCTCTTGTGATCTCGCACTGGTGATTAAATCTTGAATCCTGAAGGAGATTAATAACTGAACCGGCGCAGCCTGCCTTGGGATTTTCACATCCTATCACGACGCGGCCGACTCTGGACTGGACAATGGCTCCTGAGCACATCTGGCAGGGTTCCAGCGTGACATAAAGAGTGCAGTCATTTAGCCGCCAGTCATGGACTTTGGCGCAGGCTTTTTTTATTGCCAGTATCTCTGCATGCGCAAGAGATGATTTTTTAGTATTTCTTCTGTTTCGGTCATGAGATATGACTCTGCCGTTTCTGACAATAACGCAGCCAATCGGAACCTCGTGAGATCTGGCAGCCTTTTTGGCTTCCTTTATGGCAAGATTCATGAATTTATTGTCAAGTCTTTTGTCATGCCGTTCTTTGATTTTATTTTTAATATCCATAAACGCCTCCGAATAGTTTTATCCTATCATAAAGGAGGAAAATTAACCATAAATACTGTCAACTGAAAAAACCCGTGTTGACATTCAGGCAGGCAGATAATAGAATACTTTTATATATTTTGAGATGAGCATGCGCTCTAAGCTGTTCTGAGATTGAGGTTTTGATCCTTGGGTCTCGCGCAATGGATCCCTGCGAACCGTGTCAGGTCAGGAATGAAGCAGCACTAAGCAGGATCTTCCGTGTGCCGCGAGGAATCCTGAGGGGAGCTGATGTGTCAGGACAGCTTAGAGCGTATGTTTTTGTTTTTTGCTTTTGTTCTGTTTATTGGTCATAATCATTTTTCTATTTCTTTACTTTACTGAATAAAACCATTAGAATTAATCTGACGGACAAAATGCGGATCAGGAGTAGATAATGAACGCACAGGAGCACACAGAGAATGTTCTAAGGAAAATACATATACTCTTTGCCAAAGCGTCTCCATACAAACCTGACACCGAAAAGGTGGTCATAGACAAGACTGCTATGATGGAGCTTTTGCGCGAGCTGAATGAGTGCATGAGCGAGATGATGGATGAGTGCGAGATCACAGATCGCGGCAGGGAGAAAGCCCGGCTTGATGTAAAGAGGCAGGGCGAAGAGATTATAGACAGTTCGAAAAAAGAGGCAGACGATATATATGCGGCCTCCATTATGTATACTGACCGTGCGCTGAAAAGCATTCAGGATAACATGGAACTGGTATCAGGCAGTATGGATGATATGCTTATGTCTTTCCGCGGCAGTATGGACAAGATGCGTGACGAGATCAGGCAGAATCAGCTGGAACTCAGGTCACAGCTTCAGGATATGGCTGATTCTGATAAGTATATGAGGCTGATAACCGATGAGAATATCAGGATCGAACGCGAGAAAAAGCAGACACTTCCGGACAGCAAGACAGAATCCGATAATCCTTATAAGGATATAAAGCCGGAAATTAAAATAAATCCGGCATATTTTAAGGATGCAAATGAGAAGGAGTCCAAAGAAATCGAGATAAGTGATCTGGACAAGGATATTCCCGACAAGGCGCATGAGGTGAAAAAGAGTGTAAAAAAGCCGTTTGATCTGAGCGGTATTTTTGGCAGAAACAAGACATGAAGGAGAAAGAAATGGAATTATCAAAGCAGGGCGTATATCTGGTTCATGGAAAAGAAATCATACCGTGTGATCAGAACGCAGAAAAGGCTCTAAAAGCTGCAACAGGACGTTTTGTACCGAAGGAAGAGGCTGAAAAGGAGACTATTGCTTATGGAATCCTGGAAGCACACAACACATCGGATGATCCGGACAGCCTGAAGATCCGCTTTGACAAGCTGACGTCTCATGACATTACTTACGTGGGAATAATCCAGACAGCCAGGGCATCAGGTCTTGAAAAATTTCCCATGCCCTACGTACTTACCAATTGCCACAACAGTCTCTGCGCAGTCGGCGGAACCATAAATGAAGATGACCATATGTT
Source organism: uncultured Lachnospiraceae bacterium (assembly GCA_900316665.1). Lineage (GTDB taxonomy): Bacteria > Bacillota > Clostridia > Lachnospirales > Lachnospiraceae > Lachnocurva. Next base: position 13,177 of record ONDV01000035.1, read on the forward strand.
CGGCCTGTCGGCTGCCAAGAAGTATGGCGGAATATATGTACCCCCTCATCAGGCGGTAATCCATCAGTTTGCGCGTGAGATGCTCGCATCCTGCGGAGCCATGATACTGGGCTCTGATTCTCATACGAGATACGGCGCTCTCGGTACAATGGCTATGGGAGAGGGTGGCCCGGAGCTTGTAAAACAGCTTCTGAACCAGACATATGATATAAAGCGCCCTGAGGTGGTGGCTGTATATCTCGAAGGCACTCCCGAAAAGGGCGTAGGTCCTCAGGATATAGCTCTCGCTATAATCGGCGCCGTATTCCAGAACGGATATGTAAAGAACAAGGTGATGGAGTTTGTAGGACCCGGCCTGGCAAATCTCTCTGTCGATTATAGGATCGGCATTGATGTCATGACTACAGAGACCACTTGCTTAAGCTCTATCTGGGTGACAGATGATAAGACCAGAGAATTCCTTGAGATCCATGACAGGGTAGATGATTATAAGGAACTCACTCCCGGCGATATAGCTTATTATAATGGCTGCATAAGGATAGATCTTTCTGAGATAAAGCCTATGATAGCTATGCCCTTCCATCCTTCAAATACATATACGATCGAGGAGCTGAACAATAATCTTGAGGATATACTTGATGATGTAGAGAAGAGAGCCCGCGTAAGCTTCGGAGACAAGGTGAATTTCACCCTCAAGGATAAGATAAGAGATAACAGGCTCTATGTGGATCAGGGAATAATAGCCGGATGCGCCGGCGGCGGATATGAGAATATCACTGATGCAGCGGATATTCTGAAGGGAGCATCCATCGGCGCTGATGAATTTACTTTATCCGTTTATCCTGCAAGTATGCCGGTGTATATGCAGCTTCTTAGAAACGGCTGCGCAGCGGAGATCATGGAGACCGGAGCTGTATTCAAGACTGCTTTCTGCGGACCTTGCTTCGGAGCCGGAGATACGCCTGCCAATAACGGATTCTCCATCCGTCATTCAACCAGGAACTTCCCGAACAGAGAAGGCTCCAAGATCCAGAACGGACAGATTGCATCCGTCGCGCTGATGGATGCCCGTTCCATTGCCGCTACGGCAGCCAATAAGGGATATCTTATTCCGGCTACGGATGTGGATGTTAATTTTACGAAGCCGAAATATTTCTTCGACAAGTCCATCTACGACAAGAGAGTCTTCAACAGTCACGGAGTAGCCGATCCTTCGGTCGAGCTTAAATTCGGACCCAATATCAAGGACTGGCCCAGGATGGCTCCGCTGCCTGAGAACCTGCTCCTAAAGGTAGTATCAGAGATCCACGATCCGGTCACCACGACTGACGAACTGATACCTTCGGGTGAGACTTCTTCATACCGGTCAAATCCTCTTGGACTTGCGGAATTTACTCTTTCCCGCAAGGATCCTCTCTATGTGGGCAGGGCTAAGGAAGTGCAAAAAGGAGAAAAAGCAATCGAAGAGGGCAGAGATCCTGTGGAAGATCTTCCTGAGACAGCAGCTGTATTTAGCGCCATCGAGAAGAAATTCCCCGGATCAAAGGCTGATACCGGAATAGGAAGTACAATATTTGCTGTAAAACCGGGAGACGGCTCCGCCAGAGAACAGGCGGCTTCATGCCAGAAAGTACTTGGCGGCTGGGCAAACATAGCAAATGAATACGCCACGAAGAGATATCGCTCCAACCTTATAAACTGGGGTATGCTGCCGCTTCGCATAGCTGCCGGAGATTTGCCTTTCAAGAACGGAGACTATATTTTTATACCCGGAGTAAGAAAGGACCTGGAAGCAAAGAAGAGCGAATTCATAGCTTACAGGGTGGACGCTGACGGAATGTCGGAATTTACCCTTATTATGGACGCTCTCACTGACGATGAGAGACTAATAATTCTTGACGGCTGCCTTATTAATTATAACCGCAGCAAGATGAAGGGCTGACATATTCAAAAAAGCATAATTCAGAGGTGCATTGAATTGGACAGGGAATATCGGACCAAGATCAGCAATCTGAGAGAACTCCTGGATGCTGGTCAGATAGAGGAAGTAATAGAGAACCTGGACTCCATGAACTGGAGGAAGGTAAAGAGCATCAGTCTCTTACTGGAGGCTGCCGAACTGTATAAAGATGCCGGAAGCTATGACGAGGCCATGAATCTGCTCGAAGAAGCATATGACAGGTCACCGTCAGGCAGAATTGTACTGTACGAATTATGTGATTTATGCCTGAAGACGGATGACATTGATAATGCCAGAATCTATTACGAAAAATATGTAACAGCAGCTCCCAACGATGTAAAGAGATACATATTGCAATACAGAATTGCCGTGGCTGACAATGCTGATGATTATGCTCTGATATCGATACTTGAGGAGCTGAAGGCGCACGCTTTTCTGGAAGAGTGGGCTTATGAACTGGCATGTCTTTATCACAAGACCTCTCAGGTTGACAAATGCATAGAACTCTGCGACGAGATAGCTCTTTATTATGGAAATGGGCCATATGTCGAGAAAGCTCTGGAGCTGAAGATGCTCTATCATCCGCTGAATAAGGCTCAGGAGGATCAGTACAGGAGATTCTGCCAGAGCCGCGAGGGGATCACAGAGATCAGAGCCAATGAGCCTTTGAAATCGGGTGAGATAGTCGCTCATACAGTCACCATACCGGAAGTAGAGGTAAAGCCTGAGAAATTTAATACTATAAATCTTCAGACAGAGATCAAGAAAAATATCGAGGAGATAATGCAGGCCACAAAGACCAGCGATGTGGACAGCAATATGGAGAATATCCATGATCTCGTGGAGAAGATACCTTATCTGCAGGTTCAGGATGATTCTGCAGACGAAGAGGAGAATCCGGAGGAAAATTCTGCTGATAAACCCGGAGTGATGGAAAATTATCAGCATTATCTGAGCGAAGAATATGATGGACAGATGTCCCTGGATCTTCCAAATGAAAAAACGAAGGATCCGCAGATAGACGGTCAGCTTACCATCCAGGATGTGATGAACAACTGGGAGAAGACCCAGCGCGCGGCTGAAGCGGCTTTGAAGGATGCCGAAGAGGAAAAACTGAAAAATGTAAAGAGTGTCGCTTTAAAAGAGGCCAATCACATAATGGAGAGACTTTCCGACGTCAAGGATGATCTGGACAGAGGAGTGGCTCCGTCCGAGCTTCTGAAGGAAGAGATACTTGCCAAAAATAAGACATTCGACATTCCGAGAGTCAGTAAGAATGGTTCTGAGGATGGCGTGGGACTGAAGGTGCCTGTTGTAGACAGGGGCAGTGAGAATCCTGTGCCGGAGGATCTGCCGTCGGGAGTTCTTTCAAAAGACGATCTTCTTCATGAAAAACCGGAGGAATGGACGCCGGAGAAATTAAATGGCAAGTCATCTTCAGATGAGATCGATAACAGCACCCTTCTCCTTAATGGCGTAAATGAAATGTTAAGGAGTGAGCTGGAAAAATATGTGCCGGACAGCATGGCTGTCAGAAAGGCAAAAAATGATGAGGTAAAGGAAGATGATATTGTTCCGGCAGATTCACAGGCGACGGATAAAGACAAGATCGTTCTCCCGGAAATAAATATAGATCTTGACGAGATTTTAAGTGAAGACGGGAAGAACGGGTCTGCTGCGGAGAGTCATGTTTCCGATGAGACAAGTGAAGCTGATGAGGATGAATTAGCTTCCTGTGATGTAACAGAAGCTGATGAGGATGATTCTGTTTCGGATGATGCTCCCGGAACTGTCGATTCAGATGCAGATAAAACTGAGGAGACAGATTTTGATGGCGATGACGAGACGATTAATATTGATTCCGGAGATGATAATGACTCCGAAGAAGATATTGATTCCGGGGATGATTATAATGAAGATAATATTGACTCCGAAGAAGATGATGAAGAAATCGATACTGATAATGATGTGACTGACCTTGCGTCCGAGGCACCCGGCAGCGGACTTATATCCTTAAATGATGATGAGCTTGATCGCTTTTCATACTTCACTCCGATAAAGGGAATGGAGGAAAAAATAACAAGCGTGCTGAACAATATCGGTCAGAGGATAAGGTCAGGCTCTCCTGCATCAACCGGAAATATCATAATTTCCGGTTGCAAGGGCAGCGGTAAGACGAATCTTGCAAAGGGGCTTATAGAAGTACTCAGAAGAGAGATCGGAAAACCGGGTGACAATATCGGAAAGATCGATGCTGACAAGCTGAATCACAAGAATCCGCCTGATATTTATAAGAAGATTCGTGGAGGCTGCCTGATTATCGAGAATGCCGGACTGATAAGCTCCGATACGGAGATATCTCTGTCGCTTCTTATGAATAACGATAAATCGGGAACAGTGGTGATACTTGAGGACAGTGCTGACGGAATCAGGGATGCTCTGGCTGAGAACGAGCGCTTTGCCGATATGTTTACAGAGAAAATAAATATACCGGTATTTACGACCAGAGAACTGGTGCGTTTCGGAATAAAATACGCCTCTGACAGTCATTTTTCCGTAGATGAGATGGGCAGACTTGCCATGAATTATAAGATAAGCAATATTCAGCGGCCGGACAGACCGACACATCTTGACGAAGTGGCTGATATAATGGATGCGGCAATGAGATCGGCTTCAAAGAAATGGCCGATCGGCAACCGTAAGACAGACAGCGAAGGATATATTGTGATAAGAGAGAAGGATTTTCTGTCCTGACAGGTGAAAGGGGGATCTTATGCAATTTTTCACTGATTACGACATGTACCTTTATGGGCAGGGTACTCATTATGACATTTATAAAAAATTCGGAGCACATCCCATCAGAGTGAACGGGGTGGACGGATATGTTTTTGACGTATGGGCTCCTCACGCCAGGGATGTGGCAGTCATAGGAGAGTTCAACGGCTGGAATGAGACAAGCCATATGATGAAGCGGCTGGATCCAAAGGAAACCGGCATATATGAGCTCTTCATTCCGGGAGTAAAGGACGGACAGCTCTATAAGTATCTTATCTACTGCGATGACGGCAGAAAGCTGTATAAAGCAGATCCTTATGCTGTTACATCGGAGCTGAGACCCGGAACCGCATCGAAGACAGGCAGGCGGGATGACTTTACCTGGACGGATGAGAAGTGGATTCAGAAGCGTGCTGAAAACAAGCCCTATTATGAGCAGCCCCTGGCAATATATGAGGTTCATCCGGGTTCCTGGAAGAGACATCCGGGGACGGGTGGAGACGGCTTTTATACCTACCGTGAGTTTGCAGAATCTCTGGCAGATTATGTCACAGACATGGGATATACTCATGTGGAGCTGATGGGAATATCTGAATATCCCTTTGATGGTTCCTGGGGCTATCAGGTTACAGGTTATTACGCACCTACATCAAGGTATGGAGATCCGGATGATTTTTCGTACCTGGTTAACTATCTGCACAACAAGGGAATAGGTGTGATACTCGACTGGGTTCCGGCTCATTTCCCCAAAGATGCACATGGTCTCGCTGATTTTGACGGCAGCAGTCTCTACGAATATTCTGATCCAAGAAAGGGAGAACATCCTGAGTGGGGCACGAAGATATTTGACTACGGCAGAAATGAGGTGAGGAATTTCCTTATCGGTTCTGCTCTGATGTGGGTAGAAAATTATCATGTGGATGGTCTGAGAGTAGATGCTGTAGCGTCCATGCTCTATCTGGATTATGGCAAGAAGCCGGGACAGTGGGTGCCGAATAAGTTTGGCGGCAACGAAAACCTTGAAGCAGTCGAATTTTTCAAGCATATGAATACCCTTATACAGGGAAGAAATCATGGCGTTGTGACAATAGCCGAGGAGTCAACTGCATGGCCGAAGGTGACCGGGGCAGCTGATGATAACGGTCTTAATTTCTCATATAAGTGGAACATGGGCTGGATGCATGATTTCCTTGACTATATGAAGCTTGACCCGTATTTCCGCAAGGACAATCATAACAAGATGACTTTCGCCATGTCATACAATGAATACGAGAAGTATATCCTGGTTTTGTCACATGACGAAGTTGTGCATCTGAAATGCTCTATGATAAATAAGATGCCGGGAATCGGAGATGATAAATTCAAGAACCTGATTGTCGGGTATACATTTATGATGGGACATGCGGGAAAGAAGCTTCTGTTCATGGGGCAGGACTTCGCCCAGTATCAGGAGTGGTCCGAGGCAAGAGAACTTGACTGGTATCTTTTGGAGAACAGATCAAACAGGGCAGTAAATAACTATGTAAAGGAGCTCCTCCACATATACAGAAAATATCCGGCTATGTATGAGCAGGATATCAACTGGGCAGGATTTGAGTGGATAAACGCAAATGACAGCTACAGGAGCATTTTCTCATTTGTCAGAAAGGCAAAAAACGGAAAGAACAGCCTGCTTTTCATCTGCAATTTCACGCCGGTAGCGTATCCTGACTACAGAGTGGGTGTACCTGACGGCAAGAAAAAATACAGACTCATTCTGAACAGTGAATCATCGGAATTCCTTGGGAACGAAAAAAAGAAAAAGAGTGTCTATGTTCCGGTCAAGAGTGACTGTGACGGAAGAGAGTATTCCATAGCTTATCCCCTGGCAGCTTATGGAGCGGCTATATTTGTATTCTAGGTAAATTATGTCAGAGACTATAGAAGAAAAAGGAACGAAAAAAAGAAAAAAGAGACATATTATAGCACCTGTCGCAATCATATTGCTGATTGCGGCAGCTCTGTATATTGCGGCGTCTTTAAGAAGATATAAATCGACGGAGACAGTGTCAAGCGCAAAGATAGTGAATGCGTCTCAGTCACAGTATCTGAGATTCGGGAAGGATATTCTGAGATACAATGGGGATGGCGCCATCCTGGCTGATGAATCAATGAATACTCTCTGGAATGAGACATACGAGATGAGTGATCCAAGAGCAGTCCTTTCCGGGAAGTACCTGATAATATATGACAAGAAGGGCTCGAAAATAAAGGTCATGACGAAGAAGGGCATAATCAGGGAAATCACAACGAATATGCCTGTCGTGTCATGCGATGTATCCGGAAATGGAGTAATTTCTGTTCTTATGCAGGATGAAAACACCGGACATCTGATGCTGTATGGAAGTAACGGAAAAGTAATAGCTTCCGGAGAAATACATCTTAACAACAAGGGATACCCTGTGGCCCAGGCAATTTCTCAAGACGGCAGAAGGGTGATGCTGTCTATACTGACAGTAAAAAACGGGAGCCTGAAGACGACGATAGATTTTTATAATTTCGGAAAATCAGGCAGGACCAGGATAGATAATGTCTCGAAGGAATATACATATGACGGGGTCTTTCCTGAAGTCGATTTTGTAAAAGGCGGAAGAGCTCTGGCGATTGGAGACAAAAAGATAGTTTTATATGATTCCTCGGATTCTCCAAAAGAGAAAAAGATAATAAAGCCGGGAAATAAGATGAAGAGTGTATTCCACAATGATTCCTATGTGGGATATGCGGCGGATGAGAAAGATGATGATAACGAGCTCAAGAATACTATAGAGTTATACAGCGTAAACGGTATGAGGTGTTTCAAAAAACCTGTGGATATGACATATGATTCTCTCTATATTATGGATGATAACGAGGTCGTGCTGAGCGACGGAAGAACTGTCACAATGTATAATAGATTCGGAGTAAAGCACTTCTCATATACGTTCAAAAATACCGTGTATAAGATAATTCCGAGAGGAAAGGCAAATGAATACATGATAATAACTCAAGATTCAGCCGAGGGAATAAGACTCAGATAAAATCATGACAGTAACAATAATATTAATAATTATATTTCTTTTCTTTGCAATAAGAGGGTATAGAAAAGGAATCCTTGGAATGATAGTGGGACTGTTCTCGCTTTTATTCCTTATTGCGTTTTCGGCATGGCTTAATCCTGTTGTCTACAACAGGCTTTCGCAAAATGAAAAGATAAGCGGAAAAATAAGAGACGATGTATCGGAGCAGATCTCTAAGAAAGAGGCGTCGTCAGGCATAACGCTGCCGTTCTTTATGGACAAGACCTATCAGGGAATAATGAATAATACGGCTGACATTGCAGACAGGACAGAAAACAGCATAAAAGATAAAGTGAACAGTGCGCTTACTGATACCTTGAGCGAATTTGCCATCAGAGGAATTTCAATAGCTCTTACCTCTATAATTGCAATGATCGTTATCATAGTCTTAAATGTCATAATAAGGATGATAGGCAAGATCCCGGTTCTGGGAACAATAAGCAGAATGCTGGGATTAATGGCCGGAATAGTTGAGGGAATGCTGGTGGTGAGCCTGATACTTTATATACTGCAGTGCTCAGGCAATACGTCACTGGGAGTGGAGACGGCGGAAATAATAGGCAAAAATCCTTTACTTTCAATGTTTGACAAGGCCAGCATCATTGCAAAAATCTTTACTCCATAAATTTTTCAAAAAAATAAAATTTATGCTTGACATGGCGATGGTACTTTGATAATATAATCAAGCACGCGCAAGACAGACAAAAACAAATCAAGAGCGTGTAAGATCTTTGATAACTGAACAGTGAAACAACCTTGAAAGATTCATTTGAATTAATTAAGACGAACAAGCCTTAAAAGCAGTAAATGAACAGGATAAGGATGAAGCAAGCTTCAACCAAGCCTGGGATGAATAAGAACATGAGAGTTCGATCCTGGCTCAGGATGAACGCTGGCGGCGTGCTTAACACATGCAAGTCGAACGAAGCGTATTGACAG
>ONDV01000044.1 GCA_900316665.1 uncultured Lachnospiraceae bacterium
GTTAATTGATGCAAGCGCATTTAAAGTGCAAACTTCGTTTGCTTGCGCTTGCACTTGTAACATCACTTCGTGATGTTACATTAAATGTGGGAAGTTTTAATAATTATAACATGATGATACCATGGGAGAAAAGACATACCGCATGCGTGTCTGCACAAAAATGCGGTCATGTCACTCTTTACAAAGAAAGGCAATGATGATATGTTTAGCGAGTTAATATGTTAACACAATGAATTTAGACAGAGGTGCATCTAATGAAATTATTGAAAAGGACTCTCGCTCTTATTTGTACTTTGGCACTGGCGGTAACTCTCGTATCATGTAAAACCGGTAAAAAGTCAAAAAACACAGCTGACGATGATACTCTTGTGGTTGGCTTCGATCAGAATTTTCCTCCTTTCGGATACGTTGGCAAGGACGGAAAGTTCACCGGCTTCGATCTGGAGATGGCAAAGGCCGCCGCAAAAAAGATGGGAATGAAAGTAAAATACCAGCCGGTTGACTGGGACGCCAAAGATATGGAACTTGATTCCGGTACGGTTGACTGCCTGTGGAATGGATTTACGATCAACGGACGTGAAGATAAATATACATGGACTAAGCCATATATGGATAATTCTCAGGTAGTGGTCGTGAAGAAAGATTCAGGGATCAATGATCTCTCGGGGCTTTCAGGCAAGATCGTGGAAGTCCAGAAGGAATCTTCAGCTCAGTCTGCAATCGAGGACAATAAGAAACTTAAAGATTCATTCGGACAGTTTCTGACGGTAGGCGATTACAATACGGCTCTCATGGATCTGGAACAGGGTACGGTAGACGCAGTTGCCATGGATATTTTTGTCGCAAAAGATCAGATCAAGAACAAGGCTGACAAATTCAAGATCCTTGACGAGCATATCTCAACCGAGCAGTATGCCGTGGGATTCAAGAAGGGCAATACTAAGCTGCGTGACAAGGTGCAGAAGGCACTTTACGAGCTTGTTGACGACAAGACATTCGAGAAGCTTTCTGACAAATATTTCGGAACAGATGTCTGCATTCTGAAAAAATAAAGCGGAGGACAGATAGCTTTGAATACAGGAACAATGATTATGGAGCTGATGGGCGGTATGCTTACCACTATAAAGATATTCGCCCTGACGCTTTTGTTTTCGCTGCCGCTTGGGCTTCTTTTTGCTCTGGGCAGGCTGTCAAAAAATCCTGTCTTGAAAAATATAGTCAGGGTATATATATCGATCATGCGCGGAACACCGCTCATGCTTCAGCTTTTGGTAGTTTATTTCGGACCTTATTATATTTTTCATATATCTCTGTCGCCACAGTACAGAGGTGTGGCCGTGATCATTGCTTTTGCGCTGAATTACGCAGCATATTTTGCAGAGATATACAGGAGCGGCATACAGTCGATGCCGATTGGACAGTACGAGGCGGCGAGTGTTCTTGGATATACTAAAACGCAGACTTTCTTTGTAATTATTATGCCGCAGGTGGCGAAGAGAATACTTCCGGCGGTCACTAATGAGGTGATCACGCTTGTTAAGGATACTTCTCTTGCTTATTCGATTGCATATGTTGAGATGTTTACAGAAGCGAAGGCAATTGCCGCTTCTGAGAAGAGCATGATCCCCTTTGTCGCCGCGGCGGTATTCTATTATGTTTTCAACGCTCTGGTGGCGCTTATAATGGATCTTATAGAGAAAAGAATGAGTTATTATTCGTAGGAAGTGGTGGCATGAACGTATTAAACATGCAGCATGTTAAGAAGAGCTTTGGAGATAAGACTGTCCTTCGTGACATACACCTGTCAGTGGATGAGGGTGAGGTCGTGTCAATAATCGGACCGTCAGGCTCGGGGAAGTCCACGCTTCTCCGGCTGGCGACTCTGCTTGATACAATGGATGACGGGACTATGTCATATCTTGGCCGGGAGATAGTAAGGTCAGAAAATCAAAAGGCGGTCTATGCTTCCAAAGCTGTGCAGAAGCAGGCGATGAGCTGCTTTGGACTGGTATTTCAGAACTTCAACCTGTTTCCTCATTTTACAGTGCTGAAAAATATAATGGACGCGCCGGTGCGTGTTCAGAAGAGACTTCGCGGTGAAGTAAGGTCTGAAGCGATGGAACTTTTGAAAAAGATGGGGCTTGATGACAGAGCGGAAAGCTACCCTTGTGAACTTTCGGGCGGTCAGAAGCAGAGAGTCGGAATAGCAAGAGCTCTTGCCATGAAACCTCAGATGCTCTTCTTTGATGAACCTACATCAGCACTGGATCCGGAGCTTACGGTTGAGATCCTTAAAGTAATAAGAGAACTCGCTGAAGAGAAGATGACAATGGTAATAGTGACACATGAGATGACATTCGCGCATGATGTTTCAGACAGGATGATTTTCATGGATAATGGAGTAATCGTTGAAGAGACAACACCTGACCTTATGTTTTCATCGGATAATGCGAGAACCAGAGCTTTTCTTGGAAAATACGCTGATTATAAATAAGCAGTAACGTAGCAAGTTTTAATAAATAACTAAAACCGGATCGGGTGATTTTCACTGATCCGGTTTGTTTTTTCTTTTTTCTGAAATGTTTACATAGTCGTTTGATGTTTTGAAGAGGATATCTTTCAGATCCGGATCCATGGCTTTGAAATTTTCCAGCAGTACTTCCTCTCTGAAATGTTCGCGTTCATCCTCCGACAGATTTTTAGGCGCGTCTTTGAAATCATTTTTCATATATGCTCTGGCTTCTTCCAGATATTCTCGCGGCATATCATCTGTCGAGAAGAATTCGTCAGAGACCGAGAGGTAGCTGCACAGGGATTTAATCTCATCATCATTAAGCGCACGCTCTCCTTTGAGTTTTCTGGATATATTTGCCGACACCATGGAAAGCCTGTCTGCTATGTCCCGCTGGGTCACATGGCGGCATTCCAACAGAAAATGAAGTTTTCTGCCCTGATAGATGGCCGCGGCTCTGTCATAAAGCCGTTTATTGTTTGTATTTTCAAATGATTCCCAATCCTGGCTTGTATTTGATTCTGACATGATTAACCCCGGAAAAACAAGTTTTACCAAAGTTATTCTATACCAGAAAAGCGGCATCCAAGTATGCCGGGAGAAAATCGGCAACATACAATGCCAAAATCTGCCTTAAATTAACGATTCAGATAAAACCACCATCCATGCGTATTACCTGTCCGGTAAGGTAGGAAGGCATGGAAATAATGTGGTATGCCGCTTCTGCAACCTCTTCGGGTCCGGCAAACCTTCCTGCCGGTATATCAGAGCAGAGTGCGGCTCTTTCCTCCTCTGAATATATCCTGTTCATGTCTGTATCTATTACTCCACATGATAAAGCGTTTACTGCCACGTTTTCAGGTGCCAGCTCCTTGGCAAGTGAACGTGTCAGAGCATTTACACCGCCTTTGGCAGCTGAATAAGCAGCTTCACATGAAGAGCCGACCTCACCCCACATAGATGAGATATTCAATATTCTGCCTTTTCGCCGTCTGACCATGCCGGGGGCAAGAAGCCGGGTGGTGATGTAGATGCTCTTAAGATCTGTGTCTATCACCTGATCCCATTCGCTTTCATTCATATCAGTAAGCAGACCGTTCTTTGAGATACCGGCGTTGTTTACCGCAATATCTATGCTGCCGAAAAAATCAAGAGCCTTCTTTACTGCATCTTCCATAGCCGGATAAGATGACGCGTCAGCTGAGACACTAAGCGCTGTGATGCCGAATTTTCCGTGAAGATTGTCTGAAAGCTCATCGAGTTCTTCTTTTTTGGTATGACAGGTCAGAAAAAGATTTATCCCTGATGATGCCAGACGCTCGGCTATAGCCTTCCCGATTCCGCGCGATGCGCCGCTTACGAAGGCAGTATGAAAAGTATTGTCCATTTTGGAACCTCATATAAAGGATCATTAAAAATCAGGAAATAGTATAGCATGTATTTTTTGATATGGTATAATCATAATAAGTAAATCGATTTAAAGTCTGAAATGAAAAGGGGTTGATAATATGAGACTTAAAATTACGGGCAGAAACATAGAACTTACAGAGGGCCTGAAGGCAGCAGTGGAGGATCGCTTAAGCAGGCTGGACAAGTATTTCAATGACGACACGATCATCGACGTCACAATGAGCGTTGAGAAGGATCGTCAGAAGATCGAGGTGACTATACCGATAAAGGGAGGCATAATAAGATCAGAGCAGGTAAGCTCCGATATGTATGTTTCCATTGATCTGGTAGAGGAGACGATTGAGCGTCAGCTCAAGAAATACCGTCACAAACTTATTACAAAGCAGCAGAATGCCGAGAATGATTTCAGGCGTGAATTCATTGAGGCTGATGCGGACGAAGATGAGAGCGGCATTGTAATAAAGCGTACAAAGAAATTTGATATGAAGCCTATGTTCCCTGAGGATGCATGCATCCAGATGGATCTTCTCGGACATGATTTCTTCGTCTTCAGAAACGCCGAGACTGATGAGATCAATGTAGTATACAAGAGACGCGGAAATACTTACGGTCTTATCGAGCCGGAACAGTAATCGGCAGGGCAGACTGCCGGGTCCATGGTAGATTTTTATACCGGTTCTCCTATATATTTATCCAATAGGAGGATGTGCGTATGGGAGAAGCCATGATCGGCAGGATGATCAGAGAAGCGCGTGAGTCGGCAGGGCTGACACAGGAAGAATTATCATGTGACCTGTGCGATGCCAGCACGCTTTCTAGAATTGAAACAGGAAGTCAGACACCGTCATTCGGTTTGGTGCAAAAGCTTTTAAACCGTCTGAAGGTGCCTGACTTTTATTGTTTTACAGACAGAGATAAAGATAACAGCGCTCTGGTTGAGAGAATCGTTGTCGCTCTCCAGCTCAATGATCTTGAGAAAGCGGAAGAAGAATTGTTTATTCTATGCAAAATAACCGACGAGGATACAATAAAGCAGATCCAGATGTACAAGGTCATGATGGCTGTATGGGAAGTTCTGACTCTTTCCGGTCAGGGGCTTACCTTGAGAGAGGCCTGCATAGAGCTGGATATCCGCGGAAGGATACAGTCGCTTTTGAGTAAGACTATACCCTGGCTGGACATAGGTCATTTTAAAGAGACATACAAGGAGTCGATCCCTCTCACCAGAGCAGAAGTGCTGCTTTTAAACGCGCTTGCCATACTTAGATATGAGGATGGGAAAAGAGCGGATGCAGTATCGATTCTCTGCGCAATGGAAAAACGTCTGAGCATTCAGGAAGCTGATGATGCCGGGATGTCTTTATTAAGGGGAGCAGTTCTTTGTAATCTGGCGTATTTTGAGCAGCGTATGGGCTTTACGGATGAATGCAGATTGCATCTTACTAGAGCGTTTTGCATTGCAATGAGGGCAGGGGGACTGGTGCTTCTCATGCATATTTGGGAAGTGGAACTGCGATGCACGCTTCAGGAAAATGACATTGATGAATATTATGAAGTACTGCTCTTCTTAAGGGCGCTGAGGAGGAGAATTCCTGCAAGATACAAGATCCCGGAGGCAAATGCACTCGATGATGAGAATGTACCTCTGATGATCATATTCTGATGATAATATTCGCATACGCACCCTATGGCATCGGATTTTTTACACTCTGATAATTCCGGTGAGATCTACAATCGCTCTGCGACTTTTTGCATAGCCTGTTCACAATGCTTTCAGTCATGCTATAATAAAAATCCGTGCTGATAATTGACGGATCGTTCTGTATGTTTATTTTGTATGGTTTGGAGATATAAATGACGACTGAAGTGTTTGGCCTGCCGGTATATTATAAGATATCCGGCTCGGGAGATAAGACTGTGGTTATGCTGCAGGGCTGGGGCACTAAATGCGAACTGTATGATTCTCTTGCTGAAGTCATAAGTGAAAGATTCAGGGTCGTACAGTTTGATTTTCCCGGATTTGGATATTCAGCAGAGCCTGATAAACCTTGGGATGTAAAGCAGTATACTGATTTCCTTATAGCTTTTTTGAAAGAGCTTGATATAAGTGAAGTGATATTTATCGCACATTCATTCGGCGGAAGAGTGGCGATAGAGACTGCATCGAGATCTGAATTGCCGGTAAGTATTGACAGGATGGTGCTGATGGACAGTGCCGGTATATTGCCGGTCAGGACAAAAAAGTCAGAATTCAGAGTTAAAAGATATAAGATCATTAAAAAAATCACATCGCTAAAGCCCGTTTATTCCATGTTTACGGATCTGATAGATGACTGGAGAGGCAGGCAGGGTTCGGAAGATTATAAGAATGCATCACCTGTCATGAAAAAGACTCTGGTTATGGCAGTAAATTATGACCAGACTGCCCTCCTTTCGTCTGTAAAGATGCCGGTTCTCCTGGTCTGGGGCGATGGAGATACCGCCACTCCTTTAAGAGATGCCTATATTATGGATGAGAAGCTTCCTGATTCAAGACTCCGTATTATAGAGAATACCGGACATTTTTCCTTTCTTGAGAAGCCTGATGAGGCAGACCGTGTAATAATGGATTTCCTGAAGGGAGGCATGTGATGTTTGATATTCTTTTGAATGCCGTTCTTTTTCTTTTGAATGCCATCCTTATCTGGCCTGTACTCCGCTACAACGCTCATATGCTTCAGCAGAACACCTACAGGAATACCGAGCAGATGGTCTGGCTAAAGATCAACTATCATAAGCAGAGCAGCCTCATAATAAACTTTATTCTTGTCGCCGGAGCCGCTGTGACAGGCAATCCTGTTTTGTTTATTCTCAGCGTGGCGTTTACGGTTTTTCTTATTTATTACTTCAATTTTCTAAAGAAGTATAATTCAAAGAAACCGCTTGTGTTTACGGCGCGCGTGAAGAGACTCCTTTTTACGGATATTCTGATCTCCGCCCTTCCGGTACTTATAGTATTTCTCACTGTAAAAGACGCTTTGAAGATTTCGGCAGTGCTTGTGTCTCTTCTTGCGGCGCTGCAGGAATGTATGATAATGCTTGCCAATATTATAAACCGTCCGGTAGAGAATGCCATTCATTCAAGGTTTATATCAATGGCAAAAAAGATCCTAAAGGAGAGAGACGACCTGAAGGTCATAGGTATTACCGGCAGCTACGGCAAGACCAGCATGAAATATTACCTGAATGCTTTATTGTCTTCGCGTTATAATGTGGTCATGACACCGGGCAATTACAATACTCCCATGGGAATAGTGATCACCATCAGGAATTATTTGAAACGCACAGACCAGATCTTTCTCTGCGAGATGGGCGCGCGGCATGTTGGAGACATAAAGGAATGCTGCGATATCGTGCATCCTCAATGGGGCATAATAACGTCGGTGGGTCCTCAGCATCTTGAGACCTTCCATACGCTTTCCAATGTGCAGAAGACTAAATTTGAACTGGCCGACTCTCTTCCTGATGACGGTATCATATATGTAAATATGGATTCGGATCCGGCAGCTCTTAAAGCAGGAGATTATAATAATGTAATCGGATATTCAGCTATGGGTAAACTGAAGGGAAATATCCTGCGCGGATATTCAGCCGGTAATATTTCCATGTCTGCGACCGGAACAAAATTTACAGTGACGGCTCCAGATGGCTCTTCCGAAGAATTTGAGACAAGGCTTCTCGGTATGCATAATGTGACAAATCTCTGCGGAGCGGTTGCGGTTTCGCATGAACTTGGAATAGAGCTTCATGATCTCATCATACCGGTAAGAAGATTGAAGCCTGTACCTCATAGACTGGAGATATCCAATAAATCCGCAGGCGTCACAATAATAGATGATGCCTACAATTCGAATCCCGAAGGCTCGAAAGCTGCTGTCGAAACGCTGGGAATGTTTGATGGAGTAAAGATCCTTGTAACACCGGGTATGGTGGAACTGGGTGATAAACAGAGCGAATACAACAGGCGCTTCGGCGGGTATGCCGCTGCAAATTGCGATTATATTGTTCTTATAGGTCATACTAATATGAAAGACATAGCTGACGGAGCAAAAGACGCAGGATTTCCCGAATCCAGAATAATGTCTTTTGTTAAGTTAACGGATGCCATGAAATATGTATATCAGATCCAGGATCAGGGACATAAATATATACTTCTTGAGAATGATCTGCCTGATAATTATTGATACTTGAAAGGAGATAATCTGCTGTGAAGTTAAGAGTAGCTGTATTGTTCGGAGGCAAGAGCACTGAGCACGAGGTGTCAGTCATTTCCGGCATTCAGGCAATGGCTGCGCTGGATAAGGAAAAATACGATGTGATACCTGTCTATATTTCCAAGAAAAATGAATTCTTTATAGGGGATGACATCGGAGATATTGATGCATACAAGGATATCCCGGCGCTTCTCAAAAAATCAACGAGAGCTGTATTTATAAATGAGAACGGGCGATTTTTCATTATGCCTTTCCCTAAAAAGGCGTTTGGACCGAAGGAGAGGGAGATAGATCTGGCTCTTCCTGTGGTACATGGAACAAATGAGGAGGACGGAGCCCTGCAGGGATATCTCAAGACTGTAGGGATCCCCTTCGCCGGATGCGATGTGACGTCATCGGCAGTCGGAATGGACAAGTATATCCAGAAACAGGTACTTAAAGATAATGGGGTGCCTGTGCTCGATTGCCTGAATTTTAACATTTCAGATTATGCCGATATGGACAGGATGATCGAAAGGATAGAGACAAAGCTTGGCTATCCCGTAATAGTAAAGCCTGTGAATCTGGGATCGTCTGTTGGAATAGGCGTGGCGCGAGACCGTGATACCCTTACCGAGAGAATAGATGACGCTTTCCTTTATACATCGCATATACTTGTTGAGCACGCGATCTCAAATCTCCGGGAAGTAAACTGTTCCGTGCTCGGAGATGATGAGAAGGCTGAGAGCTCAGAGATAGAGGAGCCGTTCCATACGAAGGACATACTTTCCTATAAAGATAAATACGAATCCGGCGGCAAGTCCGGTTCCAAGGGAATGGCTTCTGTCACAAGAAGGATCCCCGCGGATATACCTCATGACTTGTATGAAAAAGTAAAGGAATTAAGTGTCACGGCTTTTCATGCTCTGGGCTGCAACGGCGTGGCAAGAATGGATTTCATGATAGATTCGGATACTGGAGAGCTGTTTTTCAATGAGATAAATACGATCCCCGGCTCCCTGGCTTTCTATCTCTGGGAACCGCTTGGAGTCTCATATACAGAGCTGCTTGACCGCATTATAGATCTCGCGATGAAGAGAGCCAGACAGGAGAATGAGATAACTTATACATTTGATACCAATATATTAAGCATGAATGCTCTTTCTCACGCTAAAGGCAAATAATGGGCTGATCAGTCCATCTCATCAAGCATCCCGCTTATTATGTCACGCACATGATTGGCGAGATGCTTTTTTTCTTCAACTGAAAGGTCTTTTGTTTCAATGGGAGTGCCATAGCTGATGTTTACTGTAGTTGTTTTTACGAAGGGAATGTGGTCTCGAATTATTTCAGCCGTATGAGTGATGGCGACAGGTATGACCGGGCACCCTGAACGAAGAGCCACCTTGAATGAGCCTGCATGAAAAGCTCCGAGGGTACCGTCTTTTGTTCGGGTGCCTTCAGGGAAAATAAAAACGGATCGACCGTGCTTTTCATAATCGATGGCCTTAAGTATCACCCCCAGCGCCTGGCGGGTATCGCTTCTGTCGAGAGTGAGGCAGAAGAGGACATCCATCCATAGTTTGAAAACAGGCACTTTGGTCATTTCTTTTTTGGCAAGATAGCCTGTGGGACGTGGGCTTAAGGGATATGTAAGTATCACATCAAAGATGGATGAATGATTGCCAATATATAAAACGCTCCGGTCTTTTGGAATGTTCTCAAGTCCGGTGACATTAAGATGTACAGAGCAGAGGAAAGAGACAACGCGAAGTCCCCACATTGCCGGCGGCGCTGCAAGGGCGTAAGCCTTGTCAGGATGCTTTTTACTGATCAGCCATACTATGAAAATGTAAGGAAGAGTGATAATAAGAAATAATGCAGCAAATAAAAGAGCAATAATTGCGCGAATCATATTTTGAACCTTTCTCAGTAATAATTCTCAATAAGCCTTCCGAAAAAACACGAGGATTAATATTTCTTTTTTGATTTTCAAAGGTATTATTGTTAAAAGTACCCTTTGCTTAATCTATGATTATAGTAGATGACAGGTTTCATTACAATTAAAACAAGAGCGGGTGATGGCGTAAATGACTGCATTACTTTGACAAATGGACAGGGACGTGTTATACTACATCTAGTGTTTGGACATAAGTCATTGCACGAATCTTTGGCAGAGGAGAGGAATATTCATGGAACGTTCAGAATTCGACAAGGTTCGCGCTTCGGTGCGTGAACAGTGCGGCAACAGAGTTGAGATAAGGCTTGACCGTGGCAGGAACAAGGTTGATATTCAGAAAGGTGTTATCAAGAACGCTTATCCTGCAGTGTTTACGGTACAGGTGGACGGAAGAAGTGATGATTTACCAAAGCAGCTTCTCTCGTTCAGCTATCAGGATATTATTACAAGAGAGATCAGAATGAGACTCTGCTGAACTGAATATGTTTGAAAAGCTCCCGGATCCGGGAGCTTTTTTTATGAAAAATTCACCAAAAACACGGCTTGAAACTTGACTTGATATGTGTGTTTGGACTATAGTAATAAATGTATATCAGTGTGAAAACTGATGCATACAGGAGAAGAAAAAATTTTTCAGGAGGCTTTTCAATTTTGAAGAGAGGAATCGCAAAGAGAACAATTGCGGGGTTGCTTATGATGTCTCTGACGGCAGGGACTTTTTATTTTACACCGTTCAGAGTCAGTGCTGATAAGATAAGCGATCTGCAAGGACAGAGCCAGAGCATCCAGTCGGATATAGATTCTACCAATTCAGAACTTGTCGATTTAATGGCTTCCATTCAGGATCTGCAGAAACAGATCGACGAGAATGAGCAGGATATCAGCGATACAAATACAGAGATAGAAGAGGCGACAAAGGCTGTCGACAAGTTGAGAGGCGAGATCAGTTCTCGTATGAAATATACATACGAGTCTGATAATAATACGGGAAACCTATTTACCATTATGGCTGAGTCGGGTTCTATCGCTGATTTCATAAGCCGTGTGGAATATGCCAGCAAGATCTATCAGTATGACAAAGAGCAGGTCGAGACATATGACGCGACCGTTAAAGAGCTGTCTGATATGAAAAAGGAGTTGAAAAACGAGGAGGCTTCTTTAAATACTCAGAAATCAACGCTCAGTGTAAAACAGGAATCCCTTAATAAAAAGATATCTGATCTGAAGGCTCAGAAGGGAAACGTGGACGCTGAGCTGGAACAGGCAAAGCAGGAAGCTGCGAGAAAGGCCGAAGAGGAACGGAAGGCAAGAGAAGCTGCCCAGAAGGCTGCGGCAGAGAAGGCGGCAGCAGAGGCTGCAAGAAATGCGTTAAAACAGCAAAATATCATTAAAGGCAACGTCGGTGGCAGAGATAATGGTGGCGGTTCAGACAGCAATACCACTACTAATGCTGATGCCGGCAAGAATTTAAATCCTTCCGGCTCTGCGAACGGAAGCGCCATAGTTGCCTATGCAAAGCAGTTTGTCGGAAATCATTATGCATGGGGCGGCAACAATCCAAATGTTTCCGATTGGAGCAGCAGTGACGGCATTGACTGCTCAGGCTTTGTTCATTACGTCCTTTCTCATTTCGGGATAAGCTCGCCGCGGTATTCGCAGTCATTCCTGGATTATGGCAAGCCGGTAAGTCCTGAGAATATGCAGGCTGGTGATGTGGTCGTTTATCCCGGTCATGTCGCAATCTATGCCGGCGGAGGTGTAATAGTTGAAGCTCAGAGCACAAGAGCCGGGATTACCTGCAACAGATCTGTTTACTGCCATACGATCCTGGGAATCAGAAGATTTTAATGACTAAAACTTCCCACATTTCATGGATCGTTTTCGTCGCAAAGGATTCATTTTAGCTTGCCAAGAGATGCACAGATGGTGGCGAACATTGTGTTTTTCGTTGTGAGCGAGCACGCTAGCTGCGGCTCGGTTGACATCCGTTCAAGCAGAAATGCTTCCTTAAAATATATTGTAACTGCAAGAATTTGGTTCAAGCATTTCTGCGCGTTTTTGTCAGAGAGCCGCTAAAAAGCGCGT
>ONDV01000033.1 GCA_900316665.1 uncultured Lachnospiraceae bacterium
TATGGCTGACTGACTGGCTTTCGTACGGACGCCGATGGTCCTAGGAGGCTAACGTCAGATCCATGCCATCCCATTGTACAGCTTTAGCAATGAAAGGAAACATATCCTGGCTGGCTGCTAGGTATCTGTTACCTACATCTTTATTGTAGGAGGAGGCTTTTTATTCTATGGAAAATGGGAAAGGTGATTTAGAAAAAAATAGTAAAGTATCTTATGGGATTTGGAAAACGAAGGATGGCAGGCTTCATATTCCTGATAAGGAGACTGTTTTGAATAACTGCTATCTCGCTCTTTTGCCAAAGTCTTTTATAAATAGAGATCTTGAGATTCTGCCTCATAAGCGTCTATCGGATGATGCTGATATTTATTGTGTCATATCCATAAACATCTACTATGAGGCGCATGATTCTATTGGATATTCGTATGTACCTTTGGATTATTTTCACAATAATAATATCAATCTTGAAGAAGCGTGGAAAAGGGCAGCGGCTAATACAATCAGGTTATCACAGCCTAAAGTTTTTCCGCTTTTCTTTTTCAATAGAGATATGTCCATATCGGAAAAAGATCAATATAAGATTGAGGCGCAGTCCGTGCCATATAATGCTGCCGGATGTATCGCTATACCGGGTTTCTTAAAAGCCGTATCAGAACATCTTGGACATAGTCTTTGGATTTTACCGCAAAACAATTCAGATCTTTGCATAAGAATGGAAGGCAAGGAATATCCGTGCAGCTTTTCTACAGTCAAATCATTAACAAACGAAGTAAAAGCATTAAATGCTAATGGCATCCCTGACAGAGTATTGCCGGATGATGAGATTCTGCATTTTGATATGGATTCCGGAAAGTTAGAATCCGGGAAAAAATATGTAGAAAAAAAGCTAGGTATTAATGACGAATATGATTTTGAGAGTGTTTTTGATAGAAAAATTTTTAGTATCTGATTTTGTGTCAGACTCTGACACATTGGAAAGGGGAATTTATTAAATGAATGAAGTTAATGTAAAAAATGTTGGAGCTGTTGTATCAGAAAGGAGGAAAGAATTAGGAATGTCTACACAGGAACTGGCTGATCTATCAGGTATTCTCGATCCGAATATGATTTCAGCTTTGGAGAATGGAAAGAGTCAGTATGGTGGTTCTTCCGGTCATAATGATGAACTAAGCGAAACAACACTACAAAGTGTTGCTACATCGCTCGGTTTAGATATGGAATCCATGCTTATAGGCGTGCTTAAACCGAAACCAAAACGAGAGACCTTAACGAAAGCGTTA
This sequence comes from uncultured Lachnospiraceae bacterium, assembly GCA_900316665.1. Taxonomy (GTDB): domain Bacteria; phylum Bacillota; class Clostridia; order Lachnospirales; family Lachnospiraceae; genus Lachnocurva. The sequence continues at coordinate 1,279 of ONDV01000033.1, forward strand.
AACAGGATTGATATATCGATTCAGTCCCTTAATGATGAGCGTTCTGATCTTCTCCATAAAATCGCTAATCTCGGTAATAGCAGATTTGAAGTGCGAACATATAATAAGTCCGCAGAACCGGCATATTCAATTTTTGACAATGACAGACAATGCTTTCTTTCAAATAAAGACGGCAATGTTCTTCTTTTCAGAGATACAGGGACTGCATTCCGGTGGTGCGATTCATTTAATTGTGTGCCGGAGCATTTAGATGAGCAGATAGATGATTATGTCAAAGAGTGTGAAAATGATAAAGATTTTATACATTTTCTAAGATTGAAAGAAATGACATGGTATTGTCTATATGACTTTGATAGTGGTGTCCTTAATATGGACAGGGGATCATTTTCCTATGACGAGACAGAGAAAATCGTAGCTGATTACGGAAGTCCGTCAGTCGGTATAGCAAAGGTTACCGGCTATGCCGAAAAGAAAGGTGACGAACTTGAATATTCGTCCGTTGAAAAACTTTATCCTCCGGATAAGATACATAAAAATATAAATGAGGAACGGTCTGTTTCTGAAGATGAGGGAAAAGCTGTTGACGAAGATACAAATAAAAATAAGGCATTTACAATGTAATATATGAATGGAGGCTAATATGTCAGACGAATCCAGAAGTGTTTTTTTTGAACTTGAAAGATCATCCCAGTATGCTGCTATGGTTCTTAAGATGTCATATTATGGTGGCAAAGAAGTGTTAAAACTTATACAATTTATGATGAGGCTACATCAGGAAGGTATTCTCTCACAAGCTGATTTCGAAGATTTTTCGACTTTTACCAAAATCTCGAAAGGCAATTTTCAGATAATCCGGATGCCTGTCGATATGAGAGGTATAACGGAATTTGAGAAGGAATCTCTTTTTAACAGTCTTGCGGCTCTTGGAAAAACAGAGGAACAATCTGCTTTCCTTGACGCTGTTGACAAATTAAAAAGTGATTTTCATGACTTTCGCGACAATCTTTCCGGGGAAAATATCGATGAAATAGATAATCTTATAGATAGTTTAAAGGGCGAACTTACTGAACTGGATAAGAAAGACATTATTTCTAAAATCAATCAATCTTTTACAGATCTTCCGGTTGTAAATACTAAAGAAAAAATTCAGGAGATAAAAAAATGCTTGTCTGACCTTGGTATAAACTTTTGCGTCATTCCTAATAGTGGCAGTTCGGAGCAGCCGATAGCGCAGGTAGCCGTTGATAAAAAAGATATTGAAAAATTCATGCCATTTTTCAATGGCTACATATGCAGACAGATGACAGGAGGCGTTCATCGTATGGATGCCTTGGAGTTGCTCTCGAATAATAATATTTCTTTTGTTCCGATACATCAGGACATATTAAGTAAATATGAGGAAATATTGAAAAGACAGGGTATAGATTATGCCATTGCGCCTGACAACAATCTTTCTGACGGAATAAGGCATATTGCATTTCCGTCAAACCAGCTTTCTAAAGCTGCTTCACAGTATGATCAGCTTAGACAGGCTCTTATGGAAAAGACAGGCGTAGATTATGGCAACTTTAATGCTCAAACCGTAAAACAGTTTGATGATTCTGCGAGTTGTTCGGTTGACGAATCAATTGCCGGTATGAGAGAGGCTAATAAAGATATTGATGAGTGTATGAGTAAATTTGAGGGAGAATCTATTAATTCTCCCTTCGCAGACGCTTTATCCGGAGCAGGGATTGATCCAAGAAATTCGGAAAGTTTTGAGTGTGGCGAGTTTTTTGAAAACGAAAACTATGTGCCTTTATCTGTTTATGATTCTCTTGTGAACAATGATGAAGATACGATCCTTAAAAATGTTCAGTCAGAATCGCCTGATCGCTTTTCGTTTAGAATTCCGGGTACATGGGGAGAAAATGAGCAGATTCTCTCTGTTGATAAATCGCAGGTTTTCAAGGATACTGCCAGAAACAGATTTATTGTTTTTGTAAATAAGAATGAATCTCCGGCTGTGCTTACAAAGAATGGCATTTCACGAGACTCGTTTAAGAACGGTATGGATCTTTATCAAAAGTTCAACAAAGAACATCAGGATTCTTTTGTAACTATTAAGCCTTCAGAACTTAAATCAATCGCTAATGATCTTCCGAAAATTCCAATAAAGTGAGGCTTACCATGAAAAAAGATATGTTTCAGCCGGCTGTCAAACGTACGCTTTCTCCGGCGGTTTATGTGGCAGCCGGAGTTGTGATACTAGGCTTTTGCTATGTTTTTTCTGTTGTTTTTCTTTATCCATCTCTTAATGTCAGTAATGTATCAAAGTATCTTGTGCAAGGCATAAGGGAGCATAATGTAAAGATCTGGGAATACTATAACCAAAAGACTTTTCCTTGCATGGGTGTTGGTCTGATTCTCTGGGTCTTTTTCTGCCAGTATATAGCCTATACTTTTCGTAATTACCAGACCGGCAAGGAATACGGAGTAGCAGACTGGGCAGATCCGTTTGAGGTTTCTGCAAGGAGAGCGAATTCTGATGATTCTAAAAATAGGTATCTGACAAGAAATCTATCTATCGATACTCAGGGGAAGGGCAAACCTTCAAATAATAATATGATTGTATATGGATCATCTGGAACGTATAAGACAACATCCGTTGTTACTCCAAATATTCTACATGGCGTAAACAATCTTATTGTTCTTGACGTCAAAGGCGAACTTAAATTTAAATACGGTATTTGGCTTGAGGCTCATGGGTACTCTGTCAGATCTCTTGATTTACAGAATCCGGATCAATCTGACAGATATAATCCTTTTGCATATGTCGAAAATGAGGATGATTTGCTTTATCTTATTACGGCACTCTACGATTCTCTTACTCCTGATAAATCTTCTGAAACAGACCCGTTTTGGCAGGAGGGTACAAAGTTTTGGCTGCAAGCGGTATTTTTCTACGAATGGTGGGATTCCATGTATGGAGAAGATTCGCCTCGTGATCCATCGATAACTAATGTCATGTCTCTTATAGATCAGGAGAGTAAATTTGTAGAATCACAAGAGAAATTGAAGCCGGGTCAACGTCCTCAATCCGCTTTGGGGAAAAAGATGGATGATCTGGCAGATCTTATGGATAAGAAGCCGAATCCAATAGGATCTGCTGCTGTGAGATACTATAGAAAGATCAAAGAAGGTGCGGAAGAAACGGTTAGGTCTATAAAGATCATAGCCAATTCTAAACTCAAGTATCTCGAAACACCTTCGCTGCAAAGAATCTTCTCCGGTGTTGATGAACTTAAACTGCGTGAATTTGCCTCTGGGGTAGGTGGCACGATAAGAGAGCTACCTGATGGAACATATGAGAAGCATTTAACTGACAAGAAAATTGCGTTATTTATTTGTGTGCCGAAAAATAATGATAATTATCATTTTGTGGCTTCAATGCTATATAGCCAAGCACTCATGATAAATTGCCGAATAGCGGATAATGCTTTTAAGGATACCGGAGGCTCACTTCCGATACCGCTTGAGTTGTGGATGGACGAATTTTATAAGGGCGCACGTCCTTATGATGTTGCCGGTCTGATGGGCATAACTCGATCTAATAATATTTCCCTTATACCTATTCTTCAGTCGAAATCTCAACTCGATGATCTCTTTGGCGAAACAAAATCAAAAACAATCTTTGATAATGTTTCGACCTTGCTTTTTCTTGGCTGCGGTCGTGCTGCTGATGATTCACAGAAATGGGTTTCTGATCTGCTCGGTCAAATGACTGCTGATAAGGCGTCTGACAGTAAAAATGGTATGAATATATCATCAAGCCATGACAGGGTGGGGGTTTCTCTGCTAACTCCACAGCAAGTTGGGCAAATGCCGCTGGAGGATGCTATCGTATTTTTAGAAGAGGAACAGCCTATATTTGATAGAAAACGACTTCCATGGGAAGATCCCAAGCCAAGGAAAACAAAAAATAATAGCATAATAAGTTCACATTATTATGAGGCTTTGGAATTAAACAAAAAAGCTACTAAATATCATGGATTTGTGAGAGTTAGAAAGATATTTAAGGACTCTGCCGGATTGTCACATACCATCTCCGAGCATAGTCCAAAACCGGTCGTGGAGGTTCTACAGTCTGCACCTCCTGACGCACGAATCTATAAATGCAATGTGGATGATTTTTTACGATTTGACTTTTCCTCTGATAATAAGATGTCTAGAGAAAAGGTTGTTGACGCTTTTCAGCGTGGATTAAAAGACCTGAAAAAGACTGCTTCAAAAAGAAAGGTGATTGACGAGAAAAATCATTATAATAATATCATGAAGATTGACACGCCAAAGATTCGATCTGAGTCGGTTTATTCTTATATTGTTAATCACAAAGATTCTATGCCAGATGATAGAAAGTCCATAATAATGTCATTACTGGAAAAATGCTCTAATATTACAATTAAAGATGTTGATTTTATATGTAATGCTCCAAAGGATAATCTGATGGCGTGGCTGTCGCTCCATGACTATCAAAATGTCGGTTGACATCATATCTATGCTATGATAATTTATCAATGAGAGGATAACTAATGACTGATTTGAAAAAGAAACGTTCCTATGAAAAGAAACATCAGTATATGAAAACTAATTTTGAGCCGGTAATGTTTCGTGTGAAAAAAGGAGAACGTCAGCGAATAAAATATTATGCCGACCTTTTACACCTTTCGGTAAACGAATTTGTAGGGCGTGCCGTTGCGGAAAAGATTAAAAGTATAGTAGATAGTCAAAACGATAATGGGGCAGTTAGGTATGACGAAAAGAAGGCATTTTCGAAATCTAAATAAATCGGACAGACTAAAGCTAGAGGCTCTGTATAATACCGGTGCGCCAGTTAAAGAGATAGCGCAATTTTTAGGTTTTGATGTTTCGTCTATCTATAGAGAAATCAAGAGAGGACTTTATTATCATACCAATTCAGACTTTACAGAAAATATTCAATATTCATCTGATTTAGGACAGATCAAGCATGATACTCTTGTATCAAACTGTGGTCGTAATCTTAAGATAGGTAATGACCAAAAATTTGCAGATTTTTTAGAGTATAAAATGGCGTCAGATGGTTATAGTCCGGAGGCTGCTCTTTTTGCAGCAGAAAAAGAGGATTGCTTCGAAACAAAAATCTGTGTACGAACTCTCTATAACTATATTGACAATGATCTTTTTGTCACGGTTTCGAACAAAAATCTTCCTATCAAAGGACATCGTCATTCGTCTAAAAAACGTGTTCATCCTGTTCAAAAAAGACGTTGTGCCGGTAAATCTATCGATCAGCGTCCGGAAAATATTTCAGTTCGAAAAGAATTTGGACATTGGGAGATGGATACTGTTAAAGGCAAACAGGGCGTATCTAAAAGTTGTCTGCTTGTGCTTTCAGAACGAAAAACGAGAAAAGAACTTGTATATAAGATGGAAGATCAGGGGTCTGCTAGTGTTGTTAAGAGAATAAACTGGTTAGAGAGACAACTCGGCAAAGGCTTTTCTCAACTCTTTAAATCTATCACAATGGACAATGGTGTAGAATTTTCCGATGCTGCCGGTCTTGAGAAATCTCAATATTCCGATAAGAAAAGGACAGAACTTTTCTATTGCCATGCTTACAGTTCATGGGAGAGAGGTACAAACGAGAACATTAATAAGATGGTTCGAAGAAAAATTCCTAAAGGTGCTGATACAGATATATTTAGTGAGGATTTTATAAGAGAGACTGAACGATGGATAAATAACTATCCTCGGCGTCTTTTCTCAGGGCAGAGCGCCAATGATCGATTCAAGATGGAGTTGCTTCGCTTGGATAATGTAGATCGTCAAAAAATAGAAAGTCTTTTAGTATGAAACGAAGGGGTTATTATGTCTTTTTTTGAAGATTTGTCGGATTATGAGACTCTTTTAGATTCTTTGTCTGTGCCTTCTGACTCAAATAGGAAGGTAAGACACGTTCTAAATTTTTCTGACAGGAAGAAAATACAGCGGATGTTAAAGGATGGACGCAAGGTGACTGATATTGCAGCTGCTCTCGATGTTACGCCGGCAACAATATATAGAGATATTCAAAGAGGTGGACATCCATATATTGCGGAAATAGCGCAAGGGATCACACACTAGTATGTACTTAAAAAAATACATAAAATTATGGCAAATAAACTTGCAATCTTGAAGAGGGAAAAGACCTGTAAAAACCATCTTGCAAGGCTTATTTTTTTAAGGTAGAATTAAAGCGGTTTTGTTTTTTTAGGAGGTAAGTAATGAATTTAATATTAAATGCAGCCAGTGCCGGAGGCAGCGCAGGAGCAGGCGGCGGACTTATGCTCATCATCTGGATAGTTATCATTTTCGGATCCATGTATCTTTTCATGATCCTTCCCCAGCGTAAGGAGCAGAAGAAAGCTGATGCCATGAGAAATTCCATGGCTGTTGGCGACACTGTGCTTACGACCAGCGGCTTTTACGGAGTCATCATAGATATACAGGATGATACCGTGATCGTAGAGTTCGGGTCAAACAAGAACTGCCGTATCCCCATGCAGAAGGCAGCAATTTCAGCTGTAGAGAAGCCTGAGGATGCTCAGAAGTCAGCTGAAACTGCGGACAAAAAAGATAAAAAAGCTGAAAAGAAAGCCTGATATTCAGTAAATTCGGAGGAAGGAAGAATGGAAAAGTTTTTCAAATTAAAGGAAGCCGGGACTAATGTAAAGACAGAAGTTCTGGCCGGAATCACTACTTTCATGACTATGGCCTATATTCTGGCTGTAAATCCCCAGATGCTCTCTGCCGCAGGGATGGACAGTGAGGCTGTGCTTATAGCCACATGTCTCGCTTCATTTGTAGGTACTCTCTGCATGGCGCTGATGGCGAATTATCCTTTCGCCCTGGCTCCCGGAATGGGACTTAATGCATATTTTGCATTTACTGTATGCGGCAATATGGGATATCCCTGGCAGGTCGCATTGTTTGCGGTATTTGTAGAAGGCGTAATTTTTATCGTACTCTCCCTTACAAAGGTCCGCGAAGCTATTTTCAACGCAATCCCCTTTACACTGAAGAAGGGTGTTGGCGCAGGAATTGGTCTGTTCGTAGCATTCATAGGGCTTCAGGATGCGAAGATCGTCGCAGATGATTCAAGCACGCTTGTCACCGTCTGCAATTTCAGAGGCAACTGGCATACGGCAGGTATCTGCGCGTTGCTGGCTCTTATCGGTCTTGCAATAATCGCAATCCTTGAAATCAAGAATGTAAAGGGAAGCATCCTTATAGGAATTATATCCACATGGGTTCTCGGAATGATATTCGAGGCTGCCGGTGTGTATAGACCTGGATCTTATAAGATTGTTGACGGCATCTACAAGGCATCTGCAAAGGGCTCTGTATTTTTTGCTTCAGTATTCCCGTCTAAGCTTGGAATTACCGATTTCTCAAAACTGGGAGAGACATTCGGGCAGTGTTTCAACGTGGATTTCGCAAATGTCGGATTTGTAAATATCTTAGTAGTCATGTTCTCCTTCCTCTTCGTGGATATGTTTGACACGATAGGAACATTGATAGGTGTATCTGACAGAGCAGGAATGCTCGATAAAGAAGGCAAGCTTCCGAGAGTACAGAATGCGCTTTTAGCTGATGCGGTAGCAACCTGCGCCGGCGCTGTATTTGGAACGTCCACGACCACGACTTATGTGGAATCATCTGCCGGAGTAGGAGCCGGCGGACGTACGGGACTTTCTTCCGTAGTGACTGCGCTTCTCTTCCTTGTCGCAATTTTCTTCGCGCCGGTATTCATCTCGATTCCGGGATTCGCCGTGGCGCCGGCACTTATCTATGTAGGATTTTTGATGCTGTCTGCGATCCTTGACATCAATTTCAGAGACATAAGAGAGGCCTTCCCGGCATATCTTGCAGTGCTTGCAATGCCGCTCACTTATTCCATAGCAGAGGGAATCTCTATCGGAGTCATCTCTTATGTGATCATCAATACGATCGGAAATCTCGTGATGAAGGACAAGAAGAAGATCACGCCGCTTATGTATGTGCTGGCGGTTCTCTTCATCCTGAAATACGTCTTCCTGTGATCGGAAACACTTAATTTCCGGAAAGCAGCCGGAGCAGTCAATGCTCCGGCTTTTTTTAGTATAAGGAGTTATTATGATTTCACTGATACTGGGCGGGGGCTCCGGGATAGGCTTCGAGTCGGCGCAGATACTTGCAAGACGCGGATATGATATAGTCCTGTCGGGGAGAAGTATGGATAGGCTGAACCTGGCTTCCGACACCATAGAAAAAGAATCCGGCGCGCGGCCGCTTTGCATTAGCTGCGATATTGGGAAAATTGACAGTGTGAGGCAGCTGAAGGAGGAACTTATTTCAAGATCTATCTGTCCGGATGTGATCATAAATGCGGCGGGATTTGGCACGATCGGTTATTTTCTCGATAATGACGCGGACAAGGAGCGCGCAGAGACTGAGACTAATTCCATCGGAACTCTTAATGTAATGCATGAATTTCTGCCGATGTTGACGGAAAGAGACAGGGGCTTTTTTGTAAATGTGGCATCTTCCGCCGGATATATGCCAGGCAGTCCCGGAATGGCCGTCTATTACGCTACGAAATCATACTGCCTGTCACTTACCCGGTCTGTCGCGGAGGAACTTAAAATGTCGGGCTCTCATGTAACCTTATCAGCCCTTTGTCCGGGGCCGGTTCAAACCGGCTTCTCCCAAAAGGCTGGCGGAACCGACGAATACGGACCATTTGCAATTTCAGCCGAGACTTGCGCCAGGGCGCTTGTGAATGGAATGTTCAAAAAAAAGAAAGTGATAGTTCCCGGTTTCTTTATGAAGTTCACCCTCCCGGCAGCAAAAATCTTGCCGGCAGGTCTCTTGCTTATGATAGCGGGAATGCACCAGAAGAGGAAGTTGTCCATAAAAAGCAATTTTTGATACGGTCAAAATTTGTTTTTGTTATCTTTTAACCAATCTCAGACTGCTGTTTCTGCGGTTCTCTTAAGCATAAGTTTCTTCCAATGCTACTTTTTCTATAAAATTAAGACAGTATTTGCTACTTTTTCCAAGAAATATAACTATCATTATGCTACTTTTTCCATATTTTTTTTAGAAATTTGTAGCAGTTAAGAAAAGCAGACCTGGCAGAGCGTATACCGGTGCCTTGCATCGATATTGCATCGGTATTGTATTCTTTCATTCTTCCGCATTAATCATTGAACGGAGGAAGCCGGACTTATATAATGGAGTCAGAATTACATGTTAAGGTGACGAAGCATATATCCTAAGTGCAAAAAAGGTTGGATAAATGAGGGAAGTATGAGTTTAGGAAGGTATGCGGAGTAGGTTTCGTTTGCTTTAGGGGAGGCAAATAGAATGTCAGTCACATCAATCGATACAGCAATAAGATCCTTATGGGCGAAGAAAAGTGATACGAATGGTAACTTGATGTGGTTACCACTTTCAGTCCATTTAAGTGACACAATGAATGTCGCCAGCTGGCTATGGAATCATTGGATATGTGAAGGCCAGCGCAGGAATATAATTAGTGATATTGAGAATGGATCAGAAGAACTGGCAGAAGCCACGATAGCTTTTCTAGCCGCTATCCATGACCTGGGGAAAGCAACTCCTGCTTTTCAAACGCAAAAAGGGTATTCCTCATCTGAAGACTTGGATCAGCAATTATTGGAACGACTTGAGCGATATGGATTTACAGGGATATGTGAAATTGCAGAACGCTTTCAGAAGCTACATGCACAGACACAGACAACGCATGCTATTGCAGGGGAAGTAATTCTGTATCGCATGGGCGTTTTAGACGATATATCTTCTATTATCGGTGCACACCACGGAATGCCAGCAGATTCAGTAGAAATATATAGAAATCAGGAAGCATATCTGGAAAATTATTATCAATCAGAAAATCCCAAATCTGATATATATCAGCTTTGGAAAAGCGTACAAGAACAAATCGTACAACAGGCATTGGAAGAATCTGGAATCTGCAGTATTTCCAATTTACCTAAATTGACGATGCCTGACCAGGTTCAACTGTGTGGTCTGGTAATTGTTGCAGACTGGATTGTCAGTAATGAGAATTTCTTTCCTTTAATTCCAATCGATCAGGAGACTGTTCCTGATCTTCAGGAACGCTTTTTAGTAGGAATTAAGAAGTGGTATCAGACAATTCCGTTTGAGGTACACCTTCCTGAAAATGCTGATTTACTCTATGAGAAACGTTTTGGATTTCACCCAAGAGAATTTCAGAGAATTATCTTTGATACAGTTCAGATGATTGACAAACCCGGTCTTGTGATAATTGAAGCGCCAACAGGAGGGGGCAAGACGGAGAGCGCACTGGCTTGTGCTGAACAACTTGCAGCAAAGTCAGGTAGAAGCGGTCTGTTCTTTGGCTTGCCAACACAGGCAACATCAAACAGTATGTTTTCGAGGGTTTATGAATGGCTGACCAGCGTGTCAAATGAGTATGAAACAACGACTTCTTTACGGTTACAGCATGGGAAAGCATATCTTAATGAACTCATGCAAAAGTTATCCTCAAATATGGCAAATGATGAATCTTATGAGAGTCAGGTTCAGGTCAATCAATGGTTTGCCGGAAGAAAGACATCTGCTCTGGATGATTATGTGGTTGGAACAATCGATAATTTTCTTTTGGCTGCCTTGAAGCAGAAGCATCTTATGCTGAGACATCTGGGATTTGACAAGAAAGTGGTTATTCTGGATGAGATTCACGCCTATGACGCCTATATGAGTCAATATTTGTCAGAAGCATTGTCTTGGATGGGAACTTATGGTGTTCCTGTCATTCTGCTTTCCGCAACTTTGCCGAAAGCAAAGAGAGCAGAATTCGTTCAATCCTATTTGAAAGGTGCAGGATTGAAAAAGAGAGAAATTGATTTGAACGGAGCGAATCTGGATACGGATGCATATCCTTTACTGACATATACCGATGGAAATGCTGTCAGGCAGACAACTGAATTCCCGGCAGAGCGACCCACAGATTTGCTGGAATGAAAGACTTTTGGACTAAGTTTTTAGGCGGAAACATATTCAAGGATGACCTTACATTTACAGGCGACGCCTGGGATTGGATAAGGTAAAATGATAATTCTTTTCAAAAAGCCCCGGAAATTTTGTTTTCGGGGTTAATTTTTGTAAAGCTCTCTCCGATAAATAGATAGAAGATAACTATAACTGTCTTTTTGTGCATTGAAACGGATTTCAGTGTTTATCTAAAAGGAGGTAGAGTGATATGGCAGGTATTAGTGGTGTTATTTCTGCTTATCGGCAGGTAGATCAGATAAATAAAGGGTCGGAGCGCACATACGAACCGACTTCTTCTAAAGTTGCGTCAAGCAATTCTTCTAAGGAGAGCCAGACTTCTAAAGTTGAAACAAAAGGCTTTACTCCTATCGATACTAAAAGTTCCCTTGTACCCAAAACAACCGAATATGGGAATACTATCGGGGATGTTAAGCTTTCCGATAAGGCAAAAGATTATTACAATCAGCTAAAGGGAAAGTTTCATAACATGGAGTTTATTGCTGTCAGCAAGGATATGAAAGCCCAGGTTCAGGCCAATGCTGCGGCTTATGGTAACGCAAATAAGATGGTTGTTCTTATTGACGAGGAAAAGCTTGAACGCATGGCTACGGATGAGTCCTTCAGGAAGAAATATGAAGGGATTATCGCTATGTCACAGACGAAGATGGCTGAGGCAAAGAACAGTCTTACAAGTAGCGGAGCAAGTGTTAAGAACTTTGGTATGTCGGTAGATTCAAATGGTAAAGAGAGCTTCTTTGCTACGGTAGAAAAATCTCAGGATCTACAGAAAAAGCGCATAGAAAAGAAAGCGGCGGAGAAGAAAGAGCAGAAGGCTAAAGAAAAGAAGAAGGCTGAAAAAGAAGCAAGAGAAGAACGCTTGCAGAAAGCAAAAGATAAAAAGACAGATAAAACAGCCGACGAGGAAGATCCTCAGAATATTGACGATGCCAAGGAGTATGTAACCATAGAAGCGAAATCTATGGATGAATCGCTTTCTAAAGTACAGAAATACTCATATAGCGAAGCGCTTAATCGTGTTTTTACTGATTCTGAGCGCATGGTCGGCGGACATGTCGATTTCAGGGGGTGATGATTATGAAATTAGGCGAAGTCATCCCTAAATACAGAGAATATCGTCAGGTGCTTGTAGATCAGACCAGAAGCCTTGCAAAGCAGAGGGATGATGCTCAAAAGAAGTTTGAACTGACAGGAGATAAAAAGTTCGAGGAAGAAGCAGCAACCTTACAGCTTTCCGTGGAAGCATCGGACGAAGAGTTTAAGAAAAACCAGGAAGTGCTTGATGGATTGATGGAACAATATGCAGCGGCTTGGAATGCTGAGGTCGCAAGGCAGCAATCGGATCCGGAGACGGGATATGCTGCAACTATGGGCAAGATCATGACTACTGCCATGAGGATGTCTAGAGGCGATAATGTTCCGTATTCTGATGAGAAGAAGCTTCAGGAAGCAAACGATAAACTATACGCCGCTGCAAAACAGGCGCAGGCTATGATGAAGCAGATGAAGAATCATAAGGCGAAAGATTATGATTCCCTCTGGGATGAGGAAGGTGGCGAGTATGATCCCGAAGCTGCTGCGGAAAATGCTGAGGCAACGGGAGAACTGCCAGAAATACCTGAAATCGGTTCGCAGGAAGCTGGAATGGAGGCTTCTGCAGGAGAGTCGGAAGGGTAGCTTTTAGAAGGGAGACATGAGTATGCCGGTTAATCTTTTTGGAAATATAAATGGGACCTATCAGCCACCGCAGATGAACCTGCTTGGTTCGGCTAAGGTACAAAATAGTAATCCTGTTAGATATAATGAAACTGAGCTTGGGAAGAATAATCCTGTGGTTAAGGTCAATATTTCAGCAGAAGGACTTAGGGCTTTACATGGAAGTAAGCTTCCAGGAAGCATTGATATCAAGGCAGAACAGGAACGCATAAAATACGCATCTGAGCATCAGCCGACCGAGAGCTATTATAATCGTATGTCCCGTGAAATGAGTAATGCCCTTGAGCAAAAACGGGCAGAGAATAACGGCAACTTGACGATTGAAGACAGGGAAGATGCTTTAATGAGCAGTTTTCAGTCTATTGCTGATGAGATTGTTAAGGGCTATGAAAGCGGTGCAAGAGTAAGATTTGTTGAGGATTCCGATTCTGAGGATGGGTATCGCAAGCTTACAAAGGAAGATGAACTAGATATACTTCAGAAGGAATTTGATGATCTTTCAGAAGCTAAGTTTGGAAGGAAACAGCAGGAAGCGGCTCAGGCAGTAGCAAAATCATTGGCTGATCTTCATAAGGCCCTTGAAAAAAGCGGCAAAGGAACAAGCTCTAAAGAGTATGAACCGATAAAGATACCAGATGATTTCCTTGAAAGGATACTAAGAAAGTCACGTATGTTTATAGCAAATCTTTAATAGAAATGTGTAATCATTTAGTAAAGGAGGCTGATTTCATGTCAATGGGAATAAGTGGCGTATCACAGGTGGGAACTAGCACGCAGTATGAGGCACCTGCCGTAAAATCAAGTGAAGACAAGCTTTCAAAGAAGGCTCAGGACTATCTTGCAGATCTTAGGAGCAAGTATGGCGATTACGATTTTATCGTTGCCAACAATTCTGATGATAAGAAGGCTCTTGTAAAACAGAGCACGAAATCAACATCTGTCGTATTCTCAACATCAGAGATGGAGAGAATGGCAAAGGATGAAAAGTATGCAGCACAGAAGCTTAAGAACGTAGATACCGCTGTTCGTAACGGCAATAAGATTGCTGAAGGACAGGGTGTTACCTACGAGAAGGGCAGCACACAGAGTTCCGGATTGTATTCGATCAACAAGATGAGTAAAGCAGACAGAAGTGCTCTTGTGGATCAGCTTAAAGCTGATATGGAATCCAGAAAGTCACAGCTCATTGATCTTGTACAGAAGACTCTTTCCGGTCAGGTTGACAGCTTTGGAAAGGCTTCCGATGAGAATAGCATATGGAGAACTCTTGCAAGTGGTAAGTTTACTGTTGATGCAGCTACAAAGGCACAGGCTCAGAAGGATATTTCTGAAGACGGTTACTGGGGTGTAAAACAGACATCTCAGAGATTGTTTGACTTCGCGAGCGCTCTTGCAGGTGACGATGTTGATAAGATGAAGGAAATGCAGGCAGCTATGGAAAAAGGATACAAGATGGCTACCAAGGCTTGGGGTAGAGAACTTCCTAGCATCAGTAAGGATACGCTTGATGCTGCCAATAAGTTGTTTGACGATTACTATAAATCCAAGGAATCACAGAAGACAACTATAGAGGAATAAGTGATTTATGTCGGGAAAAGATATGCCGGCGCATCATATGTTGTGGATAGAGAAGAGCTCCGGAAACGGGGCTCTTTTGCTGTTAAGGGCGATAACGTTTGTTATAATAAAGAGTAGATAAAAGGTCGATATACTATTATTAAGGTTTTTTCCAAAATGCACTTTGAGACCGTTTTATGGTACAGGCAAAAGAGTATCTTTATGGTGTAAGGGAAACCATACTTGGAGGAGCCATATGAAAAACGCTATACATTGGGGATTTTTTGTGATAATCACGGCTTTAATGCTTGCTGGATGCAGTAATAAGACAGATTCGTTACAACCAGAAACGGATGCAAGCACACCTGTTGATGTGGAAGCTCCTGATGATCAGGAAAACACAAGTGCTGAAAACGGAGCATCAGAAAACAGGATAGCAAGCGTAGGCGGTCCTTACGGTGAAATATCGGTAAGTCTTTCTGAAAATTGGACTTTTGAAGAAGCACCTGTTGACAGCAATAAACTGATGTATGGTTTATATGGTCTTATATTGAAACCTGAAGGTGTAAGTGATGGACAGATAGAGCTTTTATGCATAGATAGTTTTGGGGTATGCGGCACAGGCCTTTCAGAAGAGGAAATTTCGCTTGCAGGAAGTACAGTACATGTCGGAACCTACGATGATAATGAGCATTGGGACTTCATAACATTTGGAAATGATAAGCCTCAGATTGTTGCACAGCATACGGATTGCTCGTCCTGGACTGATGAGATGTGGGATGAAGCATTATCAATCCTTGATACGGTAAAGTTTGACGAGACAAAGACAGAAGGCGGTATCGGGCAATATATTCCCGAGTCAGAGAATGACACGATTGCTGTCATGATGGAAGTAAATAATGTAACGACAAGTGGTCTTACTGTGCATTTCCGTCAATATGACAAAAGAGATACAGAAGAGCTGACATACGGACAAGCGTATACCTTGCAGGTGCTTAATGGTGATAAGTGGGAAAATGTTCCCATGATCATAGATAATGGAGCTTTTACCGATGAGGGATACATTCTTCCATCGCAGGGAGAAGCTTCAATGGAAACAAACTGGGAGTGGCTATACGGAAAGCTTTCGCCTGGAACATACAGGATCACAAAAAGCATTGTTGATGACAGATCGGTTGGAAATAATCCATTATATTTTTTGACAGCACAATTCATTATTGCGGGGAACTGAGGTGAGTGAGTCTTATGATGATAAGTCCCGAGGGGTATATAGAAAGTGAAATAAAGGGTAAGTCCAAGGAGGAGATACTTCGAAAGATCCGTGGATTGAAGCAGGATATCGGAAGACTTCGGAACCAGATTGAAAATGGTTCTATAGAGGATATTGTTATAGAACCATCACCGGAAACTCAGCTAATGTGTGTAAGAGAATACTTAAGACGGGCAATCTTAGAGTATGAAGCTGCCGGTGGTGAATATCACATGAGCAATAAGGAAAAGAAGGTTGCCGCATTTGATGAAGATCTTAAAAAGATTGTATCGGTAACTTTTGAATATGGCGGATTCTTTAGCGGAACCGAGTGCCGAAAGGTCTATTTTGATGGCAATACCATAAAAACCGAGCGAGAGTTTTATAACGGAGCTTTTGATAACGGCGAAGAGCTGTTTTTACACATAGATAAAGATGGCTTTTTGGAGGACTTTGGAAGTATTCATATCGGTGAATGGAAACACAGCTACTATGATCCCGACATCTTAGACGGTACACAGTGGCATCTGACCATAGAATATGTTGATGGCAGGAAAAGGGAATATGGCGGTAGCAACGCTTTTCCCTATAATTTTGGAAGATTGCTGGAAGTTATGGAAATGGAAGAATGCGCGCTGTAAATCATGAAGAAGAACATAAATGCCCTGTATACGGCAGGGTTATAAGCTCGGATCTTTGTTATGACTCTGCTATGTGCCTGCTTGGTTTCTTTAAGGTGGAATCCACACGTGAATTAAACGAAGTTCTAGATATAGAAGAGGCAAGGGCAGTCTGTAAGGCGTGCGAATACAGCAATATGGAGTAGGTGGCATATGTCGAGAGATAAGTTTTGGATAGCATATGAATATGACCGAAAGACAATGACGGCAGACCGCGTCTATAGATACAACAAGGGTCTCATGGAGAGAAAGGATACTGATGGAACTTGGTTTAAGGAACCGGGTCAGTGCTGTATTTTCATTGGCGAGGAAATGGACTTCGAGGATATCACTGAGGAAGAGGCGAATAAGATTACCGTAAAGTATTAGTTGGGGTAATGGGCGATGTGGACGGATGAAGAATTTTGGATAGCATATGGATTTGATAGAGAGAAAATGACTGCTGATCGCGTCTATAGGTATAACAGGGGTCTTATGGAAAGAAAAAATCTTGACGGTTCCTGGCATGAAGAAAGAGGCGCTCTTTGCATTTTCTCTGGTGAGGACTTGGATTATGACGATATCACTGAGGAAGAGGCGAATCAAATCAGCGTAAAGTTTTAGGGGTAACTGTATGGTAAAGCTAAAAGCAGGGGACACAGCATTTATCGTTGAATCAAACCGGTTCATACGGGAGGTAGAGATAAAGAGCTGTGCCGGTGGCATGTATCTCATAAAGTTTAAGGATTCCGGCGGAGGAATAAAGGTAAAGGAGCATAGGTTATTTGCCACGAAGGAAGAAGCGGAGGCTTCTTTGAAAGCCTGCTAATAAAAAGTCAAGTAGTAAATAAAGAAAATCCTGGAGGGTAAAAATGGGCACAAGTAACCTGGCCGTATTCATTCAGACGGTCTCATATCCGCACTATGGATAGCATTAACTCAGTCCTCTGAATCAGAGGAAGGAAGATTACGGATACACTCCTTTACTTTACCGTAGTAGACACGGAGGAACTTGTTCGCACCGGCGGTCATATATACAAGATATGGTTTCCCCTCGGCTTTCTTCTTGAACAGG
>ONDV01000084.1 GCA_900316665.1 uncultured Lachnospiraceae bacterium
AGATGTCAGCATCTGCATTTCCTGTTTCACTGCTTCCGGCCGCTGTGTCTTCAGCATCCGATAATAATACTGAGAAGATACATTCCGCTGAAGCGTCCGAACACTCCAGCCTTCCTGAAAAGCCTCCCGTTCATACCAGTCTCGTGCCTTGCGGTCTTTTACTTGCAAAAGGACGCGATAATGTGTCCATGATAGAAGCTGATCAGATTTTCCACTCACTGAGTGGAAAATCTCAGGGAATTCCTTATAGAACGAATAAAAATTATATAGATTGGTCTTTGTGAAACCATTTCCGTATTTCTTTGTCAGGCTTTTTGACAGAGACTTAATCACTTCCAGACCATATTCAGCCCGACCGCTCTGGGAAAGTTCCTCTTCTGCGATACGTCTTCCAATCAGCCAATTTCGCTGCACCAGAAGTACATTCACAGCACCTTCCTTACTGTCTGCGGGCTGTATGTAGCAAAAATCTGCTCAAAGTTTGCAGCCACACTGTCAGAGCCAAAAGAACTGTCGCGGAACACCGCATAGAACGGATGCCGCTTGGCAATAGCAGTAACAACCTCATCAGTAACATCATTATCAAAACATGCAATCAGGTATCCGTCAGCGACTGAGAACACTTTCTTCCCAGCAATCTCTGTCTGTTCCACTTTTGAAGACAGCAGCACCCCAAGATCAAGCATCACCTGAATCAGGAGATCTTCCGGAGTGCGGTCTTCCTTGATATTGTCCGTGTACTGATCCAGATTCATTTGTCCAATATCTGCAGGACGATAATAGACATCCTTCATGTTGGAGGAATCGACCTTAAAACAGCGAAAACCGTAGTCGATGTCTGCGCCGGTTTCTTCTTTGATCTTCTTACCGGCACGGCGAATACGCTCTTTTCCAATTTCGCAGATGTTTTTGTAGCCCGCTTTATAGGCTTCACTCTTTTCGTCGGTTGCTTCGGGAAGCTGAACCATAATAAACTTACGGTGTCCACCGTCCTCTGCATTAAGTTGCATAACGGCGTGGGCGGTGGTAGCAGAACCAGAAAAAAAATCCATTACCATACTATCTTGAGAAAAGATACTTTTTACAAAGTTATAAACCAATTTTATAGGTTTTGTATAATCAAAGTACTTCTTCCCATCAAACATATCTCTGAACTCATTATCACTATCCTGATTATCTCCGTATTCGTTAAGGAGTAAATCCGTAATTGCTTTTCTTTCTGATTTTTCCTCCTCAGACACGTCTCTACGCAACCCGTTATTTGAAGTAATGAATAAAAGGTCATTTTTAATATACTGTGTTATTTTCTCTTGTGAAACAGAAAATCGAGCAACAACATCAACATCGTTAATTGTTCTGCCATTTTCGTAAATTACATCCTGTAAATACTCAACATCCATAGTTCTTATGGTGTATCGTCCCTTACGAATTACACCGTTTTCTCCGACCTTTACTCGAACACCGCTATTAAAATGTCGTTGGCATTCTGAATTTGATATATTTATAACTTTTTTCGTTGCATCTGAAAGGCTCTCTATTGAAAGTTTCTCTAACAAATTTGCGTTCTTAGCATAAACGATAACATACTCCATAACCTTTGCTGTGTGTTTAGCCAAAAATGATGGTTGCTTTTTCTTTTTCCAATGAAGTGTATCAATAAAGTTAGTAGCACCAAAAACCTCCGCTAACAATTTTTTAAGATTTTCAATTTCATTTTCATCTATGCTTACAAAGATTACCCCATCATCGCTCAGAAAATCTTTTGCCAATCTCAATCTCGGATAAATCATATTTAGCCAATCCGTATGAAAGCGACCGTTGCTTTCAGTGTTCTGCACCATACGGTTGCCATCCTCATCGAACTGCCCACTATTGGCAAGATACTCATCCATACTCTGAGCAAAGTCATCCTCGTATACAAAGTCGCTTCCGGTGTTGTACGGAGGATCAATGTAGATCATTTTGATTTTGCCGAGATAGGTTTCCTGCAAGAGCTTCAGCACTTCCAGATTATCGCCCTCAATATAGAGGTTTTCGGTGGTGTCAAAGTTTACACTACCGCTGCTGCAATAAGGTTTTCCCTCACTATCTGCCCCGGTGGGAACTGTTTCATCTTCACGAACAGGGCGCAGAGTCTTATTGATCGGTGCATTGGCAAGAAGAACGGACTTCTTCTTGTCAGGCCAAGTGAACTGATAGCGTTCCTCTTTTCCGTCAACAACCTTTGTATTGATTTCCTGCATCAGGACATCTTTATCGATGGCACGAACTACATTACCGTTTTCGTCTATTGTCTCTGTAACAGCATCCGGAAAGAGAGCTGCCAGCTTCTTATAGTTCTCTTCTGCCAGATCAGGCGTATGCATCTTAAGCTTTTCCATGTATGATTTCCTCCAATTGCTCTTTGTATTTCTGCAGCTCTGTATATAATTCAAATCGCTTCTTCGGCTGCTGTTCTCTCCACGCGGCGGCTTCTATTCTCTTTATCAGCGTATTCAATCGATCAATTTCGTCCTGCGTTTTTAATTGCTCATCGATTGTCTGGCCTTCTTGTTTTAGTACTCCAGCGACAGATCCTGTTCTTTCATCCATTCTGTCCGGTACAACTTGCTGTGATAAACTGCCAGTTGACATTCATTCTCATATTCGAGCAGGAAGATGAGTTTATGTGGGTTTTGGCGCGCAATTGCCTCTACAATCTTTCCATCGAAATCCCGTTTCTTGAGAACAATGGACAATAGCATGATCTCCTTAATTTCTGACTCTTTTGCCAGATTCAGATT
The DNA here is from genome assembly GCA_900316665.1 of uncultured Lachnospiraceae bacterium. GTDB lineage: Bacteria > Bacillota > Clostridia > Lachnospirales > Lachnospiraceae > Lachnocurva. The sequence continues at coordinate 2,784 of ONDV01000084.1, forward strand.
TTTCTTGGTCAGACTATTTTCTACCACGATCCGGTCAACATCAGTTACAAACCTTGCTTTCAGCGTTGCCGCAAGAGATAAGTGTTTATAGAACGCCTCCTTGGGCAGCCGTCGATGCACAACTGTGCTTTTCGGGAAATCGATCATTTACATCACCACCATAAAACAGATCAGTTCAAAATCCTCAAGTCCTGAAAATCCGCTGGACTGAAACGTTGTCTCACCAGCAGAG
>ONDV01000032.1 GCA_900316665.1 uncultured Lachnospiraceae bacterium
GAGATGATGAACTACCAGATCGCAAAACAGGATATCGACCGTTTCCTAAAGATTGATGAAGAGCAGGGACGACAGCAGGAAAAAACAAGATAAGGAAATTTCGATGATCAATGGGCAGGTGGCAGTCATGTGGCTGCTGTCTGCCCTCTTTTTTATTGCCGCAAAATGGCGGCAATAGAAAGTGCCAGACCTGTCTGGTGCGCAGCCTGTCCGCAGGACAGTTCTCGGGGGATTGGGGGATGCCCACCAACAAGCGGAGTCCTTTTTGTACAAAAGGACACTGCTTGCCAGTACTAAAACATGGGAATGTAAAACCCATTTAAGTCTTCATACTCCTTTAATCCATCCTTTAATCCATCAAGTTCCGAATAGGTGATTCGCGATTTTGATTTTGTGATCCATGATCACTAATTACCAATATTAAATTGTGGTTATAAATAATCAATGCTATACTTGTAAGAGCGATTCTAAGAGCATACATTTGCTTGCAAATGTGTGAATTCATGATGGAGATAAGACCATGGCTGTAAGCTACAACAAACTTTGGAAATTGTTGATTGATAAGGGTATGAAGCGCACAGAACTGCGCGATGCGGTCGACATGAGCACCAATACACTGGCAAGACTAGGAAAGAATGACTATATATCGCTTGAAGTCTTAGACAGGATATGCACTTATCTTCAGTGTGATATTGGTGATGTGATGGAGTTCGTTCCTGGAAAGAAGGACGAAAAGTCAAAAGAATCTTCTGAACAAGTAGAGGTGAGTCAATGAATATCCGGGCATACAGCGCCGCGATAACGAGAGAACAGTTTTTGTTTTTTGAGGTTCGAACAACTGCAAAATTGAAATTGGATGGATTGAGTGACGACGAGATCATTAAAAAGATTATGGCCGATAACTTATTCCAGTATCCCACAGAGAAAAGTGTTCAAAGAATGGCCAAGGCTTGTATCAAGCGTTTGGCTGCCCTTGATGATCCAGACCTGGTATCAGCTATCGCCGCCCAGCCTTCTGAGGTCTCCCGTCAGATCTGTCTCTACGCCATGATGAAGCAGTATCGTCTGGTGTGGGATTTTATGATCACAGTCGTGGGAAGAAAATATGCAGAACTAAACATGTCGTTCGGAAAGATCGACTTGAATTCATTCTTTATGAGACTGCAGGAACAGGATGATGTCGTAGCCTCTTGGAGTGAAAAGACGATTTATAAGCTGAAACAGGTGCTGACAAAAACACTTGTAGATAATGAATACCTGGAAAGCACGAAGTCGGATCATCTCAATCCTGTGATGATAAGTCCCGTGTTGGAGAATGCGATAAGAGAAAAAAATCAGCTGGAAGCGTTACCTGCTTTCAACTGTCTGTATTGAGGAGTTTTACATGGCAGAAATAGATGAGCGCCTGGATCGGTTGCGCGAATTACTAAAGGATCCGGATTTCCTTGCTGGGAACGGATTATCGAATGAAGTGAATATAAGGATCTGTTGCTATGATGCGGCAGATGAGATGCGGGTGCGTCACTTTGTAAAACAGATCATGGCGGATCAGTCCATGCCGTGCCATCTGAAGGAAAAGAACTTGTACGAGATTTTTCTCTCCTGCTGCGAGGATAAGCGGATCCTGAATCGAATGGGTCAGATGGAGGAGAAAAAAGGAAAGGGCGTCCTTCAGAAGCAGATTGAGAAGGCGGTTACCGTAAAAGAATATGTCGACAAAATCTGCGATCAGCCATTTGAAAAAGGAGACGTGATTTTACTTACAGGCATTGGCGATGTCTTTCCGTTCATGCGTGTACATATGTTGCTGGAGGCATTGCAGCCAAAGGTCGGAGCAGTTCCGATCCTCGTCATGTATCCAGGTGTATTTGACGGCAGACATTTAAAGCTGTTTGATCGGCTACCGTCAAATCCTTACTACCGTGCGTTTAACATAGTCTAATAGGGGGGCCAACGATGAAAATTCAAAACATGTTTCAGGACGACATCAATCGAGTCATCAATGGTGTCATTCAGGTTGAGCAGCTTGATGAAACGACAGAAAGAGAAGTCAACGAGTACGTTGTCACTACAGAATTAAGAAGGCACTTCATCAATTTCTTTAACTTTTATGATGATGCATTTTCACAGCCGACCAATGATATCGGAGTCTGGATCTCTGGTTTCTTTGGAAGTGGTAAATCACACTTTCTGAAGATGCTGTCTTATATTCTCGAGAATAAAGAAATCAATGGAGTGAAGACTGTCGAGCGCTTCCGCAAGAAGTTTGATGACGATCCGGGCACTTTCATGCTGATTGACAAGGCCACGCAGGGACCTACGGAGACGATTCTATTCAACATCGATATCGAAGGATTCAGCAACAAGGACAACACAGCTGTTCTCCGCGTATTCGCTAAGATGTTCTACAACCATCTAGGATTTCTTGGTGAGGATTTGAAAATCGCTAAGCTGGAGCAGTTTATCGCCAAGCAGGGAAAGACAGAAGAATTCCGCCGTGTATTCGAAGAGAAAAATGGGGAGAGCTGGATTGATACCAGAACTTCTGCAGCCTTTTTTGAAGATGATGTCGTAGAGACTATGCAGGAAGTTCTGGGTATGAGCGAAACCGCTGCAAGAAACTGGTTTAATGGAACCGAGACGGCGGAAATCAGTATCTCTCAGCTTGTATCCGAGATTAAGGATTATGTGGACAGCAAACCAGCAAACTTCCGTCTCCTCTTTATGGTTGATGAAGTTGGACAGTATGTCGGTACCGATACGAATCTACTTCTGAATCTTCAGTCCCTTGTTGAGGAAGTCGGCAGTAAATGTGGAGGCAAGGTCTGGATTGTCTGCACCGGACAAGAGGCGGTCGATGAGATCATCAAGGTCCGCATGGATGAATTTTCACGTATTCAGGCGAGATTTAAGACCAGACTGTCTCTGTCTTCCTCTGCTGCAGACGAGGTTATACAGAAACGACTGCTGAAAAAGACGCCGGAGGCAGAAGAACTTCTTCGTAAAGAATATGCCGCCAATGACTATGCGTTAAAAAATCTCTTCACATTTACCGATTCGGTACTGGATATTAAGGGATATGGCGGAGACACAGAGTTCGTTACCAATTATCCGTTTGTTCCTTATCAGTTTATTCTGGTTCAGAAAATCTTCTCTGAGATCCGGAAACACGGAGCTGCGGGAAAGCATTATTCCGGTGCTGAGCGTTCTATGCTGGATGGCTTCCAGATTGTTGCAAAGTCGATTGAGGATAAGGACGAGCATGCAATTGCTCCGCTGTATCCGTTCTTTGACAGCCTCTATACGATTCTCGACGGATCGATTCGTCGTGTGATCGACCGCTGCCAGAAGGCTGCAGAAAACGGAGATGGCATCGAGGAGTACGATGTTAAGGTTTTAAAGCTCCTTTACCTTATCCGCTATATCGATGATGTGAAATCCAATTTGGATAACATCACAATTCTGATGGCTGACAACATTGAAGTGGATAAGATTGCACTCCGTGCACAGGTGCAGAAATCACTGGATCGGCTGAAGCACGAGCATTATATCGACCGCCGAGGGGATGCCTATATCTTCCTTACAGACGAGGAACAGGATATTGCCAAGGACATCGCCAATACAAATGTGAATACGGCTGACATTGTGAAACGTGTCGGCGACATGCTTTTCAATGATATCTATACGACAAAGAAATACCGCTATGGAAAGTATGACTTCCCGTTCGATGAAAAAGTAGATCAGACTTCTTTCGGCCAGATCACCGGAGGTATGACGCTCCGCTTTATGACAGTGGCAGCAGACATGGAGGAGAAGCAGGAACTACGTCTTATGACGGAGTCTTCTGGCTGTGCCATTGTTGTCCTTGCGGATACGCCATATTACGAGTCTTTGGAAAGTGCGATGAAGATTCGTAAATATGTAAAGCAGAGAAACATCAATCAGCTGGCTAAGTCTGTACAGGATATTATCCGGGATCAGCAGGATGAAGCTGGTAGATATGAAACCAGTGCGAAGGAACAGCTGGAGAATGCCATCAGCAAAGCGGAGTTCTATGTAGACGGGGAGCATATCGAAATCACGAATGGTACTCCGAAGTCCAAGATCGATCAGGCACTGCAGTATCTGGTTTCTCATGTCTACAACGAACTTGACCTCATCGATAAGAATGCCGAGACCGATGCCGATGTGATAGCAATTCTGAACGGAACAGAAACATATCTTCCGGGGACAGAGCCAAATCGCGATGCAGCCGCAAAAATCGAGGAATACCTCGAAGTGCAGTATATGAAAAAGCTACCGACCTCGATGGAGGATATCCACTCCAGATATCAGGCGATTCCGTATGGATGGAAGGAAATTGATATTGCTGCGGTTGTAGCACTTCTGATCCAGCAGCAGAAAGTCACCATCAAATATGGTGGGGTAACGATCCGTGCCAATGATCCGAAGCTTCCGGATATGCTGCGTAAGAAGAGTGAACGCGGCAAGGCGATGATTTCCAAGAAGCAGTCTCCATCTGCGCAGAAGATGAAAGCTGCTAAAGATATCATGCGCGAATACTTCGACATCATGGATATCCCGGATAACGAGGATGGATTTATCGAACTGATCATCAAGAAGTTTGAAGATCAGAAGGCACATTATCAGGAATTGAATCAAAAATACGTCGGCCACAAATATCCGGATCATGGCAAGGTTACTGTAGCAATTCAGCTAATGGACGATGTGCTTTCTCAGCAGAAAGATAATATCGCATTGATCGATCGTCTCGTAGCAGATGAAGATAAGCTTTTCGATAGCAAGGAGGACATGCAGCCGGTAGAAGGATTCTTCAAGAATCAGGTTGCTGTATTTGATGCTGCCGTAAAGATGGAATCCGACCTCAAGGAAGATCTGTCATATATCGAAAAGGATGAAGAAACAAAGAATGCACTGAATCAGATCCGGCTGATTACGGTTGCAAAAGCTGATGATCCCATCGTGTATCGGAGAATCCCAGATCTCAATGGGCTTATGGATACCGTAAGAGCTGGTCACGGTAAGCTGCTTGAGGAGAAGCGGAAAGAGCTTCTTGATATCGTTCAGCAGTGCCTTGGCGAAATTCATACAGCGGCCGCTGATTCTGGTTATGACTGCAAGAATATCGTTATCACAGCAGACAATTACTATGCCAATAAGAAAGAGGATATTGCTTCAAAGCGGATTATTACTCTCCTTGACGGTCTCATTACACAGATGTGGAACTACAAGGATGATACCCTTCAGAGAATCGAGGATGAGAAGCCGCTGCCTGTGACACCACCTCATGTGGACTCGAAACCGCCTGTGAAGAAGCATATCAAGAATGTCTATCGGCAGGCGATCTTTAAAGCGGAAACTCTGGAAAGTCAAGCTGATATTGATCAATATGTTGATCGCATGAGGAAGTATCTGTCAGAGCTCTTAAAAGATTGTGACGGCATTAAGCTGAACTAAAGGAGAAGAATTCATGGATAAAAATGCCATTAAGAAATATGCGACCTGGGCACGTACAGAGCTTATTACCCGTGTCACTCAGCGAGCAGAAAAATATGGAATCAGCGCCGATGCCGATCCTAATGCTGATACTGTAAGAGATATTGTTCTGACAGCCACTGAAAAGAAACAGCGTGCAGCGCTCATAAAAAAAGTAAAAGAAGAAGGATTTGATCGGGTAATGGAGGAAGTCGCCTATACCTGGTTTAACCGTTTCTCCGCCCTCCGCTTTATGGAGGTGAACAACTATCTACCATCCAGAGTGCGTGTGTTTACTGATGATAATAACGAGTTCAAGCCGCAGATCTTAACGGAAGCCATCCATATGGAGTTGGAAGGTCTCGATATGGAGAAAGTCTATGCGCTGAAGGAATCGAATAATGATGAGGAACTTTATAAATATCTCCTCATCACGCAGTGCAATGCCCTGTCTTCAGTGCTTCCCAGAATGTTCCAGAGGATTGCGGATTATACAGAATTACTGTTTCCTGACAATCTGCTCAGAGATGGCAGTGTGATTCAACAGATGATAGAACTGATTCCGGAAGATGATTGGAAGGATCAGGTTCAGATCATTGGCTGGCTGTATCAGTATTACAACACAGAGCCAAAGGACAGGGTTTTCGCTGATCTGAAAAAGAATATCAAGATTACTAAGGAGAAAATCCCAGCTGCCACTCAGCTTTTTACACCTGATTGGATTGTTCGTTATATGGTGGAAAACAGTCTCGGAAGACTCTGGCTCGAGGGCCATCCGGCAAATAAGAATCAGTTTTTGCCGTCCAAGGAAGAACAAGATCACTATATCAAGACGCACGAGGAAGATGGCAAATGGCACTACTACCTTGAAGAAGCTGAGCAGGAGCCAGACGTAGAAGCGCAACTTAAGAAAATAAGAGACGAGCACGCAAAGCTTAGACCGGAAGATATTCGCTCCATCGACCCGTGCTGTGGTTCTGGTCACATAATTTGCAGACTTTTCGACGTCTTTATTCAGATTTATCAGGATTACGGTATCCAGACAAGAGATGCAGTACGTAGCATTGTTCAAAATAATCTCTGGGGACTTGATATCGATGAACGTGCCGCGCAGCTAGCGTATTTTTCTGTCATGATGAAGGCAGTGCAATATGATCCTAGATTTCTGAGACGTAAAGATGCAAGTGGAATACCAGACATACCACAGCCGAATGTATATGCTATTCGCGAAAGTAATTATATCGATAAAGATGCAGTAATTTATTACACAAATGCGGATGAAAAACTGAAAAATGCGTTGAATGGCATTATTAGAGATCTTTATGACGCAAAAGAATATGGATCACTTATCTCTGTAAGCAAGCAAAATTGGTCATTGTTATATGATAGATTCGATGAGATAAAAAAAGAAGGCGAAATATCACTTTATACTTATGCTGCACTTGAGATGGAACCTTTGGTTCGAGTAGCAGAAACACTAGCTCAAGAATATCATGTAGTCGTAACAAATCCACCATATATGGGCAGCAAACAGGGTATGAACGATATTCTAAAAAAATATCTAAAGAATCATTATTCAAAATCAAAAAGTGATTTATATGCTGCTTTTATGGACGCTTCATACAGGCTAACATGTCAAAATGGATATTTCTCGATGATTAATCAACATGGCTGGATGTTTTTGTCTAGTTTTTCTGAATTAAGGAAGTTCTTAGTGACCAATACAAGTATTATTAACATGCTTCATTTAGGCACAAGAGCTTTTGAAGAAATAGGAGGTGAAGTTGTTCAAACCACATCCTTTACGATGCAAAAAATAAATCTAAATTATAAAGGAAAATATTTTAGATTATCGGAAATTAGTGATGCTAAGGAAAAAGAGCAGGATGTTATTGATTATGTGAAGAACGGTATTAGTTCAAATATCTATGAATTTCCGATGAATTATTATTCTTATTTACCAGATAATCTAATAGGATATTGGATATCAATAAAATTAATAGACATATTCAATAGGGAAAAACCTCTTTCAGAAATTGCTAAACCTAGACAAGGACTATCAACATCCGATAATGCACGATTTTTGAGGTTATGGTTTGAACCAAATATTCATAATATTGGGTTTGGATTTCGTTCTAGGGAAGAAGCCGCTCATTCAAAGTTAAAATGGTTTCCTTATAACAAAGGCGGAGAATATAGAAAATGGTATGGAAATAATAATTATGTAATTAATTGGCAATATGACGGTAAAGAGCTGAGGGAATGGGCGGATTATCTGAATACTCATGGGACCTCTATGGGAAGACTGGTAAGTCAGGAGTTTTACTTCAAAAAAGGGCTAACTTGGTCAGGCGTAGGTGCCACAAGATTTGGAGTAAGATGTTATGACTACGGAATGTTGTTTGATGTTGGGGCAAATGGATTATTTGTAAAGGAAAATCTTTACTATTATCTTGCTGGATTTCTAAATACAGTACTAGCTAATGAAATGATAAAAGTATTGAACCCTACCATCAATACTGGTTCTGGAACAGTAGGAAAGCTTCCAATCATTATTGACAATTCAAAGGTAGATGAAGTCACGAATATTGTGAAAGAGAATATTCAGCTCGTAAAGAATGACTGGGATGAACATGAGAATTCTTGGGATTTTAGTAGACTTCCTTTGATGAAAAATTCAAAGGAAACATTAATTGAAAACGCATATATTAATTGGAAAGAGTGTTGCGAAGAGAGATTTAATAAATTACGTAATAACGAACAAAAACTAAATGAAATTTTTCTTCAAATATATGGACTCGAAAGTGAATTAAATTCGGAAGTTAATGAAGAAGATGTATCGATTAGATTGATTACTAAAAAGCAGGCTATTATAGAATTTATTTCTATTGCTGTTGGCTGCATGTTTGGCAGATATTCATTAAATGATGATGGATTAGTTTTTGCGGGTGGTAAATTTGACATTACTCAATACCATAATTTTACGCCCGATTTAGATAATATTATTCCTATTTGTGATGATGAATATTTTAACGATGATATAGTCGGACGCTTCATTAAATTTGTTGAGGCGGTATATGGGAAACAGAACCTCGAAGAGAATATTAAATTTATAGCAAAAGCTCTTGGCGGCAAAGGGCAGCCATTAGATACAATTAGAAATTATTTCTTGAATGATTTCTTTAAAGACCATTGTGATGCATATTCTGTAACAGGCTCCGGAAAACGTCCTATCTACTGGCTCTTTGATTCTGGTAAGAAGAATGGCTTCAAGTGTCTGGTTTATATGCATCGCTATCAGCCGGATACGATTGCGCGTATTCGTACCGATTATGTGCATGAACAGCAGGCAAGATATCGGACTGCAATTTCTGGCCTTGAGCGGCAGCTGGAAGATGCGCCAACATCAGAGCGTGTTCATCTTAATAACCAGCTCAAGAAATTGAAAGATCAGGCTGAAGAAACAAGAAAATATGAAGAGAAGATTCACCATCTTGCAGATCAGATGATTTCTATCAATCTGGATGACGGTGTGAAGCATAACTATGCAATATTCCAAGATGTTCTGGCAAAGATTAAGTAATGGAGGTGGCCTGAATGGCATTGCCTGATTCAGAAAAAGTAATACAGGAATTGAACCGGCGCTTTGCGCAGCCGCTTCCGGAATTCTATGACAGACGGATTATCTTTTGGTATGACGAAGACCGGGAGTTCGAAGATAAGATTGATGAGATTGAGCTGACAGATGCAAAGATTATTGTTCTGACCGGATCCAATAATTTTGCTGTAAAGAAACTCCTGTCTTCAGATGACAAGACAAGCAATTATTGTGTCTATTGCCCGATATCCTATCCGGACACGGAGAACTGGCTGCTTCCGATTCAGCTCTATAGTGAAGAGTTTCGTGCCGATCTTGTTTCGATGTGGCTGGAAGAAATGCAGATTGAAAACACAGCAAATCTCCGGAAAGCTGTGAAGGATTATCGCAGTTTTTTCAAGGCGAAGGCTCACCGCACGAAGATTGCTGCTCTCAACCAGAAGATAGAGAAACCGGTGCAACTGCATAAGGCAGTAATGGCTGTTCTCTGCGGTGTGAAAGATACCAATCCTAATCTTCTGATCCGAACAGTACTGATGGCCGGAATCGATCAGGAGAATAACAGTATCTATCAGTCCTTCGTCAAATTTGGCGCAGATAAAGTGTTCTGGCAGATGGTGGCGCAGGTATCCGGGTATCGTGAAGAGGAACCGGATCTTGGAAGAATGTCCTGCCATATGCTGATGACGGCGGCTACACGTACGATGCGAATTGAGAACTTCGCCGGTCTTGATCGCTTTATTTCCACGCCGCATCAGTCTTACTGCTATGACTTTGTCTCTGAGTGGATACATAGCGGTAAGGCAGAAACGCTGTATTCGATCGCTCGCAGCACGGAGGACGAACTGCGTCTTCCAGCAAGGTTCAGCAAGCTCTCGGTTGAAGATCTTGTGGATACCGAGATTTTCCCGTGTATCAACGAATGTATTCTGACAAAGCTGATGACCGACATCACGGACAATATTATCAATGTCGATGAGATTAGCGGCATCGTTGAAAAGAGAAGAACTCTACTCTGGTATGAACGCACCGAGAATTTCTATGAAGGAATTCTTGAAGTGGCTCATATGCAGCAATTCTTCTTGGATCACTCTACTGGTTTTCATACGGTCGAAGCACATAAAGTCTGGAAGGAATATACGCAGGATTACTATCGGATGGATACTTATTACCGGCTGTTCCATCTTGCGTTCCAGAAGAGTCTAAATGCTTCCAATCCTCTATTGGATGATCTTTTCAAGCATGTGGCAGATAGCGTGGAAGCACTGTATGCGAATTGGTTCCTTGGAGGGCTTGGAGAGAACTGGTCCAACGCCGCAGCGGAGAATCTTGCTCAGTACGGCAGAGTGCTGGAAGTGGCACAGCAGCGGGATTTCTATCGCTCATATGTAGCGAATGCAGATACAAGAGTTTTTGTCATCATCTCTGATGCCATGCGTTATGAAGTGGCCGTATCTCTTGCAGAAGAACTGCGACGCGAAACACAGGCCAATGTCAAACTGGAATCCTGTGAAGCAATCTTTCCGACCGTTACAAAATATGGCATGGCAGCATTTCTGCCTCATAAGCAGCTGACTGCGGAACTGAATACCAAAGGGGAAATCAATGTTCTTGCGGATGGAAGTCCCACGGACGCAAATTACCGTGAAGCAATCCTAAAGAAGGCAGATGAGGCAAGTGTCGCTCTCCAATACAAGAATATCATCGGGCTGCCTCGCGCAGAGCGGAGCGCGCTCGTGAAGGGAATGAATGTCGTCTACATTTACCATAATACGATTGACCATATGGGACACAATGATGAGACGCGTGTTTTTGCTTCCTGCGAGGATGCGATTACAGAGTTGAAGAACATGGTCCGCATCATTACGAATGAGTTCTCAGGCACCCGGATCTTTATCACATCCGATCATGGATTCCTGTATACCTATAAGCCACTCAAGGAAGACAGCAAGCTTGATAAATCTACAGAATCCTCAGAAGAAGTGGAAGTAGACCGTCGTTATATGATCACGAAAAAGGGTGCCAAGCCAGAGTATCTTCTTCCGGTGAAGTTTATGGATGACACTCAGTTTGATGCTTTTGCACCAAGAGAAAACATTCGTATCAAGAAAAAAGGCGGCGGCATGAACTTTGTTCATGGAGGAATCAGCCTGCAGGAGATGGTTGTACCTGTGATTGATTATCACTTCATTCGTTCTGACTCGGCAAAATATAAAAAGAACCGTCAGAAGTATGACACCAAGCCGGTAACGCTCAGTCTGCTGTCTTCTACGCATAAGATCAGCAACATGAACTTCTCCCTGAATTTCTATCAGAAAGAGGCAGTAAGCGATAATCGTGAGGCAACAACGTATATTCTCTATTTTGTCGATTCAGAGGGAACACAGATCAGTGATACACAGCGGATTATTGCAGATAAAACATCTGTCAATAATCAGGAGCGGACATACCGTGTCGGATTCAATCTGAAATCCAGAAAGTACGACAACAAGGAAACTTACTATCTGGTGATTGCAGATGAGAGCGGATTGCAGCTTCCGCAGAGAGAAGAATTTACAATCGACATAGCGTTTGCATTCGATGATTTCGATTTCTTTGACTAACAAGATGAGGTAAACGATGGACGATGAAATAGTAGAGAGCACCAGCTCTCGCGAAGTGATAAAAGAGAAACTTCGCCGTTCCTTCGATGGAAAAATCGTCAGGAAAGATCTGACAAAGAAAATAAAAGAAGGTGCTAATGTTCCGGTGTATGTGCTGGAATTTCTTCTCGGACAGTATTGCAGCTCAGACGATGAAGAAGTGATCGAGCGTGGAATTGAGAACGTGAAGCATATCCTTGCTGAGAACTACGTGCGCCCAGATGAGGCACAAAAGGTGCTGTCCAAACTTCGTCAGAAGGGTAGCCATACCATTATTGATATGGTTACGGTGACACTGAATCTCCGCTATGACGAATATGAAGCATCTTTCTCAAATCTTGGACTTGCTGGAATTCCTATCAGTCAGGAATATCCAGAGAAGTATGATCGTCTGTTGTGCGGTGGAATCTGGTGCATAGTGCAGTTGGAATATGACTCCGCAGAAGATGCAGTTCCAGACATCATCTCTACGGACGGCGAGAGGATTCAATCCAAGCGGAAGAAACAGAAAGACACGACACCGATCAGCATCCGGAAGCTGACTCCGATCCAGTTGCCAAGCGTCAACATGGAGGAACTCAAAGAGGGCCGGAAGAACTTTACCAAGGACGAGTGGCTGGATGTTCTGATGCGTTCTATCGGGATGGAGCTGGATGAGCTCAAAGAACGGGAGAAATGGCTGCTCCTTACCCGTATGATCCCGCTCATTGAGAATAACTTCAATCTTTGTGAGCTAGGGCCACGCTCCACGGGCAAATCCTATCTTTATAAGGAAGTGTCACCGAACAGCATTCTAGTCTCTGGTGGCCAGACAACCGTCGCTAACCTTTTCTACAACATGGGAAGAAAGACGATCGGTTTGGTTGGCCTTTGGGACTGTGTGGCTTTCGATGAAGTAGCTGGTATCAAGTTCAAGGACAACGATGGCATCCAAATCATGAAGGATTACATGGCATCCGGATCTTTTGCCAGAGGCAAGGAAGAAAAGGCTGCCACTGCGTCGATGGTCTTTGTCGGGAACATCAATCAAAGCGTTGATGTACTGTTGAAGACATCGAGCCTTTTTGATCCATTCCCACCGGAGATGGGAACGGATACTGCATTCCTTGATCGTATCCACTGCTATCTTCCGGGATGGGAAGTTCCAAAGTTCCGACCGGAGCACTTCACGGATGACTACGGATTTATCACAGACTATCTGGCTGGGTGGATCCACGAAATGCGGAAGGAGCAGTATGGCGATGCCTTGGATCGGTATTTCCATCTTGGCAAGAATCTGAACCAGCGTGATGTCATTGCTGTACGTAAGATGGTCGATGGTTATATCAAGCTTCTTTATCCGGACGGAGAATTCACCAAAGAGGATGTCGAAGAGATCCTGAAGATTTCTCTTGAAATGAGACGTCGCGTCAAGGAGCAGCTGAAGAAGCTCGGCGGTATGGAATTCTACGACGTGAACTTCTCCTATATTGATAACGGTACATTCGAGGAGAAGTATGTTTCAGTACCGGAGCAGGGTGGCGGCAAGCTGATCCCGGAGGGACTGTGTAATCCGGGGCAGGTTTATACTGTCAGTCGCGGAAAGTCGGGAATGCTTGGCGTATTCCGTCTGGAATCGCAGATGCTTCCGGGCAGCGGCAAACTTGTCTGCACGGGACTTGGAAGTGATCGAGGAGCAAAGGAGGCCACGAATACTGCTTTCAATTTCCTGAAAGCAAATGGCAATCGGATCAGTGGATCTATCAGTATGTCCACGAAGGACTACAACATCAACTACCAGGATCTGCAGGGCATTGGCATCACAGAAAAGCTGGCGCTTCCGACGGTAATTGCACTGTGCTCAATCGCTCTCAATAAGCCAGTGCTCAGTTCGTTGGCTGTCCTTGGAGAGATCAGTATTGCTGGATCCATGATCAAGGTTGATGAGCTGGCAAATTCTCTGCAGGTTTGCTTGGATTCCGGAGCGAAGAAAGTGTTGCTACCGATAACGTCGGCAGCGGATATGGGAATGGTGCCGCCGGAGCTCATGGGAAGTTTTCAGATCATATTTTATAACAGTGCCGAGGATGCAGTGTTCAAGGCTTTAGGAGTGGATTAGTTTGGATAGACCATCTTATTTGACCTGGTTGGTTGAAGAAGAGAATGTCATTTTTAATAATGGAGAACCTATCAAATGCTATAGACTTGATTATTCAAATGACGAAAAAGTACTTGATGACTGGGCTGTGCATATAAGAAGACATTATATTTCTGATGATGAACTTATAGACAATTGTGAGTGCCTTGATATCACACCTGAGGAATATTTACGAGAATTAGTTATTCCACAACGTGACGAGCCATTTGGCGGAACAGCAAGGTCGAACGTAATAAGCGAGATATTGTTTTCAGACCTGATGGAATTTGTCTATGGATTTGAAGTTCCCCGCTACAGGCAAAATATTATGTCTGGGAAAACTGTATCTGAGCACGGAACAGACGTAATCGCGTATAAATTTTATAACAATGACAAGACTCCAGATAAAAGAGATCTTTTGGTTACAGTAGAGGTTAAGGCTGGATTAGGCGGACATTCGACTGATGTTATAGAAAAAGCAGTAGTTGATGCAAATAAGGATGACTATAGGTTGGCTCAATCTCTTGATTATATGCGAAGAAAATTAAAAATGTTAAATAAATTAAACGAAGCTGACGATGTGTTACGTTTCGAAAAGAAGACTGAAGCCGATTATCACATAGACCATTATGCTGCGGGAATGTCTAGTCTTGAAGAAATTCCGAAGACATACATCGAGGGAAGGGAAGTAAAGATTATTCCAGAGATAGATGGTGAAGAATTAAGACTAAAAGGCGCTGCTAGCGTATATTACGTTCATGGAAGAAGATTGATGGAATTGGCTCATAATTTATATAGTAGGTGCGTGAAGTAAAGTGACTAGATCATCCTTGATGTTGAAATATCAGAGAACAAAAGTTAAATTGCTAGAATATGAAATCCCTGAAGATCGTTGGCCGAAATTTCCGCTAAAATACAGTGATCTCGCATATCCTACTGTTTTATTGATCTCAGAATATGCTGAGGCAGTAAATACAGGTGCAAATGTCAAGGATAAACGAGATCAGCTACGGGCTTGTTCAGATTTTTATGATGCCGCACTGCAATCAAAAGAACAACGGATTCATGATGTGGACTTTGCACTTTCTGCGGCCGCTTCATATTTTTTCGCGGATAACTTTGGAAGCGCAAAAGTATTATGGACTTCAGTGAACGTAGATGCAATAAATGATGTATATCAAAAAAATCTATATGATGTATTTTCACTTGCATTTACAGGAAGAGCGCATAATGAACAGAATGAAATGCTGATTCAATCCATTGTAACATTCTGGAAAGATGGTGATAAAAAAGCACTAGAGAAAGCTATTGCTATTTATCGCGAAAATATATTTCTGACAGATTCTCCGCAAGCATGGTTTTGGGGAGAGATTACTTGTGCTATCACAAAAATTATTAGCAAAACATCGGCCAGAATTTTACTACCTTTATTTTCCGGATTGGATAGCAACACATGGGATTCTTATTTTCAGAGAAAAAACGCTATAAATTTATTATGGCCAGCACAAAGATTGATTGGTAATTCAGATATACTTAAGGGCGCAAATGCAATTATTCAGCTCCCTACAGGTGTTGGTAAGACTAAAAGCATTGAACTTATTATTTGGTCAATGCTTTTGGAAAATCGTGGAAGCAAAGCAATAATTGTAGCGCCACTACGCTCGCTGTGTAATGAGATTACTCACGACATGAAGCTTGCTTTCCCTAAAGAGATATCTATAAATCAATTCTCAGATGTTCTTGAAGATGATTTTGAGGATATTATATCTGATAAAGTCGAGAAGCAGATATTCATTTGTACTCCAGAGAAATTACAGTATATTTTTCACCATGAAAAATCATATCTAGACAAATTTGATTTATTTATCTTTGATGAAAGTCATATGTTTGATGATCCAAGCAGAGGTGCTTTATACGAACTTTTATTAGTTGACATCAAGCTTGAAATGAATGAGAAGCAACAGCTAATTCTCCTGTCTGCGGTATTGCCTAACGCTGACAAAATTGTTGAATGGCTTTTCGGACAGAATGGTAGGCTAGCTTATAATAGTAGTATAAAATCCACTCCTAAAGCAATAGGGTTTTCGGACAAGAAATATCAACTTCATTTTTTCTCTGGGAATAGTGGTGAAGAGGATTTCTTTGTCCCTTATACATATACACAAAAAAGATTAGAACCGCTAGGTAAGGAACGTAAAAAGAGATATTTCCCTGCAGATTCTATAGATGTGGCTTTATATTATACGGATATTTTGTGCAAAAATGGTGGTGTAGCCATTTATTTTAACCAGAGAAGATCAATACCTAAATTATATTCTAAAATTGAGGATCTAGCTAAGAGAACTTTCAAACTGAAGAGCATAGAAAAATCAGCCAATTCAGAAGAAATGGCTAAATTTCAATCATTATTTGAAGCGTACTATGGAAAAGATAACATTTATACTAAAAATATAACCTGCGGAATTTTACCACATTACTCATCTATTCCCAATGGGATAAAACTAGCAACAGAATATGCCTTAAAAAAGGGCTACATAAAAGTCGTGGCGTGCACATCAACGCTTGCGCAGGGCGTGAATATACCTGTTAGATATTTACTAATAACAGGGACAAACTCATATGGATCTCAAAAGACTGTTAGAAATTTTCAGAATCTAATAGGGCGTACAGGTAGATCTGGAGTCTATACTGAAGGAGATATTATTGTCACACAATCTGACTTATATGACAAACGTAATCAACATAAGGGTTACTATAAATGGAAAGAAACCCAGGAGCTGTTTAATGCTGATTCGGTCGAAGCTTGCGGAAGTTCTATATTAAATATAGTTAAAGATTTCAAACTTGTATACTCTGTGAATATATTGGGCTCTGATATTGTTGATTTTATCTGTAACAATATTAATGATAACTGGAATAAAAAACTACAGGGAAAAATATTAAAGGGAATCAATAATGACTATCCCAAAATCAATATGAATGCCTGCAAAGCCGAACTTGATGCACGTATTAGCAGTTATAAAGAGTCTGTGGATGCGATTGAAAACGAGATAGTATATCTGCTAAGCAGTGATTCAAAACAGGAGAATCCAGAAAACTTAAAAGACATCACACAAGAATTACTAACGAACTCTTTGGCATACTTTTTAGGCAATACATCCGAAAAAACACTTCTTGTCAGGCTGTTTAGAGCTATTGAGGCTAGAGTGGCGGAGAATATGAACTATGTTCAGAAGTACTCTGGGACGATGGTTTCAATTGCCGATGCAAACGAGATAATCAAATGGATTAATGAATATAATATTAACAATGTATCTAGGCCTCTTAGTGATCTGATTGTACTGATCGAAAGATTATATAGGATAATACATCCTTCGTTTGAGTTAATAGGAGGCTTTGCCCAAGCATGGATACGAGGAGACTCGTATGAGAAAATGCAGAATAACTTTAGCCTAAAAATATATGATGTTGAGAAGTATAGTCAGTACAATATATCTTACCAAATGAGTTTTCTTGTGGGAAATATTGTTGATCTAGTAGCAGAAGGCTGCACGAATTATGATGATTTATTACTTTTGCAACAAGAATTAAGATATGGAGTTGACAGTAGGACAGCGGTTTCGTTTAGTGAAAAGATATTTTACGATAGATATTTAGCTCGACGAATTGCAGAGCTTATCGGGAACAATGAGGTGACTTCTGAAGAAATTGTTTCAATAACAAAATTAAAAAAAGATCCAATTGTTGCACTGCTACGTAATTATCCAACTTATTTTGAAAGTGTGATAGAGAATTTATAGTGAGCACGGCAATGAATCTTATTGAAGAATATATCAATAAACAGGATCTGGCACACAGGGATAATTTGTGTGCTGTCCGGGATACGATCAGGGATCAGCTGCCATTAGCGGAAGAGAGGATCTCCTGGTCCATGCCAACGTGGTGGAAGAACCATAACATCATTAATTTTGCAGCGGCAAAGCGGCATATTGGAATCTATCCAGGACCTGAGGCGGTGGAACATTTTGCAGGGGAACTTTCAAAACGCGGCCTGAAATTCAGCAAAGGGGCAATTCAGATCCCCTATGGGGATAATCTCCCACTAGATCTGATTGCGGAGATTACCCGCTGGTGTGGAGAGCATAATCAGGGATGACCTGCTAAATCGCTATGCAAAAGAGAAATTTCCAAATTCATTGACTAATTGCAGCTGCTTTGGAGGGATGGGGTGAATGAAGGCTACAATCGGCGAAACAATAAGAAAGATCGCTCCGTATACTCACACTGCATTTCTGGACAGAGATTATGTCAATGAACAGGATCTCCCGGCGGTTGCAACTGCGTTAAAGCCGTATTCCAATGTTAAGGTAAGTATTGAAAAGACCAGACATGATGATGGGTATCTTGACTGTGTGATCCACGTAGATGCGTTCTTTGGCGGCGGAACGCTTCGATACGAGATCCGTTCTAAAGGGAAGAAGAAAAAGTACTATGATCCGCTGGCATGGATCGATGAGATTGAAAAGTGGGATGCACTGTTCTTTTAAAAAGAACAGAACGGTGCTTATATACAATTCGGTGTGACACATTCACTGTCTTCTGCGAATGAAAGAGAGAAACCGCATGAACATACAGATTTTCGGCACGAAAAAGTGCAGCGGCACAAGAAAAGCAGAGCGCTTCTTCAAGGAGCGAGGGATAAAATATCAGTTTGTGGATATGAAAGAAAAAGGCATGAGCAAGGGAGAATTCAATTCCGTTGCGCAGGCTAACGGCGGCTGTGACGCCATGATAAACTGGGAAGGCAAAGACAAAGACACCTTAGCACTCATCAAATATATCGCGGATGAAGACAAACTCGAAAAGATACAGGAGAATCCTTCCGTGATCCGTACGCCGATTGTCAGGAACGGCAGGCAGTCCACCATCGGATATCAACCTGAGGCTTGGAAAGGTTGGAGCTGAGTGCTTCCAGTCCAGTAAAACGTAAGCGCCTAATAATTCGGCGGACTGGTTTGACCGCCTGAATCCTCCATAATGGTAGTGAGTAGCATTTCACTACAACCCACTACCATTTCAAGGAG
>ONDV01000076.1 GCA_900316665.1 uncultured Lachnospiraceae bacterium
AGAAAAACACAACTTGTGAGCCACCACTGTGACATCTCTTGGCAAAAAGCGAATGAATCCTTGCAACGAAGTTTTTCATTATTTATGTGGGAAGTTTTAATAAGGATTTATTACTGTGCCATAGCCTTCACTTTTTTAAGAGCTGTCCTGACCGGCGGAATGTTTATTACGATAATCGTAAGCGCCGCTTCCGTGAAAAGATATGCCCCGTTATAAAGAAAGGAATATGAATACGGATTGAGCGGCAGCTTCCCTCCGAAGAATTTGACAGATTTCGGCGCGTATGTTCCGAAAAAGATAACGCCGGAGAGGAAGGAGAAAAACAGTCTGCCCAGGACTCCCGTGATGTAGCCCTTGACAAGTCCGTGCTTCTTATCAGCAAATATTCCTGATAAGCCAAGGGCTCCGAATGCCAGGATATAATCTGTAAGGAGCTGGGGAAGGGACAGGATATAGGGATCAATAAGAAGCTGAAGAAGACCGTAAGCTATAGCACAGGCAAGACCTGAGCCAAGTCCATAGAACCAGCCGATCAGGACAATAAAAAGCATGGAGAAAAGTGTTACTGACCCGCCCATAGGCATATGAATTATCTCGACCATGGAAAGAAGCGTGGCGATCGCTATCGCTACCCCTGAAAAGGCAAGCTTCTTCGGACTTGACTTTTTATTCTTTCCGAATATCATATTTCCGAGTATGAGGATCAAAACAAAAATTATGACAAGTCCTGTATAACCTGCCATGGTAAGATTATAGGAACCGTCTGTTCCGGATTTTAAAAAAAATGACATATTCTGCCTCCGCAATAAATAATCGTTGTCCGGTAAATACTAGATTTGAAAAGAGTGAATGTCAACATTCAATGGCAAAATTTACAAAAAATTCAAACGTTTTTTGCCTGTAACCATACACTAAAGTTGAGATTGGAAATATATGTTTAAAAATTTAGCGTTCCACAACAAAATATCAATGGTCCTGGCCATTTCATGCTTTATTTTTATTTTTTCCATGTCGGCAAGACCTGCAGATGAATCTACGGAGATGAGCCACCGGGTCGGGAAGATCTGCGCGTCCGTTTTTGTTCCCGGATTCAATCAGATGTCAGATGCCCGGCAGGAAGAGATCGCCGCAAAAATCGATTTCCCGGTCAGAAAGACTGCCCACGCGACCGAGTTCGGTCTTCTGGCTCTGACTCTTTTCTTTTCTTTTTCAGAAGATATGAGGTTAAGAAAAAGAAGTCTTTTATCCATTCTCATATCCTTCCTCTATGCTTCAAGTGACGAGATACATCAGCTCTTCGTTCCCGGACGCGCGGGTATGTTTCGCGATGTAATGATCGACACCGGAGGAGCTTCCTTCATGATAATGATAATCACTATCATTAAGCTCATCCGAATAAAGCGTCAATAAAGAAAGCTTCAATGAATCCTTACGGCGAAGTTTCTCTTTAATGATGCGGAAAGTTCTGTCAATTATGCACCGAATGATGAGCTGTAGGTGAGCTTGATGAAAGTGGCAGGAATGTATATCCGTTTTCAAGGCACCAGGCTATGGTCTCGTCCATAATATCGACCGTAAACTCCTTTACATCATGGCACAGAACCACCGACACATCGTGCTTCTGCACCCCGTTCTTGATATTATTCATAACGGTCTGTCCGTCAGTCACCGGCGCCGCGTCACCGCTCGAAACATTCCAGTCAAAATAGGTCAGTCCCCGCTCAGCGCTCTGCGATGTAAGAGTAGTCATGATTCCTCTCGTGTATTTCATGCTGACTTCATTGGAGCTTCCGCCGGGGAATCTGAAGATGTCCGTCTTTTGTCCGGTTTCCTCCACCACCACATTCTGCATCTCATCAAAATCATTCCAGTAGGCTTCTGTCGAAGAATATATCTTCGCATAATCATGCGTATAAGTATGAATACCAACCTTATGACCATCAGCTGCCTCAGCAGCGATCATATGCTGGTAATCAGGCTTTGAGTGCGTCACGAAGAAAGTAGCCTTCACATTGTATTTTTTTAGTATTCCAAGCAGCTTTTCAGTATAAGGTCCCGGTCCATCGTCAAAGGTCAGATATATTATTTTTTTGCCGTTCGCTCTGCCTGGGTTATTCATCGGGCGATTAAGCACATGGACCGTCCTCTCTGCTGAAGCTTTGTTGCCGTGAGCATCGATTACGGTATATTTGATCTTATATGTGCCGATTTTAGAAGTATTGACCTTGCCTTCAGTCTTTACCTTAGCAGTCAGATCTCCGTCAACATCATCCTCTGCGCTGTATTTATCCTTCCAGGAATCACCTTTTCGGATATTTATCTCATTTCCGTTGGAAAGAGTTATCACAGGCGCAGTCCTGTCATCGAATACTATCTTCCTCCTGGCCTCACGGCGGTTGCCACTATTATCAGAGACAGAATAATATACATATCCATCCTTCTCCGTGACCTTCACCTTGTCAGTCAGATCCCCGTCACAGGCGTCGTATGCCTTATATCCCTCTTCCACATATTTCTGTCCTATGGGCGTAAAATAATCTTTCTTATGGATAAGCTCGATTTTCGGCGGAGTGGTATCCCTGACCTTCACGATCCGCTTCACGCTAACCTTTTTACTGCTGCCGGCCGTGTAAGTCAGAATATATCTACCAAGCTTTTTAGTATCAACTTTTCCAGACCTCTTTACGGGGATTTTTTTTCTGATGAAAAAAAGCGACGTTCCCTTCTGCTCGGCATAAGCTCCGGGATCTTTATAATCCTTCCCATATTCGACAGTCACATTGCTTTTCCCTGTAAGTCTGATCTCCGTCTTCCATCTGTTTAAAGCTGCCGTGATAACAAGCGCCCCCGCAACTGCCGCTAAAATAATAATTAAAATCCTGTATTTTTTCAAAAACATATCTGCTCCATATGTCGATACCATCACCTGTCAAAATCATTATAAACCAACTTGTTTTATTAATCATTAAAACTTCCCACATTTCATGGATCATCTTCGTCGCAAGGATTCATTCGCTAATTGCCAAGAGATGTCACAGTGGTGGCTCACAAGTTGTGTTTTTCTGTTTGCTCGCACGCGCTTATTAGCGGCTCTCTGACAAAAGCGCGCAGAAATGCT
>ONDV01000092.1 GCA_900316665.1 uncultured Lachnospiraceae bacterium
GATGGTTGCCAATATGAAAAGAAAATGTTGTCACTGAGACAGGAGATATTTGTGGTGATTAGGGGAGGAAAAGCAGATGAAGATGCTCCAGATAACAATACGGACAAATAAGTTTGAAGAAGAGCTTGTATTCTACAAAGAAATAGTCGGGCTGATGATCGTTCGTGATCTGAGAGAGAAAGGCCGCGGCATAGTATTCCTCGCGGACAGCGAGGGTGATACCTGCATAGAGATCATTGACACTCCGAATGCTGATGATGCGGGAAACAGATTGCTTTCCATCGGCTTTGATTGCGGTGATGCAGACAAGATGCGGGAAAAACTGATCGCACTCGGGATGGAAGTCTCTCCGATCGAGAGCCCGGTGCCGTATGTAAGGTTCTTCTTTGTTAAGGACCCTGCCGGCGTGACTGTGCAGTTTATGTGATTTGGATATCATTGTGCAGTTACGGCAAAGAATAAGTATGATAAAATGATTGTCGATGGGATTTCCGAGCGAAATGATTATTCCGGGCGATCAGCCCATGCGCTGAAGTGCGTTCAGCGCACGGAAATCGTTGTTTAGCAAAGTCAGGCCGCAGTTCAGCCCAGTCTATCAGGCATGGGATAGATACTGCCGCATATTTACATCGCCGTCAGGCATGGGATAGATACTGCCGCATATTTACATCGCCGGTTTCCACCCAGGTGGTGTTATGCGCGAAGCGCTCTACGATATCTATATATATGGTGAAAAGGGGAAAGCTGCGCCACTCATAGTCATGAATACATTTCAGGGCAATGGAAGTGATGTTTATAGCGCGCTTTGTACTATGACGGAAAAAGAGCTGAATCTTGCTGTTATAAGTGATATCAACTGGAATGAGGAGATGTCCCCCTGGGAATGTGCTCCTTTGTATAAAAATGATAGCCCCTACACAGGAGGGGCAGATAAATATCTTGATAAGCTGACTGGAAGCATAATCCCTGCTATAAAAGCTGAGCTTGGTACAGAGCCTGGATACTTAAATGATCTTAACTATTAAATAATTAACATCAAGAGAAAGACCAAAGAGAGCGGCCATGACAAATACAGAACAGACCACACAAAATATGACCTCAGGAAACAGTATGAAACAGATCATACTGTTCTTTTGGCCCTTATTATGGGGAAATCTTTTCCAACAACTATATAGTCTTGTGGATAGCATTATAGTTGGCAAGGGAATCTCGGATCAGGCGCTGGCTGCTGTTGGGGCAACCGGGACACTTAACTTCCTTATACTTGGATTTGTTGTGGGGATGACCAGAGGATTTGGCATAACCTTTGCCCAGAGCTTTGGAAAAAACGATATGGCTATGCTGAATGCATACATCAGAGCAGCCAAGAAGCTCAGTATCACGTTTGGAATAGCCTTTACTGTTGTATGCGTTTCTTTGCTCAATAAGATGCTGACGTTCTTGAACACTCCTGAAGATATCTTTGACGATTCGTATAGATATTTTGCTGTGATCTTATTGGGAATTGTAGTGACGGTTATGAATAACCTTGAGATTACAATTCTCCAGTCAATGGGAGATTCCAGAACGCCCCTCACTGCTATGATCTGTTCATCACTCGTGAACATCATGCTTGATATTATTTTCATAATGGCCTTTGGCACAGGAGTTGTCGGAGCAGCAGTGGCAACAGTGGTCTCTCAGTTTGTATCATACCTTTTGTGCCTTAAAAAGCTTAGAACCATCGATTTTATGAGTCTGGGAAAAGACACGTCAGAAATAGCAGATGAAAAGAATATATTGGTTGAACTGATGAAAATAGGACTTCCTGTGGCACTTATGAATTCGGTCACAGCTGCAGGGGCCATGGTATTGCAGTACTTCGTAAATCTTATGGGAAGCGCATATGTGGCAGCCTATTCAGCCTGCATGAAATTTGCATCACTCTTTGAGCAGTTCGGAATGTCCGTAGGTCTTTCCATGATGACCTTTGTGGGGCAAAATAAGGGCGCTGGCAAATATGACAGGATACGCACAGGAGTAAGACAGGGCCTGATGCTCTCTACACTTGTGAATGTGCCTATATCGCTCCTTATGATATTTGTGCCCGGAAGCCTGGCAAGGATGCTGCTGACTGACAACATGATAATCGGTTATTGTACCGATTTCATGCCGATCATGGGAATAAGCTTTTTTGCCCTGGGCTGGCTTTTTATATACAGATACTCTGTTCAGGGGTTGGGCAATACCTTTATACCAATGCTCTCAGGCGGGCTCGAAGTCATTATGAGACTGATCTTTGGCTTTTTGGTAGGAAGGAACGGATTTAAGGGAATTGCCATTTCTGAAGTATCTGCATGGATAGGGGTGCTTTTCTGATGCTCATGGTGACATACTATTGTTTAATTGGCAAAAGAACTAAAGCAATAGCATAATGTAGCAATAAAAAGACTCCCTGGATTTTGATATGCTACCCCCAAGTAGGACACTGAAATATAAAACCTGCTTGGGGGTATTTCTATGTCCGGAAAAAGTAAGATCGATCCTGTTCTAAAGGTCGAATTGGTGGAAAGGTATCTCAGGAATGAAATTGGGATCAATGAAGCGAATATATAAACGTCAACTAGAAAGTGAGCCACCCGCTGATCTGATTTTGAGCCACTAATGCTGGCTTGAAAGTGAGCCGCTTACCGTCTCTGTTTCTTCGTCTGTTCGAGCCGGTACGACTGTCCGTTCATATCAAGGATGTAAGACTGGAACGTCAGTCGGTCCACCATGGCAGCTACCATCGCCGTGTTCTCGAACAGAGTGGTCCATTCTGAGAATGTGGATGGTAAGGTAAATTTACCACCACACGGTAAGCAGTTTTTTCCCCGCACGGTAACGAATGCCCTTCTCGTCAGCGATGTTGAAGACTTCACTGACGGAATGCCTCGAGATGTGTCTGGTGGATGCGATCGTACTTCGTGACAATCCGGCATCCCGAAGCTCCATGATGAGCTTCACGTTGATTTTTCTGGCCTTTCTTCTGGCCTCCCTTCGTTAGATTTGGAGCGATGCTCCTGGTGTAATTCTAACGAAGGAAAAAGCAAAAAGAACAAGAGTTAACAGGTGTGCTGATC
>ONDV01000029.1 GCA_900316665.1 uncultured Lachnospiraceae bacterium
AGGAAGTGGTAGCATCTGTAGTAAAATGCTACCTCCTACCGTATTGTCATCCGGCGGCAAGAAGCCGGGGCGCGGAACGCCATAAAATTAGGCGCTTACTGATATTCATCGATGAATACGTATTGAAATCTACTACTAAACAGATCCGTATATTCGGTTGTCAATTCCTTGACTGCTTCCTCCGCGTAATAAAACGCATCGGAATACTTAATTAAACCCTCATCAGCCAGCATATCCTGTTGTGCAGACATAAACTGCTGGGTAGATGGGCGACTTGATCCCGCAAGTGCTCTTGTCCGATTTCCAACACAAAGAGATCCGTCAGAACGTATATAAATGGCTCCAACATAATCAATCACATCAGCAAACGGTGTTGACCCATTGTTATAGTCGTTAATCACAAGCCCTTTTAGTCTAGGATATTTCCGGATAATAATGCGGTAAATATGCTCCGCATATGTCCGGTTATCAACCGGTTGGACTGCTTTGCCAAACTTTCGCTTCAAATAAGGCAAAGTAACAAATTTGTCTATAAATGACTGTATGGTTCCAACATAATTTGGATAGCTCATCAATTTACCAGCATAGTCCGACATTTTCTCTTTGATCTCATTCACCGCAACATTTGTGTGTGAGAGAACACAGATTCCGGAACCGTTATCTAGCGGCATTCTATCTGCCAGTGATTTCAGTTTTGCAAGGAGAACTGTCGTCTTACCACTTCCCGGACAAGCTGCTACGTCCTTGGATTCCCAACAACGTATAACCTTTCTCGCATCCTCCGGGAACTGGCATCCCTCTGGAAGGAGCAATTCCTCTATTGCCCGAATCTCAGCGTCACTAATTTGAAGCATCCGTATTACCCTCCGGTTGCAAAGGTTGATAATCTGCACCAACGGCATGCTTTATTGCATCTACAAGGTATTTCAGATAAAGATCGTTTTCGAATTTTTGCTTCAGCTCCGCCCGTTTCCCCTCGTCAACTGTATGTTGGTAAAGATCAAGATCAAACATCTTCTCCTTATCAACAGGCTCGGTGAGAGAAGCCATTCGCAACATAGATGAAAGGCATTGTGCAACGATCGCCTTAAGGCCACTCTTACCACTTCCATCAAGCATCAAATCATAAACGTTAAATGCTCGTTCAGCTTCGCTGCAGTCATTCCATCGTGATTGTTGTTCAGTTGTTTCCTGATCTGCTGCAGTGATTTTATCCGCAGTTAAAGTATATTTATCACTGTTCTTTATTTTCTTTCCATAATTGATAGCACGATGAAAATCATCTTTGAGAAAGCTTAATGCTATACAATACTCCAAAGTCCATCTGGGAGAAACGAAGCCCTGTATAGATCCTTTTGAGTACTTGGCCTTCTTTCTTGTAACAGCATCCTCAGATTCAACTGTTTTATCGCAGAATTCTTTGATTTTATGCCCGTCTTCGTCTTTAGATTCGTTCCATGGTTGAACATCACAATCTGTAATCACAGACACAGGAATATCTATTGTATGCTCTTGATCACCTCTGATAAAAATCCTTGAATAGCGTAGGAATGCAGTGCTCCCGACATTAACAATAGACACACCGTACTTTTCCAATGGATATCCAACTATTTCAGCAACAACTGGAATCAGAAGGTTCTCTGCATCACCCTCGGCCATGATGACTCCCTTTGCAAAAAACAGATTGGATTTTGTTGCATCAAGAAAACGCTGAAGAAAAAGATAGTCTCCCTTCTCAAGGCCGGTATTTCCTTCAGAGAGGTCATAACCGTATCCACCCTTTAGAAGAACTATGTTTTTCAGATTGATTTTGGAAGCGAGAATTGTACTATGTGTCGATATAATAATCTGGGCTCCGGACTGATCGTATTCTTTTTGTAAATAGCTGATCAATCGCAACTGTGCTTGTGGATGCAAGTGCGCTTCCAGTTCTTCTATCAGAGCAAGCTTCAAGCCGCCTATATCATCCTGCTTCAAAAGCAACAACTCTGCGGCGATAAATACTAAGTTTAATTCACCAAGACCTGGATGTATCTCTGGTGCATTCAGAGATAGGCTCTCCAATATAGACTTTAATTGAACATCAGATGCCGTTAGAGAAGCATCACCACTTAATGTTTTGTCATGGAACTCAGTAAGGTTATCTCTGATAATTTGAAGGATCTCTTTTCCTTCCTGCTGTGTGAAGTATGTTTCAATATCCCGATTAGCATTCTTCAGTATTTGAAGCAGTGTATGATTCTCTCGATCTTGGAACACCTTATGGCTCATAAGGATCTGCGAAAGCCTAGAATTTCTGCCAGAATGCATTTCCCGCTCTGCATCCCTTAGCGGTCGGAGATATACTGTCTTCAATAATTCCCTTGCTCTGCTGTCCAGTGCAATCCCCTCATCTGGGTCATTAACGCGTAAATCAGAAAAAATACGATTCTTTTCTTTCCATGCCCGATAAAATAGATGCATAGAATAATGCAAACCCTCAGCATCTTTAGTGAATTCTAAATATTCGATAAAGTTCTTTGCCTCATTTGGGGCGAAATCCGAGAGAACGCACTCTATTCTGAATTCGTCTACATACCGATTGTCTGCTCCCAAATAGAAATCCTCTTCAGATGGCCGCACATAATCATTACTTTGCGTAAGAAGAACAAGTTTCAACGCATCAATGACCGCTGTCTTGCCAGAGTCATTTTCTCCGATCAGAGCATTCAATCCCTTGTGGAAAGAAACTGACAGGCCAGGGACACCCTCTTCTGTATGAAACTGTCTAAAATCATATAACTTTAGTTCGGATACTATCATGCGTTATTCTCCGAGACGATAAATCGTCTTTTCTGTCTTTTCACGGTTATGCTTTATACACTCCATGACTAATTTCGGTATGGTCTGAGTTTCCTATTAAATCCTGTAGAAGATTTCTATCACAAACCCAACGAAAGCTTATACTATCAAGCTCGACATCTTTCCGTAGCAGGTGACGTATGCTCCGACCCTAGCCCTGGTTAATGCCACATACAACAGGCATTTCTCTTCGGTCTTGAATTCTTCAAGAGAAACATCATCAGAGAAGTCACTCCGGACAGCATTAGGCAATGCTTTGTTATTAACACCAGCAGCAAATATGTAGTTAAACTCCAGGCCCTTAACTCTGTGCATTGTAGCGATTCGGACTTCGTTTCGAGACCGATCATCAACTTTGTTCGTCGTAATCTCAAAGGAGACGATTCCATTAGCACGCAGCCCATCTTTATATGCATCGATCATCTTGTGTGTTCGGGCTACTATACAGATATCTTTCTGCGGAACACCGGCAGCTTCTAAAGTCCTGATCTCATTGACAAGAAACTCTAGTTCTTCCTCAGGCGTATTGAATCTCTTGATCTGAGGGACTTCTCCATGCGTTAATGACTGGCAATTATCACCATCATCATAGGCTTCATCCAGGTCGTCAAAAGAGATTCCTTTAAGAAGACCAAAAGCATACTTCCGGATTTCTTCTGTCGTTCTGTAATTGATACGGAGCTTCCTGGCTCTTCCACGGACATTGATTCCGCATTTTGAAAGAATGGCCTTATTGCGATATATTCTCTGATGTGCATCACCAACAATAAAGATATCATTCTTATGCGGTTCTCCCGCTAACGAGCGAATCAACCTGTATGCGCTAGGGCTCAAATCCTGACCTTCGTCTACGATGATGTTCTCGTACCTGCCGGAGGTATACTGTTTCTCTAAAATAATCCGGCATTCATACATGGCGTATTCAGAGTCTCTAAGCTTTCGCTCATCACAAATACGCATATACTCATCGAAAACGCCCCATACCTTTGTACGCTTAATCCGATCCAAGCGCAGACCTCTGCCGATTCTGGACGCCTTAATATATTTCTCTTTTGAGTATGCTTCCTGTGCTTGAACGACCTTTACCCACTCATCAATATAAAAATTCTTTGTATAGTCGAGCGTCCCGCCCGCAGCAGCTATAGCATCATCCCATACCTTATCCAGCTCATCGCTGAAACAGACTTTATACTCATAGCCTTGCTCCCTGAGGAAAGAAGACACCAAAGAATCGAGATTGACTACTTCAATCTGTCGCATTTGATCTACAGAAGCAATCTTCCGGAGATTATCTTTAATGTCATCTGCCAGGTTTCTTGTGAATGTAGTAAACAGAACCTTTTTTCCTTGATCCAACTCTCCGGCAAGTCTTTTTGCCCTATGCATAGCAACAACTGTTTTGCCGGTTCCAGCTCCGCCGAGAACTCTTGCAGGACCAGAATAATCTCGATTGACAATTCTTCTCTGGGTCGGATGTAAGAAGATTCTCCACTTTTCAAGCGGCTCAGCCATAATCCGCTTCAATTCTTCTTCCCCATCTACGATCACAAAGGACTTTTTGCTGAAATCCGACTGAAGTGCAGCAGCGAAGTCTTCATCACTTACCGGTTCTGTTTCTTTCTCATAGAGAGTTGATACGACTTCATCGTAATCAAAGTCATGTGCCAACCATTCAAGTCCTTCATAAGCGTCTTCAGGCAAGCTCTTTTTCATAGCATAGAACTCATCCAAGGATTCAATGCTTTTTACCATAGGAAGCTGTTCTTCAGGCAATCCCATACGAAGTAACTGTGCATCACTGTATTTTGCAAAGAGAGTCTCTTTTTCCACTGTCTTCTCAACAGTAACTTCCTGCACATCAAAAACCTGTACGCCACCGGTAACCTTATTGATGGAGCACTTCTTTCGTTTTGCCCAAGCATACGCTTCATCGTGGTGATCCACCCAGAGCAACATAAATACATTCGTATCCGGGCACCGGACAACAATGGCTCTATAGGCATCATCAATACGTACCGAGCAAATGTTTTTATCGATGCCCTCATCGATCTTTTCATAATTGATTCCGGGTGAATTTGGATTCGTACGGAATTTGTTAAAAAACTCTGTTGCCTTTCCCTGTTTCTGACGTGGTAATGCCGCAAACGAAGTCAGGAAATCTGTTGAAATCGCAACCATTGGCTTATCCATTATCCTTCACCTCCAAATTTGTCCTGTGTCAACGTATCCGTTGAAAGAACAACCCTCCAGTTTTCTTTCTCAAAAGTATCTTTGTACTCAGCCTGTTCTGGCATAAGTAGAGCAATTCTTCTGTCTGTCCATGCCATTGATGCTTCTCCGATTACTGCGCCATTATCCTGGCTTTCAAGCTCAAATCCGATTGCATCCGGCGCAGGAATATGGTTCTTCATCATTTCGGAAGCACATGCTTTCTCAACATCATCCAGATAATCAAAAATCTCTTCCCATCCAGAGATGACAGTTTCTACAGCCATTCCCGGCGTGCTGTCAGCACTGGATCCAGCTGAACCTGGAACAAGAGCAGTATAGATCATGCTGCTGATTCCGCGTCTTGTCATGAAGAGTGCATCCTGAACAAACTGCATATTATTTGCAAAGGTCAGGAATCCGTTCCAGTCCTTATTGTAATTCTCTGTTCTGCTGTCATTATCATTCAGGATTGCAAGCACGCGGATCGGTGCATCCATCTTCTTGGCACGGTCATCTGTTGACAACATGGAGTACATCCACAGATTGCCCAGTGTTTGTCTCGGCTCCCACATTCCGAAGATGGCCTTCCCATAGGCAATGACACGCTTCATAGCATCCAGGCTCTTATAAGCACTGTTCCAATCTTCAACTTGGATATCATAGAGATTCTGCTTGTCCATAGCCGTATAATCAAGCAACGAGAAGGCAAACGCTTTCGCATGAATCGTAAAAATTTCTTCAGCATCTGACCTGCTTAGGTATTCCGTAAGCAACTCAAATGGCTTTTTCTTTGATACCATCAGCACTTGTGCATTCTTAGACTTCACATAAGGCATATAGGTTTTGGAGCCGCTCGGTGTTTTATCGTAAATCCATGTATCTGTCTTATAATCGCCACGGGAGGTGAAAACATCCTGCACATCATTGTACGAAAGAGACCATACCCGGAATTTTCCGCTCTGTATGATTGCCATACGTTTCAGGAAGTCATCCGCAACTCTGTCCTTATGGAATGTAAACCCATCCGTAAATACCGCTACAGGTTTCTGAGTTCCAGTGGTTCTCACAGGCCAGAATATAAAGTCAGGACGACAGTTAACGGCAACACCATTCGCCGGACCGAGGTCAACCTGTGGCTCGATGTCCCAAGTGCAATCACCGATTCTTAAAGAATATCCTTCCTTCTCATTAATCAGCTTTTTATTGCACTCTACCATTCTGTTCTCTGTACCAAGACGTTCAAGAGCTTCTACAAAGCGTCTCTCAAGTTCGCTGTCAAACAAGGGATTCGTATCAATATCAACGATACCGTCAATCTTATGCAGATTATTTTTTCCGGCGAGGATACTCTTAAACATGGAGAGAGCTGTCCGTCTGGATATTTCTCCGATATGCTGACTTTGCCTATAAGCGTACAGACATTTATAACAGCCATCCTTGTTCTCATCATCCCTGCAGGTACAGTTTTCCATAGCGTCTACAGCAAGCTGCATAACATCTACCATGCCGTGCTTATCGTTCATCAACTGACGCAGATATCCAGTTCCTCCAGGCACAGTATCGTAGATAACGAGATAAAGGTTTTTATAATCAGCGTCCGGAACAGGGACTTCACTTACGCAGGTCCCCAGATGATCAATATTACCGAACTTCTTTTTCATACCCAGCATAAAGGCAGCAACAAACGATTCCACTCTTACCTTAGTAGAATCAAGGGATGTTGATGGTACCAGGATGCGAATAGCTTCTGTCTGGAACTGTCTGTACAGGAACAAACATTCTTCATACGATTCCTGAAGCGGGTTCGTCTTGGCATCTTTGAGTACACGACAGTATTTTGTATGCTGTGGCGGCTTATTAGGAAGCTGGATCTTTCCGCAGTGTTTACAGATTTTAAATCCCTTACAAACTGTTTCTGTTCCAGCGATGGAAAGCTTCTCTCCGGTCAGATCCTTTTCTCCGAAATTAATTTCCCTCATAGTGGCTTTTCTAACAAACTCATATCCAAATGGGAACTCAATTCCTTGTAATTCATATGCCGGACCTATGTCTTTTTTATCTTCCACCTCAACAAGCATTTCCTTGTTGTAGAACTTTGTGGTACGATCGTCGCTCTCCTCACTGTTCACGCTGTCTTTGTACTTCATGTTGGAATAAACCATCTGCACTTTCAGCATAGGACGCACCTGTCCAGCATCACCCCATCCAGGGCTTCCGCACTTATCACAGGCAATGTGAGGCTTGCTAGAGTTCTCAAGCTCAGCATGTGAACAGGCTGGGCATAGTCGCCATCGTTCTATCTTTGCAGTATTAATATCTACCTGATCGATATTCAATTTCTTTCCACCAGCATAAAAGCTGTTCATCGGTGCGAATTCACTGATTGCGGAACTAGCCGAGCGACTATATTCGTATGTATACTTTTCTCCTTTCGGTTTTTCTCCTTCTTCTGTGTTTTCTGCTCGATATAAAATCGCCTTTAAAACAATACCCGCCTCGGGGAAGGCATAGTTAGGCAGTAATCCCTGATCCGACATGAACTCAAAAGTATTTTTCTCATTAATATCGCGGACAACTCTTCCAAGCGCGGCAACTTCGCTTCGTAAGTCTGCCATTTCCTCATCATAAGAAGAATCCTTGGGCTTACTTTCAAGATCTTTAATCAAAGTATTTAATTCATCAATATTTGCCTGTATAGCCTTTTTATGTGCTTTGACATTTCTGAATTCTTCAAGCAATTTCAGGTAAAGCGGTGAATCCCCCTTTCCATCACCTTTGGCAAAGTGAGTGATTTCTTTCTTGGCATCTTCGTCCAGTCCATCTTCACCGTTCGCGCTGGCATTGAACGTCATAATAAACGTACGAACCAGTTTGGAAAGGTTATCCTGCACGTAATTCAGATAATTGTAGGGGAACCGTTTCTTGTCTTTTGTATCTAAGTTGGAAAGTATCTGATTCAGTTTCTGTGGTACTTCTGCTCTTCCAGTTTTTACCCAGGAGTCCATGCAGTATGCCATAAACTGTCTTGACAGTACTGCTGTGGCGCGAAGGAACACTTTCGGGGGTTCTACGCTGCCTGCAATCATTTCCTCAGGTTCAGCATAAAAGTACAGATCATGCGGTCTCGCATTGGCTACAGCCACAACAAGTGAATTTCCATCCGTTCTTCCACCTCGCCCTGCTCTTTGAGCATACTGCGCCTGTGATGGAGGAATTGAGCACATCACGACCGTGGAGAGATCCCCAATATCGATACCCATTTCCAATGTTGGTGTACATGACAGAAGGTTCGCATCCCATGGCTGCTGAACACCCTTTTTCTTTTTGAAGTTTCTTTCCAGTTCTTCTCGCGGTTCTCTGTCCAGTAATCCCGTATGCTCTCTTGCAACAACACGGACCATCTCACCATTGCTGTAGAGCTTGCCATAAAAATCAAGACCGGCATCGTCTGCTTTGACATAGTGCCCGTAACAAGCGGTACGAAGACAGGCCATTCCTTCCGTACTTTCTGCATTTTGTTTTGCAACAGTGATCCGGTTTCCGCAGCAATCACACACCATCTGCACAGTTTCTTTTCTGACTGTTGCTTTATCGTAACTGATACCCCAAGCCGGAATCCCATCAGGGCCTTCCATTTTATCGACCGTTCCTGCCTTGGTGAGTTCTTCTAATATGATTGTGAGCACCCGGTCACAATCATTCTCCATATGCATAACAGGAAGATATTTGTTAATCCACTTCCCATACCAGGAACGTCTGGAGACATCATCAAAGAACCATGACTTTTTAGTTTTACCGCCTACTGTAATAAACTTCGGAGCGTTACGTCCCTCGCGCATACCAGGGAGCCATCTGTTATCCCGATACACAAATCGATTTCCGCCATTTGCTACATATGGGATATAGATGGGGTTAGAAAATGCACCGTTCTGCTTCATATTCAGAAGAACACCCATAATCATCTTTTCGAATTCTTCTGTTGAAACCCCATCTAACAAACCACATTCACTAATAACACGGCTCTTAATGCGCTCTGCCGCTCCATCCAAATCAAATCCAAGTACAAGACAACCGGATTTTTCGAGAGAACGGCCAATGCGGGCGGACATGCCAAATTCCAGCATCATCTCATACGCTGCCCGTTTTGTAACGGACTCCATGAAGTTGGCTCCATCTTTATCAGCGATCCATGATCCTTTGTTAATTAGGTTGTCATATCCCCTCATCCAGGTAAGTGATGGAGCAACGAAGTAGGATAGGAACTTCTCATTTCCCATCTCCTCCTTCCAGTACTGTACACAGTCTTCCGTAAAGGTCTTTAACGTTTTCTCTTCTTCCTGCTTCTCAGCAAATTGCTGCATGGCGCTGCGAAGTCCAAAACGCCATGTTCTGGCATTATAGAATCCTGCATGGTGAGATGCATCCTGCACATTATCGGTGAAGGCAAGCAGTTTTTTGTCATCGTTAAAATGCGACGCATACAGTTCTGAGACAGTTACGCTAATAGCCGTTGCACTACGTACACCCATGATGGCCATACCGCCACGGCTCCCGCAGAATGGACACACAAATTGTTTTCCGCGTCCAGATCCTGTGACTTCAGGCGCAAATGCCCATACCGGGAATGTACGGTGCCCATTGCTGGAAAGCTGTCCTTCGCGTTCTTCCAATGCTAATTCCATATCATCAGGTGAAAGAACTTGCCGCTCATCCATGGCGACTTCCGCTCTCTCATCTTTTAAATGCGGAAAAATAACGCGGATTCTAGGATCACAATCAAAATACAGATTATAGAACGTGGAGAGGTCTGGAATCTCAACACTGCCCATTTCATTTACAATAGATGCCCAGCCGGTTTCGCCGCAGTCGCGGCAATTGACGACAGGAAGATAGTGCTTTGCCTGCGTCTCGTTCAAATCTGAGGCAAGGGAGAAATCAATATCTTTATCATCCACTTTTGCCATAAGGCGACGCAACTCTCTCACCCAGACTTGAACCTGTACAGTCAGGAAAGGTCGGAGCTTTCCCTGGGAATCATATGATCTTGCATGGGAAATCAGAGCATACAATGCCTCCAGGACTGTTTTGCTCTCTTCTCCCAGTTCGGTAAATTCCGGGAACATATCAGCCAAGTCAGTTGCTATCGCTGTGCTCTGCTTATAGTTTCCCTTTGCGTTATTGATCAGCTCCTTAAAAACTCCATGTTGTTGCAGAGCTTCGCCCATACGAACTCTTGATTCATCATCCAGTATTCGTTCTGTTGAAAAGCCTTCCAACCAAGCAGCTGCCGCTGCCTTCAAATATTCTTCCATATCATCCTGAAGAACAAGCGTTGCCAAATGCTGTGCCTGTTCTTTGTCAGGAATCTTGAAGTCTTCAATATCAATGCCATCGAAGTATTCTTCTGGAGACAATCTGTCTTCTGTAACAATAGAATCTTCTTCAAACACTTCGCCAAAAATATCTTCGGCATAATTACGAATCTTATCATTGCTTTCTGCTCCGCCCATAGTTGCAGAAGTTCCAATACAGCAAAGATAGCCTGGGAATATATTTAAGCGAGCTTTCAATCTCCTGAGAAGGCATGCCAGATCTGTACCCTGAGCACCATCAAAAGTATGCAGTTCATCGACTGCAATATATTTTAGAGTCTCCGGATCATTCCACTGCCATAGATCCGCATCCTTCGGACGAACCAAAAGATAATCCAGCATCTTATAGTTCGTCATCAGAATGTCCGGCGGAGCAGCCAGTAAAGTATCGTGATCTGTGATGACCTTATCCGGCATCATCATTTTTGCGGCATTCTTCTCCTGACCGCCAACGTACATGCCGACTCGGATTTTCGCATCCTTTAACTCTGGGCTGCTATTCACCAATTCTGCAATACGTTTTGCCTGGTCGGAAGCAAGTGCATTCATCGGATAAATGATCAGTGCCTTTATTCCGGTCTCGCCCCTGTGCCGATAGCAATATTCCAATATCGGATACAAGAAACACTCTGTTTTTCCGGAGCCAGTACCAGTTGCTACTAAGGTTGATCGTCCATCTTCTCCCGTCAGCCTTTTAAATGCCTTTTGCTGATGAACATATGGTGTATAGACAGGATGAATCGCCTGGAATGGCAATTCTTCATTTTCAGCCACACGGAAAGGAAGCCTTACAGCAACGTACGGCTCATGAAAAACCTTCTTGGGCTCTGAAAGCATGTTCTTGAGTGAATCCTTAAACACCAGATTCGTTATCGGGAACGTTGTATCTATATAGTCTTTCAATCCCTGCTGGATCTGTCCCGCTAATACTGATGGAATCATAGTCCACCTCCTGTACCATCAACTATTTCATAATTCTCTCTTCGAAGTTTGCCCACACTTCCTCGTAATCCTTTTCTCGATCACAGCGGTCAAACGGAGCAACATACTCGATCGTTCGCTCTATTGGTCCGCCTGGCATAGTGTCATCAATTATTGTCTGAGTAAAGATGCCCGATTTTGCGTCTTTGATCTCATCCCATTCTTTACGAGAAAAGCCCACGTTCGTAAGACTTCGATTATTGGTAAAAACAATGCGCCCATTACGGTCATACCAAGTGTCACCTTCATATATCTGTAAAACCGAAAACTGAATATGATATATGTCTTTGAGTTGGTCCAAAGTCATACCTAAAGCTTTTGCAACAATTACATCAATCTCAATCTGTAATTGTCTTCTCTGAAAATCATTTCGAACTGAAGTAAATTCTGTTACCTTTTCGTGAGAAAGACGCTCATCTCCAGAAAGCCAACCTGTATAACTATCTATATCCTTTAAAGTGACAACTTTTTCCCAAAGCTCCCTGTACTGTTCACCAAGACCGTTCAGTAATAATGCGCGAATAACAAGATCGGATGTGTATTTTTCTAAAACAGGAAACTTTCCAACAACATCTTCATATAAATTTGACTTCTTTAATGCTTTCACAAAGAAATCAAACGGTAAAGACGCAAAACCAGCAGCCATAATCACAAGCTCTCGCAAATCAGAAAAGACTATGCCTGTAAGTCCATTTGTGTGAGCAGAACCCCGTGGAACAATGCATCCCATCAATGTGCGCTCCTGTTGCACATTGAGCATTTTTCTACTTAATAACTTGAATTCCGAAAGATAACTTGTGCCCCATGGTGTGACAGGAGCTCTTTTGATATACTCACTTAATGCGCACCCTACTGTGTATTTTGACCTTGGGATATATTGACTGTTAATCTCAACCAAGTCCACTCTGTCGTAATCTGCTTTTCCTATACAAATAGTTCTTGGCGTTTTATAAATAGGATTACCCACTCCAACAAGAGGACCAGTATAAACCATCTCTTCCCAACTATCAGGGAATTGTGTATCTTCTTTTATAGTTCCATCCTCTTGAGCATAAGTGTCATGCCATAAATACTGTATAGAAATCCTTTCATCGTTCTTTAAATCCAGCATATGCTTTTTCTGGCTTGCAAAGCATTGAAGCACATCAAGGAACTGTCTCACATGAATAGACGGGATACAAACACAAGAATAGTCGACTTCGCTGTCCCCAAATATGTCAGCTAATAGAGTCAATACATTTTTTGTGATATGAATTAATCTATCCGGATGTCCCACAATGTTCCAGTTATTATTTTCGTCTTTAATCGCTGGAAGAGGACTGTTCTTTAATTCGAGGTTATAGCAATCTTCAATTGTACTAGCTGCAAAAAGGTTAGAAATTGTATCAAAACCATCTGATTCTTTATTACTGTAAACATTAATTCCAAACACAAAGGTATGGGCTACATCTGCAAATAGATTTCTCTCATTTACAAATTGAAAATGGCGCCTAAGTTTTCTATATGCCAATTTGCGCAGCTTTTTCCCTTGAGGATCATCAATGATTCCATCAGGATGTACAAATGCAAATACACCGTCCTCATTACTCACTCTCACACTCAAAGGAACAAAGCATTTATAAAGATTACTTGTCCCTTTAAATCATCATAATTGCCTGATGATCCGATAAAGCTCTGTATGCCAGCAATATTTATGTATTCTCGGCAATAATCTGATTCTATCTGTAAAGATGAAAATAGTTCTTTCCTCCTAATTGCCGTTTCTGCAGATTTCATTTTTTTAATGACAAGTCTTGGCTCACTTTCCGAGAGCATGTCATACTCATTCCAAACCGGTTTTATCCAAGGCGGGTTTCCAATCACCAGGTCGAATCCACCACGCTCGTAAAACAGATCAGCAAACTCCAGTTCCCAGTGCATGAAGTGCTGCTTTTCAGCGATCTCATTGGCAATTCTGAGTCTCGGATACAATTCTCTAATTTGCTCCAGATTGACCTTTCCCAGTCCGGATATCTGCGCCTGTACTTCATTTGCTAGTGCGCTTCCGGTTGTTCCGAAGCCTTCGAATTGTCCGTGCTCATCATAAAAGAACTGTAACTGACCAACTGTTGTGCCTTTCTTAACAGTCGCTGAAATACCTCCTTCCAGAATCAAGGACAGTTCCATAAAGAATTCCTGCCTACTTGGAAGAAGGTGAGCTTGATCAATCGGCCAGAACCAGAGTGCGCACCAGTAGTCCATAGCAGCTTTCAATCGGGCATATGGGCTAGCATTATCTCCGCCTTCTGATTTGTATATATTCTTGTAGATAGCGTCCTTTTCACGTATTGTCAGATGCTCTTCGTATTTTCCTTCATCATGTCCAAAGACACTCAATGAGTCTTCTGTTCTTTGTTCAACCTTTTGACGTGCATAAATAGTCCGCATCCACAGATCATCAATAATCTCAGATAACTTGTTTAACACCTCGATATCATCATCAGTGTATTTGGCACAAAATTCCTTCTGCCACGCTTTGATTCTCTTGATATTCTCCGGCTCCAGTTCTTTTATAACTTTATCGGTATAGTTTGCCATTCCTGGATCGCCAAGCAGAAAATGATAAATATATGAACCGCCAGAGCGCTTGCGTTTATAAACCTTACGGGTCTCATGACGCTCTGTAATCCATTCTTCCGGAACCTTCTCCGGTTCATCGTTATACCAGGTTCCTTTCTTAAGCTTCAGTG
This sequence comes from uncultured Lachnospiraceae bacterium, assembly GCA_900316665.1. Classification (GTDB taxonomy): domain Bacteria; phylum Bacillota; class Clostridia; order Lachnospirales; family Lachnospiraceae; genus Lachnocurva. The sequence continues at coordinate 14,135 of ONDV01000029.1, forward strand.
CATTATAAACCTGCCGTCTAGCTCCAATCAGGGAATTACCACATGCAAGCTGTGTCCCAAACCACGGCACATGTGCACCTTTGTAAATTGTATTCAACCACAGTGAAACCTCCGCTAGCTCTACAGCAATAGGATTCAGGTCTACACCATATACGTTCCTGTCGGCGATAAACATTTTCACACGCTGTAATTCTGCCTGTCTCTTATCAAAAGCAATCTGTTCTCCAGTTTCCTCCTGCTTCTTTTCGAGGTAAGCCTCTGCAAGCTGCGAAATAGCTTCATTTAAGAACGCAGCGCTGCCCATTGCCGGCTCGCAAACTGTCAGGTTCAGGATTTCATCTGCTGACTTATCTTTTAGTAGCTCCTTCAAGGCATACTTAACCAGGCACTTTGTCAGTACTTCCGGTGTGTAGTAAGAAGCCGATTTCTCTCGTTCTCTACCAGCAAGCCGATAGATAAAAGTGCCTTTTTCATACATGCGAAGTTTGCCTTTGCGTTCATAATCCTCATAACGCACGCGTTCTTCTTCTGTATATTTATCCAGTTCTCTTTCCGAGACAAAATATCCTACATCCAATTCATTGAACTTGTCACCAGCACGCTTTACTTCGTACAGATCTTCTTCTGCAATAAATCCTCGATAACTGAGGAGAGCTTCGTATACAGCACCCATCTGGTTGATACCGAGAGCAGAATACGATATCCTGCCTCTTCGCTCCTTGCTGGATCCGGGTCTGGAAATACTCATCAGATCTACAATCTTCAACATGGTCACATTGCGAAGCTTTGCATTATTGATGATCTCCGTATACTGTGGATCGAAGATATGAGCCTTCAAAGGCTCCATGGTAAACATGTCGTGAGGTGATTCAATTTTCAATGCCACTTTGTAGGCCTCCGGGTCCTCCGGATAGCCCATGTAGATCATATTGAAAAGTGCAGCAATTGTTTCTCCAATATAATACCCGTCTTCTGCTTCAGCGGAGAGCTCACGAACATTCTCGCAAACATCTCGAACACCTTCCAAAGAATATCCCTTCTGATAAACATCTGACTTCATCGGAGCAAAGCCCAGCTCTTCTCTCGCCTCAATAAAGAGAATAAAGAGGATGCGATACATATATCTCAGGCACTCCAATGTTAGATCACCAGCATCTACAGGATGCTCGGAGAAATCAATTCCCTGCCTTGTCCTCATATCATACAGAACTTCATTTCCAAGAAGCTCAATACACTCACGAAGTGCATATTTCAATGAATCCGACACACTGGAAGAGTGCTTATAAGAGTTTTCATCTAATGTATCAAGCAAACTGTTGCCTTCTGCAGGGCAAAGACTATCTTTGTGCAAGAGCACAGCAAGAGCCTGATATGTAGTTTCCTCGTGGCGGCTGAAGATCTCTTCCAAGTCAAACTGAAGGTATTTCTTCTTATCCCACTTGTTTCTGTCAATCAGAGCAATCTGGTTCATTCCAATAAGAATGATCCATCGTGGCGCTTCGGCGCCTGCAAAGAAAAGCTTCGCCAGTATTTCATCATTATTATCAGGAAGCGTAATTGAAAACTCTTCGTCTTCTTCTGACTTCCGTCCAAAGACAATACCCTGGAGAATATCATCATCACGCTCCTGCGCCTTCGAAAGGAGAATCCATAGCAATGGTGCTCCATTTGCCTTCTGTTCTTCATGATAGACGGGAACAGTTATCTCATCGGTCAGCTTAATCGTTTCATTATGAGGTTCACCGTAACCAAGCGCAGAAATAAATGCTGCCGCCTGAGATTCGATGAATTCCCGGCTCCCCATTTCGTCTTTTTGCTGAAGATAGCGTTCACGATTTCTTAAATACAGTTTCCCTGCATCACGAAAAGCCGCCCAGGGAGTTTGTGTCTCTGTATCTTTAGCAGACTGTCTCCATGCGGATATGGTATCGGAAGCATTCTCTTCAAAAATGGTCGTAAAGTAATGATTCGTATAATATTCGTTCTGGTTTAAAATGCCATGCAAATCCATCGCCATGTCAATTAACCCCCGTCACTACAGCTATAATCTGAATATAGGGATTGTTCTTAATTTCTATCGAGTCCCTCTCCCAGGTATAGAAAGAATTGAACATCTCATCAATCTCTCTTTCTTTCTCGGACTTCTTTCGCTGTTGTCCCAAAAGATCGAAGATAGACAGCTGTGCATCCTTATGCTTAGCCTTTAGTGCTTCCAATCTTTCCAGCTCGCTATATATGTATGGATCTGTTCGATCGTTATACTCTTTATATTTTTTCTCCATAATCTTGCCTGCATTTGCAACAACATCCTGAAGAAGATTCTCAGCAGTTTCTATTTGCGCATCAATTCGTGCACCATGATTCGGAAGATCATACGCCATCAGATGTGTCCTACCTATCACTTCGGAAAGAGACAGCATTCCAGCATACTTGCCGTCTTTATAGTAGAGTCCGAACCACTCATCAACGACTGATATGGAATTTCTATTTGGGATCTGACCTTCAACAATAAAGATCAGTTCATTCTTTGAGACACCATTTACAAGCCCAATGGCCGGAACTTCTCCTCTACGATACAGTATGCCAGCTTTGTCATTGATCCATGAAAACAACGGATGAAGTCTCCACAAGAATCCGGACTGTGGCCATGCAACCTCAGAAAGAGCATTGGCCATGCATCTTGCCATCTCTCTCTTGCAGAAATCAATATCCGGAGACAAACGCATGATTCCGTCAGAAGGCATAGCTTCATCCGGTAATACCTTCTCAAATTTCCTCTTCAGCTCATCGGAAAGCTTGATATTGATCCCCTTGACAGCCTGCATATCTTTCACTTCTATGGCCTGGGTATCTGGGAATGTTTCAAAGGCAGTCTTGATGTAAGCCATATCGTCATACAGTGTTTCTTCATCACTATATTCGATTTTTGTGGTTTCATTTGCAGTCGTAGCCTGCATCATCAGTTCGAACGGATCAAATTCATCTTCAGAGTCATCTAATTGTGCCTCGAAATCTTCTGCTTTAATATCACTCTCTATTGCTTTTGCTGTTTCGAGTTCCTCTTCTTCCTGATTGAATTTTCCAAAGAGCACAGCTGGATCGCCGATGTTTTTATATGCCTGCTCCTCCTTCTGTACGAGGATTTCCATTATGCGGGCATCGCCATGAATTTTCTCATTATCAGAACTGACAAGCATATAACGGATATCTGGTGTTTCCTTCTGGCCATATCTATCAATACGACCATTCCTTTGCTGAAACACCATGAGAGACCAAGGAATATCAAAATGAATCAGTCTATGGGAAAGATAATGCAAATTGATACCCTCGGAAGCCACATCCGATGCCACCAGAATACGAATTGGTGATTCAGGTCTGCCGAACTCATCTACAATGCGCTGAAGCTCCTTGTCATTCATTCCACCGTACATGGACTGAATTGCTTTCTCCGAGAGGCCTAAATCCTTTTGCAGATTCTCTGCAAGGAAGCGCATAGTCTCAATTCGCTCAGTGAAAATAACAATACGATCGCTGTTATTCTTTGGATTCCACCCGTAGGCACTGCTTCTCAGAAGGCTAAGTAGAGTCATATATCTGGAAAAATCTTTCGGTGCGATCTTGAGAAGCGCATCTCTAAGTTCTGCCAAAACCGCGATATCTGGCATCCCGGTATTGGCATACTTTTTCTCCAGTTTCTTCAGACGCTCTTCTATGCTCTTTATGCAAGCTGCAGGGCTCGAGAAAAGTGCCTTTTCAAGACTGGTCTTGAAAAGCTGACCAGATCCCTTAGTCTTTCCTTCGTCCATCTGAAGTTTCATTTCCGCAAAAATATCAAAAGCGTACTCTTCCAACGCAGACGCTTTGCATTTCTCAATAGTTATCTTTCTTTCCTTGAAGGAACCGACAACTTGATCCTGTACATCCTTTTTAAACCGTCGGATGCAAAGTCCATCTATATCCTCCGGTCCATAATTCTTGTCATCCGCAATCGCTGTCGGATCCAACATATTCATCAGCGATGCAAAGCTTTCAGACTTACCATCATGAGGAGTTGCGGAAAGCATAATCAATGTATCAGATTTATTTGCGAGAAGCTTTGCAAGTCTTTCACGCTGTGAGTGCTTGCCACGTTTTGCGACATTATGCGCTTCATCTATAACAATGATATCCCACCAAGCATTTTCCAAATGGGTACGATAATCCAGATCATTCTTAAGCGTATCTACAGAAATGATCGTCTTATCATAGTAATAGAATGGATTGTAATTGGCCGGTATTCTAGCACGCACTCTCTGGATCTTCCCGGAATCCAAACGTACTAAAGGTATGGTGAAGCGGTTCCACATTTCTTTCTGGAACTGCGTCATCATACTTTTTACTGTAACTACAAGAATCCGTTTCCCTTTACCGCGGGCAATAAGCTCGCTCATAAGAATTCCAGCTTCCAGTGTCTTTCCTAAGCCCACCGTATCCGCAATCAGAATTCTTTGACGAGTATGGTTCAGTGCAATCTGCGCAGGTTCAAGCTGATAAGGCATCAAATCCATAGCTGCCTTATCTCCGATGTGTATCTTATTGTCTGTAGGAATCTTTTGACGAAGATGACTCTCAATGTATAGCTTTGATTTCTTAAAAAATGGAGAATCATCCGGTACCAGCTTAACCTTTGCCGGATCTACTATCTCAATTTCCTTTTCAATATCGGTCATGAAACGGGATTCATAGTCTTTCACAAGGTTAGAGATCCCTACAACCTGAAGAGTCTGATTCCCAAGACTATTTGTCTCAACGCGCTTTACAATCCACTCTTCTCCACGAGCTATGATCCGCATACCAGGAGCATAATCAATCATATTTCAATTCCCCATTCTCATTGTACTGATCTGGCTGTGCGTTTTTTGGTACTGTCAACCGGATCAGGATAAATCTCCATGATGTCTTCAACGTTGCAATCCATGTTCAGGCAGATCTTCTCAAGTACATCCACCATGACGTTGCCACCGTTCTGAAGCTTATTCAAAGTTCCCTGGCTGATGCCGGTAATCTCCTTGAAATCTTTCTTCTTCATGTCGCGATCAATCAATAATTTGAACAACTTCTTGTAAGATACTGCCATAACATATACCTCTCATTATGAGTCCCAATAATGGATACAAAACCACTTGTACCACTATATCACAAACTTATCGAGATTTCATCTGTTTTGTCGTGCTCGTGGCTATTTTTTTATCTTCTAAACACTTGTTTTTCTTGTTTTTGGTTAGAATTGATCAAAGACGAGAAAATGGGATCAAAATTCAAGGCAAGAGTAACTGTGCGAGCAGTGTCTGTGTCCAGACAAACGCCTCCGCGTGCTCGTTGGGGAAGCACCCCAATCCCCTTTGACATCACCGGTAGAACCGGCGATGAGCTGAGCGTCATTGACGCAAAAAGAGAGGAGGAGTGAATACCGGCAGTCCTGTGTCCTCATGAACGATGGCATACAGAGATGGACGATTGAGTTCAACATACTTCATCCCTTACTCTTGGTTGAATATCCATTCATATGATTCCGGATCACCGATTCTGATAGGATGTTGCTGGAATTGATCCAGAATTTCCGGGTTTAACTGTTTAAGATCTGTCGGTTCTAATGAGCCATCTTTTCTAAGGATCAGGCAAACCGGATGGAGAATCACTTTCTTCCACATAACCTGAAGATTCCGATCATCATAAAAAGCATCGACATTCTTTCTACATATAGAGACCTGATCATTCGTCAGGTTCTTATACATTCTACGATCTGCTTCCTCACAGGATGTAAATGTATAGCATCTGCCTTCTTTATCTGGACCAAAAGCCAAGGTGGCTGACATGGTTGCTCCGAAAGCTGTTGCGTCCCAGACATTATCATATTCCATATAAAGTCTTGAACGCTGCCATCCCTGCTGGCTCTGAACTGTCATATCGAACATATCGCTTTTCTCAGAAATTGTGATTTTCTCACCGTTCCCTTTAACGAGAACAGGTATATTATTCTCGTCCATTTCATACCAGAAGACAGGCATCTGATATCGCCATTCAGCTGGTATATTATTCTTATTGCAATACAGGATCAGAAGATCATCCAGTCTTAAGAGCAGCTTTAATAATGTCTTATCTTCGAGATACCCTCCGAGGAAACCATCGCAGAAATGTTCTCCCCGGCTTATGTATGTGAGCACTGTCCTGATCTGTTGGACGTTCATTTCAGATGGCAGCACTCCGTTGCAACTATTCTCATAGTTTTCGGAGTAGTTCTTGTCCATGTCCATGACAAACAAACTTTCCCAGACGCCATCCGGATAATCAGGGAAAGGCATCTGTATTACGCCATCTTTCTTTACTCCTCCATGCCACTTCACCTTTCCTGCAGTACGGACAGCTTCGATTCCATTACGAAGCTTCTGCCCATCCAGCTTCTCCAGTAAAAGGTCAGCCTCTGAAGACTGCTCATTCTGTTTATTTTCCTTACTCTGGCGCTCAAGTTCATCCAGCCCAAGCTGGAGGATCTTACCATCCAGCACCGCAAAAAGAATGTCGATATCGTAGTCAGGATTCTTCTGAATAAAATCATTGCATGCCTGAATTGCTTTCCTCCACGCCTTATCTTTTGGATATCCAAAGATTCCTGCTGAGATAAGAGGAAATGCTATTGAATGGCAGCCGTTTTCCTTAGCCAGATTCAAAGAAGCTTTGTAGCATCCGTACAGTTTCTGTGGCTCCTTTTGCTTTCCATCGTGCCATACAGGGCCAACCGCATGGATGATATATTTCGCTTTGAGATTAAAAGCCGGTGTAATGACTGCAGAACCGGTATCGCAATGTCCAATTGCATTGCAGGCGTTCTGAAGCTGATTCCAGCCGGCGGCTTTAAAGATTGCTCCGCAAACACCGCTCCCGCCCATAAGCTGTTCATTTGCAGCATTGACAATACAGTCAGTACCAGCGTCGGTAATGCTGACTCTCTCAATCCTGATCTTGCTCATCTTCATCATTCTCCTCGTCAAATCCCAAGAACTCTGTCAGATCACTAAAGTTATATGGGAAGGCGTTGCTTCCAGAAATCTTTAACGGCTTTCTTTCATCGCCAAAATGGATTTCCAGCTCCCACTGCGTGCCGTCAAGCACATACGGATCAATATAGTTTTTCTTCCATTCACCGATGTGAATCTCCTTAAGACCGGCAATAAACTCGTCTTTTGTAAATGGATAGTAGACCGGCAGATTACTGGGTTTCAGGATCAATGTGTGATCAACATCCAGGACCACCTTATCACACGACACTGTATACGTCCTTGTTTCATATCCGCCGAAAAATCCACCAATAGAAAGCATCAATTTCTGGATAGAATCTAATGCGGCATCAAAATCCTGGCTTTTCTGTTCCGCCTTTGTAGGGATGTATTGGCCTCCGGCCTCCTGGTATGCCTGAATAGCACGTTCCAGGTATTCCCGATTACACTTTAACCGGGTCAGTCTGGTCGGAAACATTTCTTCAGGTTCCAGTGAATGCTCCTCCATATAGCGCTTTAACTGGTTGATTTCCCGTTTCAGAGATCTTATTTCTTTCAGAATGTCCTGCTGTGATTTTCCTTTCAGGTTAACCTCATAATATCCTTCTGGACTGTTATGAAGTGACGGTTGTCAAGTAGCAAATTACGTCATACGGTAATTTTTCTGAAACCTCACATTTGTTTGATCTATCAGCATCTGCAAGGA
>ONDV01000001.1 GCA_900316665.1 uncultured Lachnospiraceae bacterium
TATAAGAATAACAGGAAATTAGAAAAATCGAAAGGCCAGAAGCTGTGTTTCATAACCACTTTGATGCCTTTCGAAGAAAGGCACATGTATAATAATGAAAAGTATCACAGACAGCGCGCCGCCCATGCCGTAGTTTCTGGAGAACAGGTGTTTGTTCAGTCTCATGATCATTGTCATCGTGGTCTCGTTTGGAGCGCCGGATCCGGATGTAAGGATCTGAGGCACATCGAACATCTGCAGACCTCCGATAAGAGATGTGATGAGAACGTAGATGAGTATCGGTTTCAGAAGCGGAAGTGTTATTTTAAAGAATATCTCCGTACTTGTGGCTCCGTCTACTTCTGCAGCCTCAAAAAGAGAAGTATCGATTCCCATCATGCCAGCCATAAGCAGGATAGTTGTATTTCCGAACCACATCAGGAAGTTCATGAATCCTACCAGTCCTCTGGACCATGCAGAGCTGCTGAAGAAATCAATATCCTTTGTAGTGATGTGAAGTGCCTGCAAAATGTCATTTACAGGACCTACTCTGGAGAATAAAGCGAAGAACAGCATTGCGAATGCAGCTGCCATGATCAGGTTTGGCAGATAAATGACTGTCTTGAAGAACTGCTGGCACTTGAGCCTGAGAGAAGGGTCGGTGAACCATGCAGCCAGAAGAAGCGATACTATTATCTGCGGAATAAATCCTATTATCCACATAACAAGAGTATTGCCCATATCATGGAACATGTCGCCGCCTTTGGTCAGGAGCATTATATAGTTATGCAGCCCCACAAACCTCGGTCCAACTTCGTTCAGACCGCCGCCTGCGAAATAGTGTTCAAAGAAGCTGTTATAAATTGTATTGATGAGAGGTATCAGCTGAAATATCGTATATATTACTACGAACGGCAGCAGGAAAATATAACCCCATCTGTTGTATTTGACAACATTCTTGTTAGGTTTTGAATTCATACTTTTCCCCCTTGAAATAGAATTGCCTGTCCTGAATTCAGGCCAGGCAATCCATGCGTCTCCTCTATATGAGTGGTTCAAGATTCTTTATCAGTTGCTATCATTTCTTGGAAAGATCAGGATACTTTGTAACGATATTCTTGTAGAATGTGTCAATTGCGGCATCCTTGTCAACCTTGCCTGTGAAGTAATCCTTCATAGCACTCTGGAATTCCTCTGTGATACCCTGTGTATAGATACCATCAGCATATTTGAAGTCTACCTTCTCAGCATTCTTGGTGAAAAGAGGAAGAGGATTCTGTCCGCCGAGGACCTTGAAGCCTTCGCCGTTCTTTGCAGCTTCTTCCATAGCAGGCTTGTTGTTAACAAAGTCTGAATCCTTCTTGGTGATGTCAAGCATGATATCCTTGTCGCATGTCAGCTTCTTCATGATATCAGCTACAAGGGTCTTGTTGTCAGTTCCCTTTGCTGCACAGATCCATGTGCCGCCCCAGTTGAACGCCTGAGGTCCTGCAGTAGCTCTCCAGCCGCCCTGGAATGCGATCGAGCCATCATCGCCTTTGTCTGAATCAGGCGCATTACCCATTGAGAAATTGATCAGCCATGCAGGTCCGAAGTAGCAGAAGGTATCGCCGGGAGCCTTGAATCCAGCTGACCAGCCGTCTGACCAGAGATCATCTGTGGTGCACTCACCCTTGTCGACCATTTCCTTTGCCTTGTCAGCCCATTCAAGATCGGACTTTGGAATGTCAATCTTTCCGTTATCGACCCATGCTGACTTCTTGTTATCATCATATACACGATATGTATCGTTTGCTGTAGCTGTCATCTTGAAGCCGCTAGCCTTCATTGTCTCAGCTGTCTTATAGAAAGTATCCCAGTCAGCTACTGATTTCTGAACTGTGTCAGGATCGTCAGAGCCAAGAACCTGCTTTGCGATTGCTGCGTTGTAAATAAGAACGCCCGGGCAGCCCTGCCATGAAAGTCCGCGAAGATCGCCCTTGGTGTCAGTAACCATATCCTTTGTGTACTTATACTGATCTTTGATATCGTCATCTGTGATTCCAAGATCCTTGATCTTCTCTGTGACTTCTGTTGAAGAGTTTGTGTACTTCTTTGCGTAGTCAGCCTCTACAAGGAAGATATCAACCTTGCTGTCTGCCTTTGCCGAAGCGTTTCCGGGAAGGACTTTGTCCAGATTGTTCTGGTAAGCGTTGTCCTTTGAAGGTGTGACAGTGAATTTAACTTCCACATCGCCAATCTTTCCGCCCTTGGTTGCATCCTTCTCGTCATTTTTCTTGTAGCCGGGATAGTGATCTGCGAGACGGTTTGCGAACTCGTCGTTCCAGCACTGAATGTTGAGGATCTTGCCCTCAGCTTCCTTCTTGCCGGACTTGCTGCCGGATCCGCCTGTGGATGTTGATGCCTTGTTGCCGCAGGCAGCCATCGGCACGACCATGGCGCCAGCAAGCACCAGTCCAAGTACCTTCTTCATGTTCTTCATAGTTCTTCCTCCTTTATGTGTGAGAATAAATTCAGCCGAGCACACTTCTGTGCCGGATCTGACCTACTGAATGACCTTCGATAAGCCTTCCTTCTACGTTGATCGTCTCAGGGACGCATGTCTTTGGTCTCTCTATTGACTCAACAAGCTTATCGACTGACAATCTTCCAAGCTTGTCTGTGTCCTGAAAATATGTTGTAAGTCTTGGATGCATGATCCCCGAAAGTGAAATGCCGTCGTAACCGACGCAGCTCACATCACGTGGAACAGACATTCCCATACGTTCCAGCTCCATCAGCCCTCCCATGTATGCGTAATCATCCGGATACATTATGGCTGTCGGCCTGTCCTTCAGATTCATAAGAGCCCGTGTGGCTTCTCCGGCCATCTCCGGATCGTGATATCTGGCAGACACGATGTAGCTGTCCGGAACTGTTATTGACTCTTCTCCAAGCGCCCGGTAGAAACCTACCATCCTCTTCTTGGTGACTGATGTGTTCTCTCCATGTATGAAAGCTATCTTCCGATGCCCGTGCATGATGAGATATTTCGTCAGTACATAGCCTCCGTTCACATTGTCAGCCATTACGCTTGACTTGTCATTGAAGCTGTAGTCAATGGTCACGGTAGGTATCTCGCTTGCCACCAGTTCCTTGACGGAAGTGCTTGTAAAATCAATACAGGCTATAAGTACTCCGTCACATCTTCTGTATCTGGCATGTTCGAGATACGTTGCTTCCTTCCCTCCTATGTTTTTACTTATAAAAGTAATGTCATATCCCAGGCTCTCAGCTTCATCCTTGGCGGAATTAAGAATCTTTGAAAAGAATTCATGTGTAAGTCCGCTGTTGGTCTCGTCAAAAAACAGAACCCCTATTGAATGCGAAATATTTGTCTTCAGCTGGCGGGCTGCCGCGTTCGGCATGTAGTGCATCTCGTGGGCAGTCTTCAGAATCTTTTCCGCTGTCTCCGCGCTGATGTCTCCATATCCGTTCAGAGCCTTGCTGACAGTTGCTGTTGAAACTCCACAAGCATTCGCTATGTCTCTTACAGTTACCATCCGCGAACCTCCCAGCTATAAAACATCTCGAATTCGTTTTCGTGACCTCATTCTAACTCGTTTTCGTATAGTCGTCAATCGGAATTTTTCACAATACAATTAGCCATTTATACGACGAAATACACAAAAAACTTTTTCGAAAATGCGAAAGTCTTGCTATTTCGTACAATTCATTTTACTATGTGGTTGATAAGTGCGAAACCGTATTCGTGCTTAATATATCGGTCTTTTTTTGGCATTTCCGTTTATCTGTAAAGGAATATGCCAATTTGATAGAAATTCAGTGGTTTACGAAACATTACAAAGGAGGGTAATTTTATGAAGTACGGTTACTTCGATGATGATCACAAAGAATATGTGATCACTACTCCGAAGACTCCGCTCCCCTGGATCAACTACTTGGGGTCCGGCAGCTTCTTCAGGCTGATTTCCAACACATCCGGAGGCTATGCCTTCTATAAGGATGCAAAGTTGCTTCGGATCACGCGTTACCGCTACAACAATTCTCCGATAGACTCCAACGGAATTTACTTCTATATAAAGGACGGAGATGCTGTATGGAACCCCGGATGGCAGCCGACGCAGACGTCTCTCGATTCATATGAATGCAGACACGGGCTCGGCTATTCCGTTTTTTATTCATCCAGAGACGGTATCAGTGTTCGCCAGGAGAGCTTCGTTCCCGTAGATGATCCCTGTGAGATAGACAGGATCACGATCACTAATGATTCTAAAGAGAACCGTAAGCTTGACCTCTTCAGCTTTGTAGAGTTCTGTCTCTGGAATGCAGAGGACGACGCTACTAATTTTCAGCGAAATTTCTCCACCGGAGAAGTAGAGGTAGTAGGATCAGATATCTATCATAAGACAGAATACAGGGAACGTCGCAATCATTTTGCAGTATTTTCTGTAAATAAGGAAGTATGCGGATTCGACACTTCACGTGATGAATTTGTCGGACTCTACAACAGCTTCAGGAATCCTCAGGCAATCGCAGAGGGCAAATGCCATGATTCAATTGCTCACGGCTGGGCTCCCGTCGGCGCCCATCAACTGAAGGTGGACCTGGCTCCCGGAGAATCGGAATCCTTTATATTTGTATTGGGTTTCTGTGAAAATCCCAATGACAAAAAATTCTCTGCCCCCGGAATAATTAATAAAGAGCCGGCAGAAAAGCTCCTGTCGAAATACAGGACTGACGATCAGGTAGACAAGGCTCTCTCTGAGCTTCATACCTACTGGGATGATCTCCTGTCCACATACAGCGTAAACACCGGCGACGAGAAATTGAACCGGCTCGTGAATATCTGGAACCAATATCAGTGCATGGTCACTTTCAATATGTCCAGATCGGCATCATATTATGAATCCGGCATGGGACGCGGCATGGGATTCCGTGATTCCTGCCAGGATCTGCTCGGCTTCGTCCACCTCATTCCATCGAGAGCACGTGAGAGAATCATTGATATCGCAAATACCCAGTTCCAGGACGGATCTACATATCACCAGTACCAGCCGCTTACCAAAAAGGGCAACGCTGATATCGGAGGCGGTTTCAACGATGACCCGCTCTGGCTTATCGCCGGAACATGCGCATATATAAGAGAGACAGGCGATTATTCTATCCTTGATGAACCCTGCGCATTCGACAGCGATATGTCAAAGGCAAAGCCTCTCATAGATCATTTGAGACTTTCCTTCAACTACACCCGCACTCACCTCGGTCCTCATGGACTTCCTCTGATAGGACGCGCTGACTGGAATGATTGTCTTAATCTGAATTGTTTCTCAGACAAACCCGGACAGTCATTCCAGACAAGCGGTCCGTCCGAAGGTCCGGTTGCCGAATCTGTATTCATAGGAGGAATGTTTGTAAAATACGGAAGAGAATTTGCAGATCTCCTGAGGCATATTGATAAAGCTGATGAAGCAGCTGACGTAGACAGCGCAGCAGATTCCATGGAGTCTGTTTGCCAGGATGCCGGATGGGACGGCAAATGGTTTATCCGCGCATATGACGCTAAATCGAATCCGGTAGGCTCACACGTGTGTGAAGAAGGTCAGATTTATATCGAACCTCAGGGTATGTGTGTTATGGCCGGCATAGGAAAGGACAACGGAATAGCAGAGACTGCCCTCCAAAGCGTAAAAGACAGACTGGACAGCAAATACGGCATAGTACTTCTGCAGCCCGCCTATACAAAATACCATCTGGAGCTTGGCGAGATATCTTCCTATCCACCAGGATACAAGGAGAACGCCGGCATCTTCTGCCACAATAATCCCTGGATAGTATGCGCCGAAACCGTGCTCGGTCACGGCGACAGAGCCTTTGAGGTATTTAAAAAGACCTGCCCCGTATATCTTGAAGATATCGGAGAGATCCATAGAACTGAACCCTATGTATATTGCCAGATGGTGGCAGGAGTCGATGCTCCTACTTTCGGAGAAGGCAAAAACAGCTGGCTCACCGGAACAGCAGCCTGGACCTTCACGGCAATATCTCAATACGTCCTCGGCATCAAGCCTACACTTGACGGTCTTTTGATAGATCCGTGCATACCGCACGATGTGGACGGCTATAAGGTTGACAGAAAGTTCAGAAATGCCTTATTCCACATATCAATAACCAATCCTTCGCATGTGCAGCATGGCGTTAAATCCATCACTGTAGATGGAAAGACAATCGATTCCGCCATTATTCCTGCCGGACTCGAAGGAGAGGAACATAACGTCCTGGTAACAATGGGCTGATATATCAGACCCCTCTTGATGTATCATCTAAACCCATTGCTATATATACCCTCTATAAAGAGAAGCTCCTTTTTAGGGAGCTTCTCTTTTTTGACTTAACAGAATATCTTTACCAATATAAAACAGCCGGTGCTTTTTTGCACCGGCTGTAAAATATCTTGTTTTTATCCTTCTATCGATATCGTCTTCTTTTCCGGAATCTTCTTCTCCGGATCAGGAACTGTTATCTTCAATATGCCGTCCTCGAATCTCGCTCGTATCTCATTATCCGAGATATCCTCACCGAGATAGAAACTTCTCTCTACAGAACCATTATAACGCTCGCGGCGAATGATCTTGCCCCGACCATCCTTCTCGTCTTTTTCGCTGCCACGCGATGCCTTGATAGTAAGATTTCCCTGATTAAGCTCGATCTGGACATCATCTTTCTTGTATCCCGGAAGCTCTATGTCAAGCTCATACTCTCCGTCAAGTTTTCTGATATCAGTCTTCATAAGACCTGTCCTTGACTGCTGAGACGGTACACGGAAAAAATCGTCCTCAAAAAAATCGTTCATAAGGTCATCGCCAAAGATACCGGGTAAATACATCATAACAGTGCCTCCTTATATTTCACATTAGGGGATTTATTTTTTCAAATCCCTTATCTCTCTGTCTGAATGTATTATACCACGATTATTAGCACTGTCAACAGGTGAGTGCTAATTATTTTTTTCCATACAATTTTTCTCAGGAATTAAACCCTTCCGATAGATAAAAATCGGACTTCCCTGCTCAAATTACATAGAACCAGGTGCTGTCCTGATGCAGTTCTGACGACTTTATTTCTTCCTTTCCGTCTTCTCCTGATTTGATACTGAGCTCCTGATTCTTTATAGTCACTCTGGTATTGGCAGGGATCGAGCTTGTAATAAATGCGTTAGATCCAATCACAGAATCCTCTCCAATTACCGTATTGCCACCCAGTATAGATGCTCCGGAATATATGGTTACATTGTCCTCGATCGTAGGATGACGCTTCTTTCCTCTCAGCTTCTGCCCGCCGCGCGTAGACAGGGCTCCGAGCGTCACTCCCTGATAAACTTTTACATGAGAGCCTATTATGGTAGTAGAGCCTATGACTATTCCTGTACCATGATCGATAAAGAAATATTTTCCTATGGACGCGCCGGGATGGATGTCAATTCCGGTGATTGAATGCGCATATTCCGTCATCATACGCGGTATCAGCGGGACATTTAGAAGGAAGAGCTCGTGTGCGATCCTGTAAACCGTTATAGCAGTGATCCCCGGATAAGACAGTACTATTTCATCCTTATTCAAGGCAGCTGGATCACCCTCAAGAGTTGCCTCCAGATCTGTATCCAGATACTCCCTTATCTTTGGGATCTGATGCATAAACTTCATTGTGATCCGGGCTGCATCCCTGTCTACCAGAGGCTGGCAAACATAGGCTCTGGGATCCTCGCCTTCCTTCTGATAGCGAAGCACTATGGCTATCTGCTTGTTCAGATTGTAGATGACATCTTCGATCCACACTGTAAGATTTGAATCCAGATTATAAAATTTAAGCACGCTGTCTCTGTAATATCCGGGATAGAGTATCCTCATCAGCTTCTGGATTATAGCCCTTACCGCGCTTTGATCCGGCTGGGAATATACGGTCATTTTGTCGATATCGCGTCCCTTATGATAATCAAGCAAAATATCATCCACAAGAGCCTTGACCTTATCAGGTCCCTGTGCCTCTATTCCGTCAACTTTCTGAATATGCCTCTTTTCGTTTGAATTATCCATATTTTCCTCATTAAAAGTCACTGTGCCGCTTCAGCATTGTTTCCGGCATCTGTACCTGCAGCGCCATTATCTCCGTTATTGCCGGCATTATCGTTATTTTCGGTCAAATTATTATCATTTCCGGCATTCTCATTATTATCTTCATTCTGAGACGTAGAGCTTGTCTTGCTCTGAATACGGTTCAGACGGTTTTTCGCCTTCCTTGCGTCCTCCTTGTCAGGAAGCAGTTCGACTATACGCTGGTATGATGCTACCGCTTTGTCATATTGCTGCAATCCCTCATAACATTCGCCCAGACGATAAAGGGCGTCGCCATCTCCGTATGTCTCTTCGATAGCGGTTATTTGAGAATAATTATTAATAGCGTTCTGATAATCCTTCTTGCTGTAGGCCTCTTCTCCGGCGTCATACAGCTTCTTCAACTGATCAGCATTGACGGCTGCGTTCACACTGTTATACAAGGACTGGGCATTGGTTCCAAGCAAACTCGTATTCACACTTTGTAAAAGTGACTTGGCGGAATCCATATCACCGGATGATACAGCTGCCTGAGCCGCTATGATCTGTTCGTAGGATGACTGCATATCCGCCTTGCCGGTATAATTTTCAAGCTCTTTTTTCAGTGACTTTACTTCTGCCTGCAGCTGGCTGATGGAGTTTTTATTTGTCGTAGCTGTCTGATTGGACTTTACAAGCTTATTTGAAGCCTTGTTCTCCGCTTCCTGTCTTATTGTCGGCACGACCAGGAAAAAGCAGATAAGGAGTCCTATTCCTATACCTATAATAATATTGATTATCGTTGACCTGGAGCCGTTAATTAAATCTCCTGCAGACATCCGCGGCATAGTCACGCTGTCATTGCCGTCCTGAAATGAGATGACGGTCGCCTTTTTCCCGTGGCTGCCTTTGCCGCTCTCCTTCAGCGCCACCCTTATCGCTTCCTGATAACGAAGCGAAGTAATGTTGCCTGCATCGATCTTCAGCGCGTCACGAACTGTATCTGCCGCTTCCCCGTACCTCTCCATCCTGATCAAAATAAGAGTCAGAAGGTTTATGGCACGAATATTATTCCTGTCCTTCTGCAATAGCCGCTTCAGCTGAAGTCTCGCCAGATCGCAGCTTCCTTCATGGCAATATGAAAGCGCCTGGTTATATTTTTTTGCAGATTCATTGATTCCGGCAGTCTCTCCCGGTCTGCTGAAAAGATCCAGATAATATGCCGCCCTGTTGTCGTGGCGCAGAAGATTTGCTGAAATCACCCATTCCGCAAGAGCAGATACATAGTCACCTGTCTCAGCGTAAACAAGACCGAGAAGATTTCGTGCGTCAATATTATTTTTGTCCATACGAAGGCTGTCTTTAAGAAGCCTTATGGCTCCGGTCAGATCGTGGGATCCGGCGTGGCTTATGGCCTCGTTATAATATTTACGCGAGAGGTTTTCTATATAAAAAGCGTCCCCGAGATCTGCTCCGCAAAAAGGACATGTCTTTTCATTCTCCGGCAGCATCCTGCCGCAGTATATACATCTTTCTGACATTATTTACCGCCCGTTTCGTCGTCTGTCTCGTCTCTTATAAAATCCAAAAGATCCTTCAGTTCCCTGTTCCTGACGCTTTCTTCCACATCGCTTATCAGCGGCTGCGGCTTATATTTTTTCAGTTCCTCGTCAAAATCAATCATATCATTTCCTCTGATCAGCCTTTAAGCTCCGAGATTCTTCGCTCTACATCTTTCATCATGTTTTCATATTTAGTAAGCTTGGCTCTCTCCGCCTCGACCTTCGCCGCCGGAGCTTTCTCGACAAAATTCCTGTTTGAAAGCATTCCGTGAGACCTCTTCAACTCTCCCTCAAGTTTCTCACGTTCCTTCTCAAGTCGCTCAAGCTCCTTTTTGATATCAACAAGGTCGTTTACAGGCATACATGCCACAGCGTCAGGCACAATGACAGTCACGGCGCCTTCGTCTATACCTTCTCTCGAAGACCTTACTTCGACAAGAGATGCCATAGCCAGTGTCTTATATACATCAGCAAGGCTCTCGTAGACATTTCTTACGTCTTCGCGCCCGGACACTATGATGACCTTTGCTTTTCTGGACGGAGGCACATTCATTCCTGTACGCGCGTCTCTGATGCCTTTTACAAGATCGATCACCCTTCTTATATCTGCTTCAGCCTGTTCGTTTGAGAGTTTCTCATCATAAAGAGGCCAGCTCGATATCATTATCGATTCTTCCTCAGGATGGAGTGAACAGAATATTTCTTCCGTAATGAAAGGCATGAAGGGATGCAGCAGCTTCAGAGCGTTCGTAAGAACTTCCTTCAGCGTCCAGAGAGCTGCGTTTCTTGATCTAAGCGCGGCGCTGTCTCCGTCCTTGGCATATATCCTCGGTTTTACAAGCTCTATATACCAGTCGCAGAACTCATCCCAGATGAAGTCATATACCTTTTGTACGGAAATTCCGAGTTCAAATTTATCGAGAGCTTCCGTGACTTCTTTGATAACAGTATTCATTCTCGATAAGATCCACTGATCTACTCTGTTAAAGTCTCCATCAAGAGGCTTTTCAAGTCCGGTCCCGTCAAGGTTCATCATAATAAATCTGGACGCATTCCAGACCTTGTTTGCAAAATTCCTGGAATTTTCGACACGCTCCCAGTAGAATCTCATATCGTTGCCGGGCGCGTTACCGGTAATAAGCGTAAGTCTCAGCGCATCTGCTCCGTATTTGTCTATAACCTCAAGCGGATCTATTCCGTTGCCGAGAGACTTCGACATCTTTTGTCCCTTATCGTCTCTTACAAGTCCGTGGAAAAGCACTGTATGGAAGGGAGCCTGACCCATCGACTCATATCCTGAGAATATCATTCGAATGACCCAGAAGAAAATAATGTCATATCCTGTCACAAGCACGTCGTTCGGATAGAAATATTTAAGCTCCGGTGTGTCTTTCGGCCAGCCAAGCGTTGAGAAGGGCCAGAGCGCCGATGAAAACCATGTGTCCAATGTATCCGGATCCTGATGAAGGTGGCTGCTGCCGCAGTGACTGCAGCAGGACGGCGCTTCTTTTTGCACCATCACTTCTCCGCAGTCATCACAGTACCAGGCAGGAATTCTGTGTCCCCACCACAGCTGTCTTGAAATACACCAGTCGCGGATATTGTCAGTCCAGTTGAAATAAGTTTTCTCCATCCGCTTTGGAAGAAGCTTTATCTCACCGTCTTTTACAGCCTTTACCGCCGGCTTTATCAGTTCGTCCATCTTGACAAACCACTGTTCCTTCACCATGGGCTCGACAGTGGTTCCACACCTGTCATGTGTGCCGACATTATGTTTCAGATCTTCTATGGATACCAGAAGACCCATGTCATCAAGTTCTTTTACAATTGCCTTTCTGGCTTCATATCTGTCCATTCCGGCGAATTTTCCGCCGTTTTCATTTATTGTGGCGTCATCATTCAGAATATTTATTACAGGAAGGTCATGCCGCAAACCGACTTCAAAATCGTTTGGATCATGGGCAGGCGTGATCTTCACGACACCTGTTCCCTCTTCCATATCGGCATGCTCATCGCCGACTATTGGAATCGGACGGTTTATTATTGGAAGCATTACTTTCCTGCCTATAAGATCTTTGTACCGCTCGTCTGCGGGATTTACAGCCACAGCGGTATCGCCAAGCATGGTCTCAGGTCTGGTAGTGGCGAATTCAAGAAATCTTTCCGTAGAAACTGTGCCGTCGTCATTTATAAGCGGATATTTGATATGCCAGAAATGACTGTGCTGTTCCTGATATTCCACTTCCGCATCAGAAATGGATGTATGGCATACCGGACACCAGTTGATGATCTTCTTGCCTTTGTATATATATCCTTTGTTGTAGAGATTTACGAATACTGTCCTGACAGCGTCACTTAAACCTTCATCCATTGTGAAGCGTTCTCTCTGCCAGTCAGCTGACGAACCCAGCTTTTTCAGCTGCTTTATTATCCTTCCGCCATACTCATCTCTCCATTCCCAGCATTTTTTCAGAAATCCATCTCTGCCGAGATCGTGCTTGTCTATGCCCTTCTTCTTGAGTTCTTTAATAACTTTAACTTCGGTTGCAATAGAAGCATGATCTGTACCGGGCTGCCAGAGGACGTTATATCCCTCCATCCGCTTGTAACGGGACAGAATATCCTGCATAGTATTGTCAAGCGCATGTCCCATATGCAGCTGTCCTGTAATATTGGGAGGCGGCATCATTATTGTGAAGGGTTTTTTCTTCGGATCTACCTCTGCATGAAAATATCCGTTTTCTTCCCACTTGGCATACAGTCTGTCTTCTATCTTTTTGGGGTCATAAGTCTTCTCTAGTTCCTTAGTCATTTCTCATCCTTTAATAAAATTTTGCTCAGATGTTCGGGTTCCCGTCATCTTCATCCTTGTGGTTCAGTTCGTTGGCGATCGCACCGAATATTGATGACAAGCCGCCGATCACTGCTATTACAGCAATAATAGATACCGCGATCACCACTATCAGAAAGATTACAATAAATGATTCCCCTGTCATAATAACCTCCTGTCTATCTCAAAAATCTGAGAAGCAGATCCGGGAATACTTTTCCGAATCTTATAAGCCACTTTGTTGTTGCAGCAGCGCCTCTCATGTTCCCTTCGGCGATAAGGCTTCTCAATACCCGGTCTGCCCTGCTCTCAGGTACAAATTTATCCGCCAGTTCCCTGTATAAAAGAAGATGCGATTCATTCTCCAGAAGCTGTGCCGCGTCATTCTTACTCATGCCGTGTGACATCTCTCTCTGTGTGCCTGATGAAAGCACACGGATATACATATGAGCCAGAACCTTTATTGTGTCATCATCATATATAGAAAGAGCAATAAGTAGATTTTTCAATCTCTCTATACCCTTTTTATGAAGATCAATATAGTCAGGCAGATATTCTCCGGTTCTTTTGTCTCCTCGCACATTTCTGCAGTGGTAGAGCTCATCCGGCAGAGTCACTACAGCAGGCTGTGACGATAGCGTGTCTACATCGAAAAGCATTCCGTCGATCTGGCTTACATCCTGAAACTGTATTTTCTTCTCCCGAAGCCAGCCGAGCCTGTACGCCTTGTTCCAGACATGACCTGCAGCATTGCAGGACAGCATGGTCTTTACAGTCTTTTTAAAATCAGTCTCGCCCGTATCATATATCTCCGGCAGCCTGTGGATCTTGGTATATAGAACCATTCCACGTTTTGACAGAAACTGCTCAGAGTAAGAATAGCATACTATGTCAGCCGGTTCTTTATTAATCGCATCTCTCACTCTCTCCAGAAGGTCACACTCAAAGCGGTCATCGGGATCCAGCATAATGACATAATCCCCGTCAGCTGCTTTAAGTCCCTCGTTTCTGGCAGCTGCCCTTCCCTGATTCGTCTCATTTGTAATCAGACGGACATCGCTGTAAAGCGACTTGAAATGCTCTGCGATTTTACCTGTCTTATCTTTTGATCCATTATCTACGATAATGAGCTCAAAATTACCGTAAGTCTGGTGCAGGACTGATTCCACGGCATTTTCCAGGTTCCTTTCCTCGTTATATGCGGGAAGAACAACGGAAAATCTGATATCAGAATCCATAATCTCTTCACCCGCCGGTTCACTTGGAAATCATGGTGCCGGCCACGCCGTCAGGCGCAGCTCCTTTTGAATCAAGCTTTGTAATCAGAACCTTTCTGATTGCCGAGTCACCTATAAAGCGAATGGCTGCTTCTATCTTAGGAAGCATTGTGCCTTCCTCAAACTGGCCTTCTTCAATATAACGTCTGGCATCGCTTACAGTCATATAGTCAAGCGGCTTTGCATCAGCTGTACCGTAATTCAATTCTACTTTCTCAATACCGGTAAGTATTACCAGCATATCGCAGTCCAGTTCAGACGCCAGAAGTCCGGCTGCCGTATCTTTTTCAATTACAGCAGAAGCGCCCTTAAGCTCACTTCCCTGCTCCAGCACCGGTATTCCACCGCCGCCTGCGGCTATAACCACATGTCCCGCCTCCATCAGCGTCTTTATCGCATCGATCTCCACGATCGAGATCGGCTCCGGAGTCGCAACTATTCTTCTGAATCCCTTATCTGTCTTTACGGTATGATTGCCTTTTTTCTCTTCTTCCTCTGCTTCCGCTTCTGTCATCACACGTCCTATTATCTTTGTCGGATGATAGAATGCTTCATCATAAGGATCTACAGTGATCTGTGTGAGAACGGTTGATACCGTCTTCATAATACCACGGCTTACAAGCTCTGACCGTATGGCGTTCTGCAGATCATAACCTATATATCCCTGGCTCATTGCCGAGCAGACACACATAGGAGTACTTGTATATTCCGGATGAGTCCTGTGCAGTTCAGCCATAGCAGTATGTATCATGCCTACCTGCGGTCCGTTTGAATGTGTGATAACCACTTCCATTCCGCGCGCAATAAATTCGGCGGCTGCCTTTGCAGCACGCTTTGTCGCGAGCTGCTGTTCCGGAAGCGTAGTTCCGAGCGCGTCATGGCCGAGCGCGATTACTATTTTTTTCTTCATGCTTCCTCCTGTCAGTATGAATTTATAACTGATATGAGTATCAATAAGTCCTGCCGCTCACTCATTAAGAGACATAGCCGCGAACTTTTGACACTGCAATCTTGATACTTCATTTTACCACATATACGATCTCTTATACTAAAAAACAGCCGCATCCGCGGCTGTTTTTTGGTATTTGTCATTCCCTGCTCTCTGATTCAGACCTGCTGCCAAGCTTTACTTCTATTGTCTTGGTGGTATATTTGCTGTTTCCTTTTGCGATCTTCATCTTTACCTTGTCTCCCGGATTCATCTTGGAAAGGGCTGTCTTCAGGTCATCGAAGGAACTTATATCTTTACCGTCCAGAGTCTCGATCACATCTCCTTTTTCGATTCCCGCCTTCTCGGCTGCGCTGTCTTTAGTTACCTGCATTACATATACGCCTTCGGGAATCTTGTACTGCATGGATGTGGATAAATCTATATCCATTCCGTATATCCCGAGATAAGCACCCGACCCTGTAGATTCAGATCCGCCGTCATTGCTCACGGTTCCGCCGTCCATCAGAGTCTGGATAATGGACGAGGCCTTGCTGATGGGGATGGCATATCCCATTCCCTCGACACTTGTATCCGAATATTTTGCAGATACTATTCCTACGACTTCTCCCTTCATATTGAGAAGGGCTCCGCCTGAGTTACCGGGGTTGACCGCTGCGTCCGTCTGTATCAGTTTGTTGGATATGGTGTTGCCGTTGTCATCCTGTATCGAGACTTTGCGGTCAAGGGCGCTTATTACGCCTGTCGTCACAGACTGACCATAGCCAAGCGCATTCCCGATCACAACTGCGGATTCACCTACACTCAGATTATCTGATGATCCAATGGTCGCTACCTTTATGGAATTCATGGTTTTTGTAGATATATCAGACTTCTTTACGCTTACAACCGCAAGATCTGAGTTCTCATCCGTGCCCTTCACTTCGGCAGAAACTGATTTTCCGTCGTTGAATGTAATCGTGAGTGAAGTTGAATTTGATACAACGTGATTATTTGTGGCTATATATACATAGTCATCGTCTTCACTTACTATTATGCCGCTTCCTGCTGATTCCGTCGGCTTCCTGTATGTTCCGAAAAAGCTCTGGACATCCTCAACCGACATATTTGTTACCTGTACGATTGCAGGCATTACATTTTTTACAATATCAGATACATCATTTACTGTTGTAGCCGATGATGTCGCAGTTGAAGAGATTGATTTTTTGTCAGCGGTGCTTAAACTCCTGCCACTTGCAGCAGTACCGGTTCCATTCAGCTTCCTGCCGGCAATATAAGACGTACCCTCGAATGCAGCTCCCGCAACTATTCCAAAAACCGCAGCTACAGCAGCTGCTGTTCCTACTTTCCTTAAGAAAGGATGGGCGCTTCCGTTTGTTTTCCCGGCAGCTCTTCTTGCCTTTTTCTTACGAATCTTTTCTTCGCGCTTTCTCTGCTTTTCCTGCCTTTTTGCTTCTGCAAAAGCTTTTGCTCCGGCATTCGGATTAAATCCATTTTGATTATATCCGCCATTTGAGTTATATCCATTCTGCCCGTTCCAGGCGCCGGACGTGTTATAAGAATTATTTCCAAACCATGCACCATTCATGTTGGCGTATCCGTTGCCTGTCGACCCGGCATTCACGCTGCTGTCCGGCATTCCATTTCCGGCGTTCACATTGCCGGTGCCAGCATTGCCGTTCGGCATTCCATTGCCGGCATTCACATTGCCATCCGGCATTCCACTGCCGGCATTCACATTGCCATCCGGCATTCCGCCGCCGGCATTCACATTGCCATCCGGCATTCCGCCGCCGGCATTCTGATCAGATTCTCCGTTTATTCCATGTTCGTAAAGGCTCATATCTGTCATTCCTTTCTGTCGTAAGCTCTTAATTCTTACTTTCTGAAATGCAGTATAAATGCGTGCTGTGATGATTTTGTGAAGTAATGGTTTTCATTATGTGAAATCTTCTTGCTTAATAATACCTGCATAAAAAATGATTTATCATGGAAAGAATTCATTTATTAAAACCTGTAATTATCAATTCCCATCGGAAGATTCGGATTATAATACGGATCTCCCGGCGCCAGCCGGATATGTTTGCTGGTACCGTTTGGTCCGTACATTTTCATGATGAGATCCTTTGAACCGGTGCTGCTTACATCCGCCTTTCCTTTTCTTGTCACTCTGACAGATGACACATATACGATCCGAAAGCCTGCCGCCCTAGCTCTGAGACAATAATCCAGCATCATTTCATTTTTTCCGAGTCCCCGCATGAACCCTCTTAATTTTTTATATATGGCAGCATCCAGCATACAGCAGCCCGGGTCAGCGCATGATATGTCAGAAGACAGAGCAATTCTTCCCTCATAACCGGGATCAGCCGGACTCTGCGAATGGCACGCGCCATACAGGTTTCCCTTTTCATCATACAAATAACCGCAATTATCGATAAGGCCCTTATCATCGAGACAAAGCGGCACTGCTGCAGCTACGGTTCCGTCCAGATAAGAAAAGAGATGTTCCATGGCGTATCCGGATCTCAGGCTTATGTCCTTGTCTCTTAGAAATATATAAGAGCTGCTGTGAGTCTTTACGTCACGGCTTCCCCGTTCCAGCTTCCAGTATCTCATTGAACTGTCATTTTTTATCCGGCCTTTTATCCCGTTTTTCTGAATAAATCTCTTCGCTGCGCTTACATAGTCCTTATAGATATCTTTTCTTAAAGTATCTCTGACGCTATCCGGCAGCTCTCTTATCCTCTTATGATACAGAAGCGAACATATATGGTCAGTCTTTACTTCAGTCCCCTTCATCATAAGAGTCAGGATACACAGGAGATAATCATACAGGCATGCTCTGCCTGCATTCTCATTTATCAGCCCCGTCAGTTTCAGAAGCCTTCTGGAGACGGAAAATGCCGGTCCAATGTAATCGCTCTGAATCAGAAGCTCCCTGTTAAAAGCACCCTTGAAATGCGGATTCATCCTGATTCCCGATACCAGCTCATCATGATCTGAATAAATAAGATCCGGCGCTGTATCACGCCAGGCTCTTAATATGTTCCCCGATGCAGCTCTTGCTATATCATCGATGGAGAGTTCTTCCGGTCTTTTTGGCAGAAGAGAAGATACTATCTTCTCTTCCATCTTCTTTAAGTATTCCGGAGACAATATATCACACTGACCTATAAAGAAGATATAATCACCTTCAGACCGTCTGATCCCTTCGTTTATGCATTGACCCGGAGTGGCTTCATATCCCATCTGCATATAGTGGATATTGTCTCTTCGGGAAACACTCCTTATTATTCTAGCAAACGGATCAGAAGGAGACACATCAGCTGTCATAGTCTTCCGCTCACCTATCATTGATAAAATGTATATCTCATAATTGGAATAATCGAGGGAGTCAATAGCTCTGATGCTATCTCGAAGACCATCCGGATCGGGATCCTGTATCACCATGATCCCTGTAAAACGAACATCGCCCATCAATATTCTCTTGATTTCATTACCATTCTGTTAAGAGCGGAGAAGAGCGCTCTGATACTTGCCTTTGTTATATTTGAACTTACGCCCACTCCAAAGCACTCATTCTCGTTTCTTACGTCTTCAAGTTCTATGTAAGCGGCTGCCTTGGCATGCGAGCCCACGCCCAGAGTATGCTCCGAATAATCCACAAGATTGAAATCCAGTTCAGGCACCTCCTGTCTTACGGCAAATTTCGCCGCATCGACAGGTCCGTTTCCTTCAGCTTCTGATGTGATAAGATTTCCGTTATATCGGAAGGTGACCTTGACTGTCGTATCATCAGAATTCTGCTGATCCTCTATCTCGCATGAGACAAACTCGAACGGATCTGAAAGTTCCAGATACTGAGCCTTGAATTCCTTCATAATGCGCTCGGGCTTCACTTCTCCGCCTTCTTTTTCGGATACTTCCTGAATGACATCGGCAAATTCTCTCTGCATCTTCTTCGGAATCTTGAATCCGTATACCTGATCCATAACAAATGCCACACCGCCTTTTCCGGACTGTGAATTGATACGGACAACAGGCTCATATTCCCTTCCGATATCAGAAGGATCAATTGGAAGATACGGCACCTGCCAGATAGCAGAATTTCTCTCCTTCATAGCAAGCTCACCCTTATTGATGGCATCCTGATGAGAGCCTGAAAATGCGGTGAATACAAGTTTCCCGGCATAAGGATGACGGGGATCCACGCTCATCTTCGTACAGCGCTCGCAAGTCTCTATTATTTCATTTATATTCTCAAGATTAAGCTTAGGATCTATTCCCTGGGAGAACATATTGTAGGCCACATTTAAAATATCGACATTTCCTGTTCTCTCGCCATTGCCAAGGAGGGTTCCTTCCACTCTGTCAGCTCCGGCCAGAAGAGCAAGCTCTGTGCAGGCTATTCCTGTACCTCTGTCATTATGTGGATGAACAGATACTATTACATTCTCTCTGTCATCAAGATGCTTCGACACCCACTCTATCTGATCCGCGTAGACATTAGGCGTATTCATCTCGACTGTTGCAGGGAGATTTATTATTACAGGGTTCGGTGTGGCATGATTCCATTCATGGATCACAGCGTTGCAAATTTCAGCTGCATAGTCCGGTTCTGTACCGGTAAATGATTCCGGAGAATATTCAAGCCAGAGATTGCCGTCAAAATTTTTAAGTCTATCCTTCACCATCCTTGTGCCGTCAAGCGCAATTTGGGTTATCTCATCCTTGTCCTTATGGAAGACCACATCTCTCTGCAGGGTAGATGTTGAATTATATATATGGAATATGACATTCTTAATACCCTTTATCGCTTCAAATGTCCTGTCTATAAGCGGTTCTCTGCACTGAGTCAGAACCTGGACCTTCACGTCGTCAGGAATCATATTCTCATCGACAAGCTTTCTTAAGAAATCAAATTCTATCTGTGAAGCTGCCGGAAATCCGATCTCTATTTCCTTGAATCCAAGCTTCAGGAGGAGCTTGAACATCTCCATCTTTTCTTCTACATTCATAGGTTCCACGAGAGCCTGGTTACCATCTCTCAGATCCACGGATACCCAGATTGGAGCTTTCTCGATCTCCTTATCGGGCCACGTGCGTTCCGGATAATTCATGACCGGGTTCCTGCGATACTTCTTGTAATTCATTGCTTGTCCTTTCTACAGATTTTCTACAGTTCCGATACAGGATATTCTATGCTTCTCCGAATCCGCCATCAAACAGCTTCGATAAAACATTCATTGCTTCTTCTTCATCAGGGCCGTCAGTCACGAGTTCAATTGTGTCACCGTATTTTACACAAGAACCCAGTATCGACAGGACGGACTTGGCGTTTGCCTCTGATTCCATATCCTCGCCATATCTGAACATAATATGCGCTTTATATCTGACGGCGGTGTCACACAAGACTCCTGCCGGTCGGAGATGAAGTCCTGTCGGGTTTTTGACCACGATCTTCTTTTCGATCATATCCCACCTCGAATCAATTCATAACTTTTTCTATCAGTGAAGCAAGGCTTCTGGCATCACTCTCTATTTCCTTCTGGTCCTTGCCTTCTATCATAACACGAACCAAAGGCTCAGTACCGGATGGACGGATAAGTACCCTGCCGGCTCCGTTGAATTTATCCTCAAGCTTTTTGATGGCGGTTCTTATTTCCGAATAATCATTATAACTTGCCTTCCTGTCATTCGGCACATGCGCATTCACCAGTGCTTGCGGAAGGACTTCCATGACAGATGCCAGAACTGACAGCGGCTTTTTCTCATTGACCATGACATCCAGAAGTTTCAGTGCCGAAAGCATTCCGTCACCGGTAGTATTGTCGTCAAGGAAAATAATATGTCCGGACTGCTCTCCGCCTATATTATACCCTTCCGCCTTCATCCGCTCGAGCACATACCTGTCTCCGACCTGAGTAGTGGCTATATTTATCCCCTCGCGTTCTCCCATCATTGTAAATCCGAGATTGGACATCACAGTCACAACGACTGTGTTCTTCTTCAGGAGACCCTTCTTCTGCATATATTTCGCGCAGACCGCCATTATCTGATCGCCGTCCACTATATGACCTTTTTCATCCACAGCCAGCATTCTGTCCGCATCACCGTCAAAGGCTATACCCACATCAGCTTTTTCATCGATTACTCTCTGGCAGAGCTGCTCCATATGAGTGGATCCGCAATGATCATTGATATTGGTTCCTGTCGGATGCACATGAATTGCGACAACATCAGCTCCGAGATCCTTAAGCACCTGAGTATTTGTGCGGTAAGAAGCGCCCTCTGCACAGTCCACAACTATCTTCATTCCCATGAGATCCGGATGAGCAGCGCTCTTCTCGAAGTCAATGTATTCCTGACCCATATCAAAAGCGTATGTTACTCTTCCAATTTTTTCTCCCTCCGGAAATTCAATATCCGCCATACCCTTCTCAATTTCAGCCTGGATCTTGTCTTCCATCTCGTCAGGGAGCTTATATCCGTCACGATTGAAAAATTTTATGCCGTTGAATTCCATGGGATTATGTGATGCAGAAATCACAACTCCGGCGTCATAACCATGTTTTCTTGTAAGAAAAGCAATTGCCGGCGTCGGCAAAATACCACAGTAGACTGCGTCAGCTCCTACCGAGCATATGCCTGCGATCATGGCATTTGCAAGCATTCCGCCGGAAATTCTGGTATCGCAGCCAACCAGGATCACAGGTCTCTTCCCATTGTTCCCACCGGTCAGCACATAGGCGCCGGCCTGTCCAAGCTTAGTTGCAAGATCTATATCCAGTTCTCTTCCTGCAACTCCTCTTACTCCATCGGTTCCAAACATTCTAGACATTATTAACTCCTTTTTAATTCGTAGTCCTGGCTTTTTCGGTAATAGTAACTTTGACCGTCACAGACGATGCACTTACTCCTTCAGGCAGATTTGAAAATGTAACCGGCAGAACATGTGAACCGGCAGACAGTCCTGAGGCATTCACAGTTCCTGTAATGCTGCCTGCATTCAAAGATGCCACCGTGCTCTCCGTACCGCTAAGTACCACGGAAATGCTGTCTGTCTCAAAAGCCGCGCTCATACCGGCCGGCACATTCAAAATTGAAATATTGGATGACGGCACTGTCATCGTAGAAGAATTCTTGCCCGATACCGACACATTTATTTTTACCTGCGAAGAAGAGTCATCCGTAAGCTCAACTCCTTCCGGAAGATAGCTCGTCAGATCCACGGTAGTTGACCAGTCGCCATTTATTGCTGACAGGTCGACTACGGAAGAAGGTATCGTTATCTCAGATATCTCATTCAATTTCTCAGGCAGACCCATAATGGATACCGTAGTCGGATCAGTAGTGATTCCGGCAAGTTCCATTCCGTCCGGCAGCTTTCCTTGTGACTGCACATTGATCCTTACAGACTTACTCATCCGTATAGTCACAGAAATATTGACAGAATCCTTGCTGAAGGTCAGACCGGTTGTATTTATCTGCACTCCGTTCTTGTCATAGAATTTAGGAACCACAGCCTCAGTCATGTCAGCGCTTATTCCATCTATATTGCATGTGGCAGTCACGCTTGCGATCTTCGATACCTTGTCCTCAGGTCCGCTCACGCTTATGGCATTCGGCGATACTTTCACTGAATCAAGGACATATCCCTTCTCAGGCGTTCCGGTAGTCTTTGCGTCAATAATGAAACGGTTGGAAGCATTCTTTCCTATTTTCAGTTTCAGATAATGCTGTGTCTGAGATATCGTGACCTTGTTGGTATATCTCATTGCAGCAATGGTCACAGGAACGCGTCCGCTTGAATCCATCAGCGACAAATCCGCTGTCGCGGAAAAATCCGACGCCGTCAGCTTTTCAAGAATCGATCTCTTCGCCTGGACATGGAACTGAACCGGATTTCCATCCTCTACTGTATAATATTCACCCTTATCCTTAAGGACGTTTTCATTTGTCACATTTACGCTTATACGAAATGAAGCGGTCGTGACAGGATCATTCAGATTTACGATCGTGACCCAGAGGATGATGGAAAGCACAGCTGCCAGAATCTTCAGTCCTATGTTTTTGGTAAAAGCCTCTTTGATCTTCTCTTTCAATTTAAGCATCCTCCTTTCCGGAAGATACCTTTTTCATCTCCTTGTCGATCGCCTCCGCTTCCGGAAGCCTACCGGTATTTTCAATCGGATTTTCTTCCTCGGTATTCTTATTCTCTTCCTTAGGTTTTACATACATTATCTTTTTCAAAACTTCCGTAAGCTCCTCAGGAGTCAGGTCGCGTCGAAGGACCCCGTTCATCGTAACGGAAATCTGTCCCGTCTCCTCCGAAACCACGATCGTCAATGCGTCCGAAACCTCTGAAATACCTACAGCTGCACGGTGTCTGGTTCCAAGATCCTTCGACAGTTCCAGGTTATCGGTAAGTGGCAGATAGCATGTAGCTGCGATCACCCGGTCACCCCTCACAATGACGGCTCCATCATGAAGAGGCGTATTTTTTTCAAATATATTGATAAGAAGCTGTCTGGTCAGGACCGCATCGACCATGATACCGGTCCTGATATATTCATTAAGATGCTCCTCCTGTTCCACAACTATAAGGGCGCCTGTCTTTACTGCGCCCATCTCGTAGCAGGCTTTCACGATCTCGTTCACGGTCTTGTCCGAGAATCTGGCTTCACCGCTTTTATTGAAGCTGAAAGAAAACAGGACGTGGAATATGTTCTTTCTACCCAGCTGCTCCAGAGCCTTTCGAAGTTCGGGCTGAAACACCACCACGAGTGCCACCATTCCAACACTCACCAGTTTCTCGCCCAGCCACAGGATGGTCGACATATGCAAGAGTCCGGCGATCAGGAAGAAGACAAGCACCATGATGATACCCTTGAAAAGCATCCAGGCTCTGGTGCTCTTGATCCACTTCAGAATCTGATATATGAAAAACGCGATGATGATCATCTCCACGACGTCTATAACCTGAAGCTTCGGTATGCTGATGCCGAAGTAATCATTCAGACCCGCTTTGATATTCAGCAGAAATTCAGTCACGCGTTACTCCCTCCTCTTATTACTGCCGGTTATTTTCTTGACTTTCTTTTCTTCTCTTGCAAGCCTTATTTTCGGAACGGCAGTAACATAATAATAATAGTCATCATCCTCAAACTGTACATTCTGAACCTGACTGTAGTCAAGATCCATAATGAAGTACGTCAGTATAATTCCGATTGCGAGCACAATGAGGCATGATATCAAAAGCGCTCCTATTGATGATGTTGAACCGGTAAATAGTAAGCCTGCCAGCATTATAGAAAAGCATGCTGCGATTCCTACTACATTAGCCAGAACCCATGAAAACCTTATGTTCTGGATCCTTATCGCATAAATAAGGAGAAAGGTCGATACAAGAGCTATCATATAAAAATAGAACATCTGGTTCTGGAACATCGACGACATCAGGAGATTGAATGACGTCATAGAATTTCCATCCTCAATAAGCGCCAGGTTGCTGTGAAGTGTATGTAAAAAATAAGCCATAAATCCACCGGATATAACAGACGCCACATCATTTACAGATCCGGTAAGGGCGGCTACGACCGCGCCGGCGTAAGGAATCCTTATACTGTCAAGCACGGGAAGAACTACCAGATAATATCTTTCCTTCGACTGATAATATACTGAAATCAGATATGTTATCAGAAAAAGTCCTGCTGCCGTAAGAGCCGCTCCCGGCGAGATCACGATCAGATGAAGCAGGCAGAAAATTATAAGTATCAGCGAACAGCCGCTCATCGGCAGAAAAGCGCCCAGTAAAGAAAGCACTGCCGCCAGTACCGGACTCTGAAGCGGTCCGTCTATCGGAAAATCTCTCATCAGACAGGCAAGCGCTGTTATCATGATGATTCCATGCCATATACGTCTTATTACTATCTCATGTTTAGAGACAAATTCTCTGATCCGGTCGCGGATCACCATGAAAGTTGTCATATATCATCTCTCTTCTTCCTGGTTATTGATATTGTATTCTTCCATTCTGTACATATGGAGCAGTTTCTTTTTCTCATTATCAAAATATTTCATTTTCTTATAAGCATTCTCATACTTTTTTTTGGAACTTTTTGATATATATCTGAGATAGAAAAACATCACAAGAATATATATCAAAAGACCCGCGAAAACAGCAGCGAGCACCTCTGTGGAATGAATGACCATCACATAATTATAAACAACATAGGCGGCAACGGCTCCATAAAGAATAATGAAAAGAAGCGTACCGAGAAGGAAGGCGCCAACCATCCGCATTCCCTTGTAATCAGACTTTCTGTAGTCGTTTGCCAGACGAAGATCATGCCTTTCCTTTTTCTCGTACAAGGCCATCCTTGTCATTTGTTTTACACGTTCTTCATTGAGCATTCAAATCACCTCATGAAACGCATTCTGTCATTTTTGTCTGGTTTTAACGGTTCGGTCGTTTTCTTCGGTCTTCCGTCAGAGAAAGCATTATTTAATCCTGATGCCATCTTCATTTTACACTCATTGCAGAATCTCCCTGTCCTTATGGGCGCTCCGCATCTCTCGCACTTTATGATAAGCGGCGAATCCTTGGAAAGTTCCAGTCTCTCCTCTCTGATCCACTGATTTATCTGATGGGTCGACACTTCTGTATCTTCTGAAATTTTCCTGATATCCGAACCGGGATTTTCATCAAGATATTTTTTCACTTTCTCAAAATTTTCTTCTTCCTTTTTCCTGCATGAATCACAAATCGGTGACGCTCCGGTATAATTAAAAAGTTTTCCGCACCTCTTGCAGTATCTTACTTCCATATCGGCCCTTCCTTTCTAAACAGCAAAGGCATTACTTTCTTAAATCTTCGCCCGTGCATACCGTAAGCGCCGAAACTTCCATAGCGCCCGCATTAAGCAGGGCATTTGCGCAGGCATCAATAGTTGCGCCTGTAGTATATATATCGTCAACAAGCAATATTTTCTTTGATTTTACACCAGATCCGCGGTATTGAAAAGCACCGGAGAGTGTCAGCCTCCTCTCGGACGGATTCATTGTCTTCAAAGCCTTTGTGTCCTTTACTCTTACAAGGCTTTTATTGTCCGTAAGAATATCCTTTCTGCTGCCGGCAGAAGCAAGTTTTCGGGTCAGAGAATATGCTATGTCTTCCGCCTGATTATAACCCCGCTTTCTCTTTTTCTTTGAAAACATAGGGACAGGCATAACTATGTCAGGTTTTACAAAAGAAAGCCAGCTGCCGCAGATCCTGTATGCATCGTCTGCAAATACTTCTGCGTAATCTCTCCTTCCGGAATATTTGAAACGATACATGATGTTCTTCATTTCCCCTTCATATAAATATACGGATCTGGCTGTAGAGAAGCGGTGTGCTATGGCTTCACAGTCATTACAATATTCCCTGTCGTCACAAACCATCTTTCCGCACTTCATGCAAAGTCTGCCGGATATAAAGGTTATTTTCTTCCTGCATTTATCGCAGAATCCGGGTCTTGCCAGCACTTTATCGCAAAGCGGACAGCGTGGAGGATAGACCAAATTTAAAAGGACATCTTTCATTTTCTCTGCAATCATATTTTACTCCTGCCTTGACGTTATCAGATTATGCGATTAAAATCTCCATAGACTGCATGGAGGTACAGCTTACCCATGAATAATAAACTTAGTAAAAAAATCATCGCATCGCTTGTCATTGCCGCATCTGTTACTATGATGTGTGCCTGCTCAGGCTCCCGCTCCAACAGCGACGCAAAATACAAGCCGCTCAGCAGCAAGGATGACTCTATGTATAACATCTCTGTCATTACCGGCGATGACGACGCATACTCGACCGGAATCCGGAAAGGCTTCCGCGATGCAATGGACGATCTTATAGGCAGCGGCCATTACAAGCTCAGCACAGTAAACGGCACCACCGGCGTATCTACCGCAAAACAGGCTATAGATACTGAGCTTTCAAAGGAAGATAAGCCTGATCTCCTTTTGACCGTCGGAAACAATGTCCTTACAGCAGCTTCCGAATCCACGGACAGCATTCCCGTGATAGGAACCGATGTACTTGATTTCCAGACGCTTCTCCATCTGAACGGCAGCAAATGGTCCAGCCCTACCGGAAGCAATATCACCGGTGTGTCTACCCGGGCTCCCATGGCTGATGTGATGTCTCTTATTGTAGAATCATGTCCTCAGCTGTCTTCGGTAGGACTACTTTACAGCCCGGAGGATTCGGACGCTATTTACCAGAACGAGATCCTTGAATCCTATATGGACGAGGCAGGCATTCCCTGGAGAGAATATGAGCTTCAGTCAACTGACGCCGCTATTGCTGCCCACAAGGTCAAAAACCCCGAATCTGATTCATCTATTGTAAAAAAGACATCTCCTTCTGTTCATGACAGTATGGAAGGACCCTATCCTGATCCTGAGCCGGTTTCACCCGGAGGACTATCCACTGTGCTTAATGCCCCTGCCAGTGCCAGATCTGCCAAGGCTTCCGCTAACTGGAAGGGCGGCAGAATGGCAGAAGAATATTCAAAGCAGCATATTATAGAGCAGGTCGGGGCCGACGATCCTGATTCAACAGGGTCCGCCATTCCGGCAAACACTTCATCTACTATAGAAGGCAACGCCCAGGTTCTTTCCACTGCTGCCGCAGAATGCAGTGTGCTTTTCATATCCGCAGGATCAGATCTTTCTGATCAGATGGAATCGATCAGGAACACTGCCATGAACGCGAAAACCGCGACTGTCTCCTGTGACGGATCTCTTGGGATCAAGACTCTCACCTGTCTCTACACCGACCCTTACGCCATGGGTTACGCTGCCGGCAAACAGGCTTACCGGATCTTGATAGGACATGAGGATCCGGGCAAGATGAATATAGAGTGTGCGCCCTCTTCATCCATAGTAAAGCTCTACCAGGACGATATAGCCGATCAGCTTGGGATGACATTTCCGAAATCATTCCACGAAGTGGATGACTATCTGGAAAATAATCCACCCGGTACAACTACTGAAAGAGTCAAAAATAATTCGACTGATAAAAAATAATAAGAGGTCCGTCCGCTAAACCGGACGGATCTCTTCTATTATTCTGTCTTTCAGTCCCGAATACCTCTTGTTGTCGGACACATTCCCCTCCATCAGCTTGAATGTATTCTGTTCTCCTACCAGAACTACGCACTTCTTTGCTCGTGTAACCGCGGTATATAATATATTTCTCGTCATAAGAGGACGGGGTCCCGCCATAACCGGCATAACTACAGCCGGATATTCCGAGCCCTGGGATTTATGAATGGTAACAGCATATGACAGCATAAGATCTTCCAGACCTTCAAAGCCATAACTTACTATATGATCATCCTCATATCTCACTGTAACTGTCTCGTCAAAAGGATTTACCTCTTCTATTATTCCACAGTCTCCGTTGAACACACCCGTTCCTGATTCCAGAACGACATTATTGACACCGTATACCTTCCACTCTAATTGATAATCATTCCTGATTTGCATTACCTTATCGCCTTCGCGGAATATGGTATCTCCTGATGTGTATTCATTTTTCCCATCACCTTGAGGATTAAGATAGCGCTGAAATATCTTATTCAGATTTTCAGCTCCGAGCTTTCCTTTCTTCATCGGAGTAAGCACCTGAATATCCTGCGGTTTGATCTTTAGATAAGAAGGCAGATTCTTCATGACAAGATCAAGCATTATTTTTATTACATGAGATGAATCATCACGCTCCATAAAAAAGAAATCATTATCATTTTTGAATGTCACCGGCTCTCCGTTATTGATCCTGTGAGCGTTCATTATGATGTCGCTTTCCTGAGCCTGTCTGAATATGGTCTCAAGTCTGATAACGGAAAACATATCCGAATCAATTATATCTTTAAGGACATTTCCGGGACCGACTGAAGGCAGCTGATTTACATCTCCTGACATAATAAGTCTGGTTCCTTTGCCTACAGCTCTAAGCAAAGCATCAAAAAGAGAAATATCCACCATAGACATCTCATCTATTATTATCGCATCGTATTCAATCGGATTATCTTCGTTCCTTGAAAAAACACTTCTCCTTGAATCATCTCCGGCCGGCTGGACCTCCAGCAGCCTGTGTATAGTCTTTGCCTCATGACCGGTCGCCTCAGTCATCCGTCTTGCCGCCCTTCCGGTAGGAGCCGCAAGAGCCACATCGTCACCTCTCAGAACAAGTGCTTCAATTATAGCCTTTATTGTCGTGGTCTTGCCTGTACCTGGACCTCCGGTAAGGATAAACACACCCCTTTTCAGAGCTTCCTTCACGGCTTCCCTTTGTCTTTTTTCAAGCGAAAGCCCTGTGGATCTCTCAATTTCATCTATCAGACCCTCGCTGAAAATTTCTCTTGAAACGGGTTTATCATCCAGATCTATAAGTCTTCTGGCAGCATCGGTCTCAATGTTATAATAATAAGACAGATATATTTCATCGCCGTTTACTACATTGATTTTTCCGTCAACAAGCAGATTATCAATTGCTGTTTGAAAACCTTCCGGTTCCTTTCCCATCAGATCGGAAAGATTCGACCGGAGAATGTCAGACGGTAAAAAAGTATTGCCGTCTTTTGCAGATCGCTCAAGTATATAAATAACAGCAGCTCTGGTTCTGAATTCGGAATCCTTGAATACACCCAGTTTTGACGCTATCCTGTCGGCTGTCATGAATCCGACGCCGTCCACATCTTCAGCAACCTGATAGGGGTTGGCCCTTATCACATTTTTCATGTTGCTGCCGTATGTCTTATAAATATTTATGGCAGTCTGACCATTTACTCCCAGCTCCTGGAGAAAAATCATCGCAGAGCGCATCTCGCGTTTCCCGACTATCTGATCGGATATGGACATAGCCTTGTTTTCGCTGATGCCGCGCACCTCCGCCAGCCTCTCCGGCTCTTCTTCGATGATCCTGATCGTATCTCTGCCGAATTCCGACACTATTCTCTTGGCCAGAGCAGGTCCTATTCCTTTTATTAATCCGGAGCCCAGATATCTTTCAATGCCGGCAGTATCATCCGGCATGACCTCCTCAAATGACACCGCCCGAAACTGTCTGCCATAAGAAGCATGATTAAAAAAGCTTCCCTTTACTTTTATTAATGTTCCGGTCGATACTCCTCCGGGAAATATTCCCGTCACAGTCGTCTCTGATCCATCATCGGACTTTATTATCAGTACGGAATATTCATTTTCGACATTCCTGAATAAAACCTCTGACACATATCCGCTGACTTCCTCATTGCTCTCCATCAGAACCCTTTTCCTCGGAATCTCCGGAGATGTCTATATGATAATTCCTGGCCATCTGCTCCACCATGGAATCCGTAAATCTTCCGCCGTATCTTTTTACTATGGTATCGGAAATATCACCAAGCACCGAGTCCATATAAAGGTCGGTATATTGCGATATGCTGCTGTCCTCTGATTTTATGCTTTTAACAGTTTCCTTCAAAAACTGCTCTACAAAATATGATTCGAATGTCTCAGCCGCTTTTTCCAGTTCTTCTTTTGAAGAAGACGAAGAGAGACCGGACAGTTTGCTGCGCGTCTTATCATAACGCGCGCTGCTGCCAGCCTCTCCCGCTCTTGTCATCATATAATTATCTAAATTCCCGGAGATAGAAATACTCATATACACCTCATATGATAAAGTGATATAAGTGTCAAAAATACATTTTGCCACTCATTTTGAATTAAAAAATCCGTCTGACCATCATCTCTTCAGATTATTTGCCTCCTCAAGCATGGTATCGCTTGTAGTGATTGCCTTGGAATTCAGCTCATATGCTCTCTGGGCAATAATCATATCTACCATCTGTGTTGCTACATCTACGTTGGATCCTTCCAGATATCCCTGCACTATCACTGATGGAGTGACACCGTTCGTAGTGGATTCATTAAGCGGATTGCCCGAATTCACGGTCGCTGCGAGGAGATTTGATCCCCGTTTTTCAAGTCCGCCCGGATTGGCGAACTGATACAGAGCCACATATTGACCTGTTTGTACGGGAGTGCCGTCTGATCTCTTATAGGATACAGCTCCGTCTGAACCGAATGTTACGCTGTCCGTGCCTGCCTCTGCAGGAATTTTTACAGCCTGTCCGTTTCTGTCAAGGACTTTATAACCGCTTGCATTAGTAAGAACTCTGCCGCCGTCATTATCAATAGCCCAGTTAAAATCACCGTTTCTGGAAAAAAACGTCTCTCCATCGCCTCCGCTTAAAGCAAAGAATCCCTGACCGTTTATGCAGAGAGCCGTATTTGAGTCGCTCTCCAGTTCCTCACCCTGAGTATAGACTGAATTTATGGATGAGACTCTGGTGCCGAGACCTACCTGGGCTCCCGTCGGCTTGTCATCTCCATTCGCGGTAGTAGTCTTTTCCTGAAGAGTCTGGTAAAGAAGCGAGCGGAACTGTGTGCTCTGCGTCTTGAAGCCGGTGGTATTGACATTAGCCAGATTGTTTGCGATAGTGTCAACATTCGTCTGCTGCGCTCTCATTCCGGATGCAGCTGTCCAAAGTGATCTCATCATAATGCCTTACTCCTTTAGACCTTTCCTACCTGATTTACAGCGTGATCAAGAGTCGAATCCTCTGTCTGGATCATTTTCTGTCCTGCCTCGTAGCTTCTCTGGATAGTGATCATCTCTACCATCTCGTCTACCACGTTCACATTGGACATCTCAAGAGCCCCCTGCTCTATTCCTGAATCGGAAGCTGTCACATTGCCTCCGTTTACAAGATCATAATAATTATCGCCGTATTTTGACAGATAATTATAATTATTAATATCTACAATGCCAATCTGTCCTACCAGCTGATTATCCTGATAGATCTGTCCCTGCTGATTGATCTGATAATCACTGAGCGGGTCTATCCTGACATAGTTGCCGGGATTGTTTGCGGAATTTATGGCTCCGTATTGATTTAAAACATAATCTCCGTCATTTGTGCGTAGATATCCGTTCTTATCTACGGTAAAGCTGCCGTCTCTGGTATATTTGATCGACTGATTTCCATTTTTGTCGCGAAATGATACGGCAAAAAAGCCTTTGCCCGTCAGCGCCAGATCAGACTTTACGTCAGTGACCTTCAAAGACCCCTGTGACCAGTCGGTATATGTCTCTCCGATCTTATCTCCGAGCCTTACATTCCCAATAGCTGACGGATAATACATAGTGCCCGAATCTTTGATGCGAAGAGCCAGCCTGTTCTTAAACGAACGATTTACCGTGCCTTCTTTCTTGAAACCGGTCGTATCGGAATTTGCCAGATCGTTCGCAAGCACATCAAGCCTTCTCTGTTCTTCCGCCATGCCTGTATATGCAGTATATAGCCCTCTGACCATAAATCAGTCCCTCTTAAATATCAGCCCAGATCCTTATGGTCGCCCGCAAGGAATTCGACGTATTTGCCTGTTCCGATGGCAACGCAAGTCATGGGATCATCTGCTGTGATGGTGTTGATTCCCGTACGCTCCTCCATCAGCTGCTCAAGCCCCCGGAGGAGAGAGCCGCCTCCTGTCAGTACAATACCACGCTCTGAAACATCTGCCGCCAGTTCGGGAGGTGTCTTCTCAAGAACGCTGTGCACTGCATCAACTATCTGAATCGTAGGTTCTCTAAGCGCTTCCTCCGTCTCCTCTGATGATATCTCTATAGTCTTCGGAAGACCCGTGACCAGGTTTCTGCCCCTTACTTCCATAGTCATAGGTTCCGGAAGCGGATAGCAGGTTCCAATCTTTATCTTCATATCCTCAGCAGTCCTCTCGCCGATCAGGATATTGTGTTTTTTCCTCATATAACGGACGATTGCCTCGTCAAAGTCGTCTCCGGCAATCTTTATAGATGTGGATACGACAGATCCGCCGAGAGAGATAACTGCAATATCCGCAGTACCTCCTCCTATATCCACTATCATATTACCGCAGGGTCTTGAAATATCAATTCCCGCTCCTATGGCCGCTGCTATGGGTTCCTCTATGATTGCGACTTCTCTTGCTCCTGCAGCATATGTCGCATCCTCAACGGCTCTCTTCTCAACTTCTGTCACTCCGGAAGGGACGCATACGGAGATCCTCGGCTTTCTGTATGACTTCTTGCCGAGAGCCTTCTGTATGAAATATTTAATCATCTTCTCAGTAACTGTGTAATCGGAAATGACGCCCTGTCTCAAGGGGCGGACAGCCACAATATTGCCCGGTGTACGTCCGAGCATCAGGCGTGCCTCTTCTCCTATCGCCTTGATTTTATTGGTATCGCGGTCAAATGCGACAACGGACGGTTCCTTCAGTACCACTCCCTTGCCTCTTATATATACAAGTATACTCGCGGTACCAAGATCGATTCCTATATCTGATGCAACCATAACGGTTTAAATCCTTTCTGTCAGCTGCCGGCCTCCGTTCCATCCGGCATAATATCCTCATTAAGCATTTTTTCACATACTTATTTATATTATAATCGCCGTACCGGTTTTTTCAACTGCTTTTGCGGGAAGATTCGAGAAAATCTGCATATTTCACGATTTATTAATAATCCACTCCCATCAGCATCAGTCCTTTCGCCGGTGCCGTAGGTCCCGCCTTTTTTCTGTCGCGTGCCTCAAGGACAGTCTTTACATCATCCGGCTTCATTCTGCCATATCCCACTTCTATAAGAGTCCCGACAATGATCCTCACCATATTCTGCAGAAATCCGCTTCCATGTACAGTGATGATCACCCTGTCTCTGTTCCTCTCTATATTAAGAGAATCCACAAGACGAACTGTGGATTTTTTCATTCGGGAGTTACCGCAGAAGCTCTTGAAATCATGTTCACCTATTATGTAGCGGGAAGCCTCTTTCATAAGCTCCGTATCCAGCGGTCTGTCAAGGCATGTGATATATCTCCTGTCGAACACACTTTTCACAGGTCCGTCTTCTATCATATATCGATATGTCTTCCCTGCTGCATTATATCTGGCATGAAATCTGTCTGATGCTTCGTGAACCTCGGTAACAGATATATCATCGGGAAGATACCTGTTCAGGTAATTTCGCATTTCGCTCGTAGATACCGTTTTCTCCTTTTGCCCTGATGAAAAAATCACCTTTTCTGTATCAAGTTTTACTGATGCTGTCATTGCAAGAGCATGCACTCCGGCGTCGGTCCTGCCTGCACCTATCAGATCAACAGGAGGATCATCATTAAAAAATTCAGATGCTAAAGGATCCATCCCGCACATTCTTGCCAGCACCATCTCGATCCTGCCCTGGACAGAATCCCTTCCGGGCTGATGTTCCCAGCCACAGTAACGTGTGCCGTCGTAGCATATAGTCAGCTTATAATTTTTTACCATAATCCATATACCTTATTCGGAAAAAATAATTTCAGTGTCGATTATCATGCCAATAAATGCGGTATGACTTTGATACCCTGCTATAATAACATACATCTTTCAGCAGGGTTACGAAAAAAAGACTCCGGGATTTCCCGGAGCCTTCGGTAAAAGTGTATCGAAAATGGTAGAAGAAAGAACTGTATTATTACTCTACATCCTGAAGTGCAGCTACATCTTCTTCGCCTGTACGTACCTTGACTACCTTGGAGACGTTATATACGAAGATCTTGCCGTCACCTATATGTCCGGTGTAGAGGGCTCTCTTGGCTGCGTCAATTACCTTATCGACAGGTATCTTTGCTACGATCACTTCAAGCTTCACCTTTGGAAGAAGTGTTGAATCAACGACAGCGCCACGATATCTCTCTGTAGTACCCTTCTCAATGCCGCAGCCCATTACCTGTGTCATTGTCATTCCGGTTACACCGAGATCATTAAGAGCTTTTTTCAGTGTATCAAATCGTGCCAGTTTTGCGATAATTACGATCTTATGCATGCCTGTATCAAGTTCAGGTACAAGAGGTGCCTCAGACTTTACAGGTACTGCAGCATTCTTCTTGGCCTCGCTTGCATTATCATAAGAATCTTCACCGAGGTCAGTATTCTCATTCACATCGACATTCATATCTGTGACATCAGTGATTGCAAATCCGGAGAAAGCTGATGTAAGACCATGCTCATGAATATCAAGACCATCTATCTCGACCTCTTCCGGTACACGGAGACCGACTGCCTTGTCAATAATCTTAAAGATAATGAACATTGTGATCGATACAAAGGCATCGATTGCTATAATTCCAAGAACCTGGATGCCAAGCAGCTTTGCGCCGCCGCCGTAGAAAAGACCCTTCATCACTCCGTCAGCTCCGTTAGAGAAGAGACCTACAGCAAGAGTGCCCCAGATACCATTTACCATATGTACTGAAATGGCACCAACAGGGTCATCGATCTTTGCTACATTATCAAAGAATTCAACTGAGAATACTACAAGGAAGCCTGCTATTAATCCGATAAAGAATGCACCTACAGGTGTTACGCAGTCACATCCTGCTGTGATGGCTACAAGACCGGCAAGTGCCGCATTCATTGTCATCGAAACATCCGGCTTGCCATAACGGAACCATGTGAAAATCATTGCCACAAAGGTTGCTACAGCAGCTGCCAGGTTTGTGTTCATGAAAGCAAGAGAAGCTGTCTTTGCGTTATCAGCTGTGCTCATGGCGATCGTAGAACCGCCATTGAATCCAAACCAGCAGAACCAGAGGATAAATACGCCGAGAGCCACGCTGACCATATTTGATCCGGGAATAGCTCTTGCTTTACCGTCTTTATCGTACTTGCCGATTCTTGGTCCGAGAATGGACGCACCGATCAGTGCGATTACACCGCCTACGTTATGTACCAGAGATGATCCGGCGAAATCATGATATCCGAGTGTTGAGAGCCAGCCGCCGCCCCATGCCCAGTGACCTGTCACAGGGTAAATGAGAAGTGATATGCATGCGGAGTAGATGCAGTATGCTTTGAAATTCGTACGCTCTGCCATGGATCCTGAAACAATAGTAGCTGCTGTCGCGCAGAATACTGTCTCAAAAATTACAAAGCACCAAAGCGGCATTCCCTGAGCTACCGCCGTATTCTTTGCGGTATAGAATGAAGTGTCCCTGATAAAGAAGTCTGGAGTTCCTATGAACCCTCCGAGTCCGCCATGGAACATAAGTCCGAAGCCGATAAGCCAGAAGCACGGCGTACCTATACAGAAATCCATCATATTTTTCATCAGGATGTTACCTGTATTCTTGGCTCTGGTGAGACCTGATTCGCAGAGAGCAAATCCTGCCTGCATAAAATACACCAATGCCGAACACAGGAGAACCCAGATGACAGTTGTCAAACTAATCTTATCCATTTTCATGTCCTCCTATTTTCTTTCATCTACACTTTTTCTATATTGCACGAAAAATGGCATCTGAGAAAATAATGAAACCATTATCTTCTTAGACGCCCTTGTCCGAGAATACCGTATTATTTTTTGATCACACATATCGATCAGTCATTCTGTCGCATATTTGCATGCTATGTGATACAGTGATCCGTATGTTTTTTAAAAAAGAAAAATGCCGGTAAAGCAGCTATCTGCTCGACCGACACCTTTGCCGTATTTCAATTATGTATTGTATACAGTTGACTTATGAATGTAAAGTATTTTTTTTAATCCAAAACTCATAAGCGGTTATCATCAGGCAAGTCCGGAATATCCCATCAGATATTCATCAACTTCTCTTGCCGCAGAGCGGCCTTCTACTATACCCCAGACCACCAGGGACTGACCTCTTCTCATATCACCCGCGGCAAATACTCCGGGAACAGAAGTAGCATATTTCCCTTCAGCAGTCTCAGCCACATTTCTCTG
This sequence comes from uncultured Lachnospiraceae bacterium, assembly GCA_900316665.1. Classification (GTDB taxonomy): domain Bacteria; phylum Bacillota; class Clostridia; order Lachnospirales; family Lachnospiraceae; genus Lachnocurva. Next base: position 36,550 of record ONDV01000001.1, read on the forward strand.
GGTACGCTTGATATTGAAAGCCTCGGCCGTATAATCTTCGCATCCTACAAATCCTGCGGCAATCAAAAGTATGTCACATGGATATGTCTTTTCAGAGCCTTCAACTTCCACCATCTTACGGTTTTCGAATCTCACCTTCACTGTCGTAACAGACTTTATCAAGCCGTCTTTTTTAGTCTCTACAGACTTGACAGTTGTCTCGTAAATTCTCGGATCGTGTCCAAAGAGAGCTATAGCCTCCTCCTGACCATAATCGGTCTTCAGAGTCTTCGGCCACTCAGGCCAGGGATTTGATTCCGCCCTTTCTGACGGAGGACATGGCATCATCTCAAGCTGTATCACGGACTTTGCGCCCTGTCTTATAGAAGTAGCCGTGCAGTCATTTCCTGTATCTCCGCCGCCGACGATAATTACATTCTTTCCGGCAGCAAACATCTTTGCACCATCAGGCGAGAGCTGCTTCTCTTCTTCCTTTGCCGATGTCTTTTTCTTTTTCTTCGAAAATTCCAAAGCCTCGCTTCTTCCGCCTGTCACTGCTCCGCTTAAGAGATCTCTTGTGGCCTGTGAGAGATAATCCACGGCATAATAGACTCCGCCGATCTTTGCCGGATCTGCTGCCGGAAGAGATCTCGGTTTTTTTGCGCCGCAGCAAAGTACGATGGCATCATATTGCTTTTTCAGCTCATCTGCTGTAATATCAACGCCCACATTAACTCCGGTCTTGAAAACAACGCCTTCTTCCTCCATCAGCTTCTTACGACGGATAATAACCTCCTTCGGCAGCTTCATATTTGGAATACCGTACATAAGAAGTCCGCCGATCTGAGGCTCACGTTCATATACTGTCACATTATGACCCCGTCTGTTCAGCCTGTCTGCACAGGCAAGTCCTGCGGGGCCGGCTCCAATCACAGCTACTTTTTTGGAACTGCGGTTTTCAGGTATCCTTGGCTTTATATATCCCTTTTCAAATGCGGTCTCTATTACATAAAGCTCATTGTCACGGATGGTGACAGGGTCGTCATTCTCACCCTCGACGCAAGCCTTCTCGCAGAGCGCCGGACATACTCTTCCTGTGAATTCAGGAAAATTATTAGTCTTCTGAAGTCTCGAAAATGCGTATGCAGGATGACTGTGATATACTTCATCATTCCATTCGGGTATAAGGTTATGCAGCGGACAACCCGTATACATCCCGGACAATTTCATTCCGGACTGGCAGAGCGGAACGCCGCAGTTCATGCAGCGCGCCCCCTGTTCTCGTCTTTCTTCTTCCTTAAGCGGCTCATGAAACCACTCATAATTTTCTATTCTCTTCTGAGGATCAATATCTTTGTTATCTTCTCTTTTGTATTCCAGAAATCCGGTCGGCTTACCCATGTTTGCCTCCTATTTATTGTTGGTTGTCAGGCTCTCATTTCCTCGAATGCTTCTGTGACAGCATGCTCATGGCTTATGCCCTGTTCCTCAAACTTGCTTATCTCCACAAGCATTCTGTGGTAATCATTAGGAATTATCTTCTTGAAGAAGGGAAGATATTTATCGAAATGAGTAATCACTTCATTGCCGAGAGCAGAACCCGTCTCTCTTACATAATCATCAAGTATACCTCTGAGCTCTGCCACATCATACTTCTCTGTAACCTCAGTAAGAGAAACCATATCCTTGTTGATCTTTCTGTAAAGATCATGCTTCATATCAAGCACATAGGCAATGCCGCCTGACATACCGGCTGCCAGGTTCTTGCCTGTAGGTCCGAGTATTACGGCTCTTCCTCCGGTCATGTATTCAAGACCATGATCTCCACATCCTTCAGCGACAGCCGTAGCTCCGGAGTTTCTCACAAGGAATCTCTCGCCGGCTACGCCCTCTATATATGCCTTGCCGCTTGTAGCTCCGTAAAGCGCCACATTTCCGATGATTATATTTTCAGAAGGCTTATAAGCCGCTCCCTTAGGAGGAACCACAACGAGCTTTCCGCCGGAAAGTCCCTTTCCGAAACCATCGTTTGCATCGCCTTCCAGCCTGAGCGTCATTCCTTTTGGAATAAATGCTCCGAACGACTGGCCGCCGGCGCCGACGCAGTTGACTACGAACATATCCTCATCCAAAGTTTCAGCGCCATATTTTTCAGTAATTACAGAGCCAAGAATTGTTCCAACCGATCTATCCGTACCTTTGACTCTGACAGTAGCTGAATGATGTTCCTTCTCTCCGATGGCATTCTCGAATTCAGGAATCAGGACAGCTTCATCGACCGTCTTCTCGAGATGGAAATCATAGACCTTTGCCGGATCAAAATGCGAACCGCTTGCGCCTGCAAATCTGGTATCAAGTATTCCCGAAAGATCGACAGAACCTGCTCTCTTGGTGATGGGATGATTTCTTACTTCGAGACAGTCAGTTCTTCCTATCATCTCGCTTACAGTATGGAATCCGAGATATGCCATGATCTCACGCATTTCCTGAGCCACGAAGCACATGAAATTGATCACATGCTCAGGCTGACCCTTGAAGCGCTTGCGAAGCTCCGGATTCTGAGTAGCTATTCCGACAGGACATGTATCTTTTGAGCATACTCTCATCATCATGCATCCCATAGCTACCAGAGCTGCTGTGCCGAAACCATATTCCTCAGCGCCAAGAAGTGCTGCTATAGCCACATCTCTTCCGGTCATCAGCTTGGAATCAGCTTCAAGTATCACCCTATCTCTGAGTCCGTTCTCCATCAGAGTCTGATGAGCCTCGGCAATACCAAGCTCCCAGGGGAGACCTGCGTGATGAACTGATGAATAAGGAGCAGCTCCGGTACCTCCGTCATAACCCGAAATAAGAATTACCTGAGCGCCTGCCTTTGCAACGCCGCTGGCTATGGTTCCCACTCCTGCTTCAGACACAAGCTTTACGGAAATACGCGCCTTTCTGTTTGCATTCTTAAGATCATAAATAAGCTGCGCCAGATCCTCTATCGAATATATGTCATGGTGAGGAGGCGGCGAGATAAGAGATACTCCCGGAGTGGAATATCTGGTTCTCGCAACCCAGGGATATACCTTTCTTCCCGGGAGGTTACCGCCTTCACCGGGCTTTGCGCCCTGAGCCATCTTGATCTGGATCTCATCGCCGGATATCAGATAATCTTCCGTCACGCCGAATCGTCCGGAAGCCACCTGCTTGACGGCAGAATTTCTTTCCGTACCGAATCTCTCAGGATCTTCTCCGCCTTCACCTGTGTTTGAACGTCCGCCGATGCGGTTCATGGCGACTGCCAGCGTCTCATGAGCTTCTTTTGAAATAGCTCCGAAAGACATGGCTCCGGTCTGAAATCTCTTCACGATTGATTCTATCGGCTCTACCTCCTCAACCGGAATAGGCTTGTTGACCTGGCGGAATTTCATAAGTCCCCTCAGAGTATGAGGTTTCTCGTCATCCACTCCGGATGAATAATCCTTGAAAAGTTTATAATCTTTTCTGCGAACTGCCTCCTGCAGAGTCACTATGGTCTGCGGCCTGAACATATGGTCTTCAGCATCGGGACCGGATCTCAGTTTATGGAATCCGGTAGAATCGATTGTTGTATCCTCCGTAAGTCCGAGCGGATCGTATGCTCTGTTGTGTCTGAATGTAACGCTTTCCGCTATCTCACCGAGCCCTATTCCGCCTACCCTTGAAACTGTGCCCGTGAAGTATTTGTCTATTACTTCTTTTGACAGACCGATGGCCTCGAAGATCTTTGCGGACTGATAGGACTGCAGCGTCGATATTCCCATCTTGGCTGATATCTTTACTATTCCCTTGAGGATTGCCTTGTTGTAATCCTCTATGGCCGTATGATAATCCTTGTCAAGTATTCCGGAATCAATAAGCTCCGAAATACACTCCTGAGCTAAATAAGGATAGATCGCGCGCGCGCCGAATCCCAGCAGGGTAGCGAACTGATGAACGCTCCTGGGTTCTCCGGATTCAAGTATCAGAGATACCGCAGTCCTCTTCTTGGTTCTGACCAGATGCTGCTCAACAGAAGACACTGCCAGAAGAGAGGGAATAGGCACATGGTTTTCATCGATCCCTCTGTCTGAAAGGATTATAATGTTATAACCTCTCTCAAAAGCACGATCTACCGATACATTCAGCTGATCCAACGCCTTTTCAAGCGAAGTGTTCTTGTAATAGATTATCTGCAGGGTGACCGCACGAAATCCGGGCTGGTCAAGAGATCTTATCTTCATCAGGTCAACGCCTGTAAGTATAGGGTTATTTACCTCCAGTACCCGGCAGTTCTGGCTGTTCTCTTCCAGCAGATTTCCATCAGAACCTATATAAACAGTCGTATCCGTTACTATCTTCTCACGCAGTGAATCTATAGGCGGATTTGTAACCTGAGCGAAGAGCTGCTTGAAATAATTGAAGAGTGGCTGATGTTTCTCGGAAAGCACCGCAAGAGGCACATCATGTCCCATGGACACGGTCGGCTCTACAGCATTTTCAGCCATGGGAAGAATATTGTCATTAACATCCTCATAAGTATATCCGAATACCTTATAAAGCCTGTCTCTCTGTTTCTGGTCGTAGACCGGTATCTTCTTGTTGGGAATAGCCAGATCTTCCAGATGAAGAAGCGACATATCAAGCCACTCGCCGTAAGGCTTTCTTGTGGAATAATACCGCTTGCATTCATCATCAGGAATCATCCTGCCTGCTTTTGTATCTATAAGGAGGATCCTGCCCGGCATAAGGCGCGATTTCTTTACGATATGTTCGGCAGGTATGTCAAGAACGCCGACCTCGGAAGACAGGATCAGTCTGTTGTCATCAGTTATATAGTATCTGGAAGGACGCAGACCGTTTCTGTCAAGTGAAGCGCCGACAAGGTCTCCGTCTGAGAAGAGGATAGCTGCCGGTCCGTCCCATGGTTCCATCATGGTGGCGTAATAATGATAGAAATCCTTTTTTTCACGGCTCATGAATCCATTGTGTTTCCAAGGCTCCGGGATGGTAGCCATCACCGCAAGAGGAAGATCCATGCCTGACATATACAGGAATTCCAGAGTGTTGTCGAGTACGGCTGAGTCTGATCCTTTCGTGTCTATCACAGGGCAGATCTTGTCCATATCGTCCTCGAGATACGGCGACTTCATCGTCTCCTCACGAGCCAGCATACGATCCATATTTCCCCGGATAGTATTGATCTCACCGTTATGCGCGATCATTCTGTAGGGATGAGCACGTTCCCAGCTGGGCGTCGTATTGGTCGAGAATCTGCTGTGTACTATGGAAATAGCGCTTTCGTAATCAGGATCCTCAAGATCAGTGTAGAATTTTCTCAGCTGACCCACGAGAAACATTCCCTTATATACGACAGTACGCGAAGAAAGTGAGCAGATGTAGGTGTCACTCTCTGACTGCTCGAATTCACGCATGGTGACATAAAGTTTTCTGTCAAAATCTATTCCGCGATTCACGTTCTCCGGTCTTCCCAAAAATGCCTGGGAAATGTAAGGCATGCAGTCATAAGCAACCTTTCCGAGAATTCCCGGATTCGTCGGCACGTCTCTCCATCCGAGAAAAGGAATTCCGTTCTTTTCTGCAATGACCTGGAACATTCTCTGCATCATGGTACGCTTTACGCGATCCTGAGGCAGAAAGAACATACCTATTCCATAATCTCCCTCTCCGCCCAGTGTAATACCTGACTTAAGGCAAGCCTTGCTGAAGAATTTGTGTGATATCTGCAGAAGTATGCCGACACCATCTCCGACCTTGCCGCTTGCGTCTTTGCCCGCACGATGCTCCAGACGTTCTACTATATGAAGCGCGTCGTCCACATTTCTGTGATCCTTATGGCCGTCGATATTTACTACCGTACCGATACCGCAGGCATCATGCTCTCTTTCATTGTATAGCAGGGATGGATTTTTCATTATTAGTTTTCCTCCTGTAACCTACTGTTATACCTCTTAACCAATAAACCATAAAAAAAGCCGTCAGCAAACAGACAGATCTCAATCTGTCCACTCGCAGACGCCATTGTCTGAATATCATATTTATTTTTTGCTTTGCTATTTTATAACTGAATCATATTCATGTCAAGAGTGAATTTGTATCAAGTGCGTTTTTATATCATTGCAATGACCATCTCAGCTGTCTCGACAAGAGACCTTCCCATATCCATGCTGTTCTTCTGAATATATCTGAATGCTTCCGGTTCTGTCATATGGTTTCGCTCCATCAGAAGAGCCTTGGCATCGTCTATCTTCTTCTGCTCTTCAGGCGTACGCTTTCTCGGCATTTCGCGGCGCTTCTTCTTCTCGCGCCGCATTATGTGCTCCATCTGGGCAAGCATCATAAAAACCGTATCTGTAAGCGCTGTACCCTTAACCGGCAGCGTCAGCGCCATCACGTCCGATTCTCGCCTCCCGGCTACAGACTGTGCGCTGTCAATCAGAAGAATACTGAAGAACTGCGGCAGATCCGCTAACAATCCTGTATAATCCATATCCTTAAGCCTTACAGGGCATATAAGGATACCTGTATTTCCCTCCTGCATCTCACGAAGCGCCTCGCGTCCGTTAGACACAATCTGTATGTTCTGTATACCAGCATGCATCAGGACAGATCGTATCTTTTCCGACATTCTTTCGCCCGGAAATGCAATAATGATCTGACTCAAAAAGACTTCCCGCCTTTCATTTAGCAGTAATCATTCCTGTTTACCGGTTCATGACATTTATCAGTTCAGATCCTGTGCAGATACTCACGTATCTCCCAGTCTGTAACTTCGCCGGCATAGCGTTCCCATTCGCATGCTTTTTTGTCGGAATATATCCTGACATAATTTTCTCCGCATACCTCATTCATGAATTTGTCTCCGGAGAAAACATCTATGGCATCTCTCAGCGTTCTGGGAAGCGTACCCGTGCTTGTATCAGGTTCCGGAAGCGAAGTCTTCTTTTCTACACCATCAAGTCCGGCTGCTATCATACATGAAATGACAAGATAAGGATTTGTGGCGCCGTCCGGAAGCTCCCATTCTATAGCGGACTTTCCGTTTTCACCCTTCATCACTCTTACCGGAGCATTGTAATCATCCAAAGACCAGTAAATCCCCTTTTCGGTATAGAACCTTCCGCCGCTTCTCTTATAAGAATTGACAATGGGATTTGCAATTGCAGTCATGGCTGCCATATGATCAAGTATTCCTGCCAGAAAATGCTTTCCGTCTTCTGACAGACCGGTCGGATCAGACTTGTCTGTGATCTTGTCCTTGCTTCCGTCAGCAGCAACAATATTAAGAGCCATGGCTGAGCCCGGCAGATCTGTTCTGGGCTTCGGCATAAAAGTAGCATGAAAACCATGACGGCCGGCAATTGTTCTCACGGTATTTCTGAGCGTAAGTATCTGGTCTGCCATCTTGACGCCTTTTGCGCGTCTGAAAGCGACGGCATGCTGCGCGGGAGCATCTTCATGGTGAGACGATTCCATCTCAAAGCCCAGCTCCTCGAGAGCATATATTATGTCACGTCTGGCATTTTCACCCGAATCAAGAGGCGCCATATCAAGGTATAAAGCTCTCTCTTTTGTAGTATTTGTAGGATAGCCGTCCTCGTCCGTATCAAAGAGGAAGAATTCGCATTCAGGATTCATCTCGAACTCAAATCCCATACTCTTTGCGCGTTTTAAAACATTTCTAAGAATAAACCTGGGACTCGGGGTTATAAGATTTCCTTTCTCGTCAGCCAGATCACAGAGGAATCTCGCCACCTTGCCCTGCTGAGGTCTCCAGGGAAGTATGGCAAATGTGTCCGGATCAGGAATAAGATATATATTTCTGAGGCCAAACTCTCTTGCGCCGAGTATATGATAACCATCCACCGAACATCTGCCGTCCATAGCCTTTACTATCTCTGAGCCGGTAACAGCTATATTTCTCAGCACTCCAAAAAAATCGGAAAACTGCAGGCGTATAAATTTGACATCGTCATCTTCTATCATCTGCATTATTTCTTCTCTAGGCATATTCATGTCTTTATCACGCTGCATAGCTTGCAGCTTCTCCTTTCATACAAAATTTAAAAGAACCAACCGTCAGCCTTTATTCGTTCTATATTCCACAGCGGCCTGAACCAACCCCGAAAACAGAGGATGTGCCTTATTGGGGCGTGACTTGAATTCCGGATGAGCCTGCGTGCCGATATAGAAAGGATGATCGGTAAGCTCTATCATCTCGACAATTCTGTCGTCCGGAGACACACCGCACAGCTTCATTCCTTTTTTCGTCATTATCTCCCTGTAATCATTATTGAATTCATATCTGTGTCTGTGACGCTCGGATATATCCTTCTTCCCGTACAGCTTATATGCAATCGATGTCTCATCAAGCACACACGGATATGCGCCCAGTCTCATTGTACCGCCCAGATTCTCGACATCGCGCTGTTCCGGCATAAGATCAATGACAGGATGAAGGGTATCGGGAGCAAACTCCGTCGAATTGGCATCATGATACGCAAGCACATCCCGCGCAAATGATACGACTGCCATCTGCATGCCAAGGCATATTCCAAGGAAGGGGATCTTTTTCTCTCTGGCATAACCTGCTGCCATGATCATACCCTGTGTTCCTCTGTCTCCGAAGCCGCCGGGGATCAGTATGCCATCCACACCGTCAAGAAGTTCTTCGCAGCCCTTTTCTTCGACCTTCTCTGAATCGACCCATCTGATATCTACATCCGTCATAGTCTTGATTCCGCCATGCTTAAGCGCCTCTACGACAGAAAGATAAGCATCATGCAGAGTGATATATTTACCGACTATGGCTATCTCCGCCTTATGCTTGGGATGGCGGAGATCCTCGACCATTTTTTCCCATTCCTTAAGTCCGACAGGCTCGCTCTCAGGAAGGTTCAGGCATTCAAGGACCGCATCAGCAAGGTGCTCCTTCTCCATAAGAAGCGGTACGGAATATAGGGAATCAGCATCCAGATTCTGAAGCACATGATTTGCAGGCACATTGCAGAAGAGCGCTATCTTGTCTTTTATAGACTGGGTAAGAGGCATCTCTGTCCGGCAGACAAGAATATCGGGCTGAATTCCGATTTCCAGGCATTTCTTTACAGATGTCTGCGTGGGCTTTGTCTTCATCTCTCCTGATACACGAAGATAAGGGATCAGGGTCACATGGATCATTATGGCATTTTCTCTGCCCACATCATGCTGAAACTGCCTTATTGCCTCCAGAAAGGGCTGGCTCTCTATATCTCCGACAGTTCCGCCCACTTCAATTATCGCTATACGCTCGTCATTTGGATCACTGCTTCTGAAAAACCTGGACTTTATTTCATTTGTGATATGGGGAATGACCTGGACGGTACCGCCGCCGTAATCTCCGTGTCTTTCCTTATTTAATACAGACCAGTAGATCTTTCCGGATGTTACGTTGGCATTATGATCCAGGGACTCATCAATAAAGCGCTCATAATGACCAAGATCCAGATCTGTCTCCGTACCGTCATCCGTAACAAAAACCTCACCATGCTGAATAGGATTCATGGTACCCGGATCCACATTGATATAAGGATCGAATTTCTGCATTGTCACACGATAGCCGCGGGCTTTCAAAAGTCTTCCGAGCGAAGCTGCCGTAATGCCTTTCCCCAGTCCTGACACCACGCCACCTGTAACAAAAACATATTTTATCATCCTGTCCTCCTGATCTTTTGTTTTTTACCAAAAAAGCGCCGGGCAAAAGACTTTAATGCCTTGGCACTTATAAACTGTCATTAATATACATTCACTCGGCGAAAATGTAAACCATAAAAACTTTTTCAGCAGACGGATTTCAATATTTCTGTTGACAAAACAATTTCACTTTGATAATATCGCTTCAACAGGGCAAAGGCGCTCTGGGCATAGCCCGGAGCGCTTTTTCTATTTTTCGGAGTTTTTCCGATTTAGCGGTATAAGTGGAAAGGAGCTTATAAAATGGCAGATATCTCAATTCCGGAAATCTACGGAAGCATGGTCTTCAATGACAAGGTTATGCATGAGCGTCTCCCCAAGGATACCTACAAGGCTATCCACAAGACGATCAAGGACGGCACCAGCCTTACACTTGAAGTTGCAAATACTGTTGCAGCTACAATGAAGGAATGGGCAATCGAACATGGTGCCACACATTTCACACACTGGTTCCAGCCAATGACAGGCTTCACTGCTGAAAAGCATGACAGCTTCATCAGCCCTCAGTCAGACGGGACCGTGATCATGAGTTTCTCAGGAAAAGAGCTCATCAAGGGCGAGCCTGATGCATCTTCATTCCCTTCAGGAGGACTTCGCGCGACATTCGAGGCTCGCGGATATACAGCATGGGATCCCAGCTCACCTGCATTCGTAAAAGACGGCACTCTCTATATACCCACCGCATTCTGCTCCTACTCCGGAGAGTCACTCGACAAGAAGACTCCTCTTCTTCGTTCCATGGATGCTTTGAACCATGAAGCAGTCAGACTTCTTCATCTTCTCGGCAAGACCGATGTCACACGTGTAGACACCACAGCCGGAAGCGAACAGGAATATTTCCTTATTGATAAAGATCTCTATATGCAGAGAAAGGATCTTATCTTCTGCGGTCGCACTCTTATCGGCGCTCCTGCTCCTAAGGGACAGGAAATGGAAGATCATTACTTCGGTGTGCTGAAGCCAAAGGTTTCGTCTTTCATGCATGACCTCGACGAAGAGCTCTGGAAGCTCGGCGTACCGGCTAAGACAAAGCACAATGAAGTTGCGCCTTCTCAGCACGAGCTGGCTCCCATATTTGAGACCGCAAACGTCGCAGTTGATCATAACCAGCTGACTATGGAAATCATGAAAAAGGTTGCTGACAAGCATCACATGGCATGCCTCCTTCATGAGAAGCCTTTCGAGGGAATCAACGGTTCCGGAAAGCATGTGAACTGGTCTATGTCAACAGATACAGGCGAAAACCTTCTCGAGCCCGGAAAGACACCTGCCGAAAATACTCAGTTCCTTGTTTTCCTTCTGGCAACGATCGCAGCTGTAGATAACTATGCTGATCTTATGAGAATTTCCGTAGCATCAGCAGGAAATGATCACCGTCTCGGAGCAAATGAAGCGCCTCCCGCTGTTATCTCCATTTTCGTCGGCGATGAGCTCGAGCAGATCCTCGATGCTATCGACAAAGGCATCAGTCCTGAGGATGCAGAGCATACTCTTATGGATATAGGTGCAAAGATCCTTCCTACGTTTATGAAGGATACTACCGACAGAAACAGGACTTCACCGTTTGCATTCACAGGAAATAAATTCGAGTTCCGTATGCCCGGTTCTTCCGTGTCAGTAGCTGATCCTATTGTAATTCTCAATACTGCCGTAGCAGAATCGCTCAGAAAGATCAGAAAGACACTTGAAGGAGTGCCTGAAGCAGATCTTCAGCAGAACATAATGAAACTACTTCAGGAAATCATGAATGAGCATAAGAAGGTCATCTTCAACGGCAACGGCTATACCGATGAATGGATTTCGGAAGCTGAAAAGAGAGGTCTTTATAATCTTAAGTCCCTTCCTGAAGCTATGCCTTCACTCCTTGCAGAAAAGAACGTAAAGCTCTTCACCCAGTTCCATATCTTTGATAAGAAAGAACTTGAAGCCCGTTATGAGATCCTGCTTGAGAATTATTCCAAGACTATTCATATCGAAAGCCTTACAATGCTCGATATTGTCAAGAAAGACTTCATCCCCGGACTTCTTGATTATATGTCAGACGTCACTGCTGAAGCGATTTCAAAGAAGGAACTTTCTGACAGCCTGTCAGTCGGTCTCGAAACCGATCTTCTTTCTTCACTTTCATCTTCATCTGATGACATTATGAAGAGTGTCAAGAAACTTGATGATGATACAAAAAATGCAGAAGCATTAACTGATGAAAAGACCAAGGCTACAGATTATCATGATGTGATCTTAAGCGATATGGATGATTTGAGAAAAGTTGTAGATACAGCGGAAGCGCTTATTCCTGCCGCATATCTTGATTATCCTACATATGATCAGCTGTTGTTCTCACTTCGCTGATTATCTGTCAGATTTCGACCTATAATATTTTTTCGGATGATCTCATGATCTCTGCGGCACAGAAGCCACCGGATCATGAGATTCATTCGGTTTAGAAAAGAGGTACATGTAATGTGCTCCATTCTGGCGTGGTGCCGAAAAGACGCGCCTAAGGACAAATTTCAGGAATCCCTCATGCGAACCACATCAAGAGGTCCTGATGCTACCAAGACGATTGATACGGGAAAAGGTCTGATGGGCTTCAACAGGCTGGCCATAATGGGACTGACAGCCTCAGGCATGCAGCCCTTTCAGTTGGGAGGCGATGCTTTAGTCTGTAACGGAGAGATCTATAATTTCCGTCCGAGAAAGCAGGAGCTTATCACAAAGGGTTATACTTTCTCATCTGACAGCGACTGCGAGATTCTGCTTCCTCTTTATAGAGAGCTTGGTTGCAGCATGTTTGAGACGCTTGACGCTGAATATGCTTTAGTTTTATATGACAGCGTCTCAGATTCCTATGTTGCCGCAAGAGATCCGATCGGCATCAGACCTCTCTACTATGGTTATGATGAAAGCGGAGCCATAATCTTTGCTTCAGAGCCCAAGAACCTTGTCGGCTTAACTGAAAAAATCATGCCTTTCCCTCCCGGTCATTATTATAAGGACGGCGAATTCGTGCAATATGCTGATCCCGCTCATGTAGATCATATCAGGCATGACAGTATGGAACTTGTAGCAGGCAATATTCATGATCTCCTAGTTGCCGGTGTCGAAAAGAGGCTTGATTCTGACGCTCCGGTCGGATTTCTCCTCTCCGGAGGTCTCGACAGTTCGCTCGTATGCGGCATCTCTGCAAAGCTGATGAAAAAACCTCTTGAGACCTTTGCAATTGGTATGGACATTGATGCCATCGACTTAAAATATGCCAGACAGGTTGCTGACTATATAGGTTCAAACCATCATGAAGTGATTATTTCAAGAGACGATGTAATAAATGCTCTTGAGCCTGTTATCGCTGCACTTGGGACATATGACATCACTACGATCAGAGCCTCCATCGGTATGTATCTGTGCTGTAAATGGATACATGAGAATACTGATGTCCGCGTTCTTCTTACCGGTGAAATAAGCGATGAGTTATTTGGTTACAAATATACCGACTTTGCCCCGAATGCTTTTGCTTTCCAGGAAGAAGCTGAAAAAAGAGTGCGTGAGCTTCATATGTATGATGTCCTGAGGGCTGACCGCTGCATCAGCGTCAATTCTCTTGAGGCGCGTGTCCCCTTCGGCGATCTTGCCTTTGTGGATTATGTAATGTCAATTGATCCTGAGATGAAGCTAAATAAATACAACAAGGGCAAGTATCTTCTCCGCCATGCTTTTGAGAACGACCACCTTATTCCTGACGATATTCTCTGGAGAGAAAAGGCAGCTTTCTCTGACGCTGTAGGTCACTCTTTAAAGGATGATCTGGCGGATTATGCTGAGAGCCATTTCACTGACATCGAATTCCAGGAAAAGCGTAAAAAATACACACACGCACAGCCCTTCACGAAAGAATCTCTTCTCTATCGTGAGATCTTCGAGAAATATTATCCCGGTCAGTCACAGATGGTCAAAGATTTCTGGATGCCAAACAAATCATGGGATGGTCTTCAGAACGTCAATGATCCATCAGCAAGAGTTCTTTCAAACTACGGTGCAAGTGGAATCTGATATACAAAAACGTCTGCTTTCAGGCAGACGTTTTTTATTTCAATATACGTTCGCTTTCAGGCAGGCGTTTCTTGTCAATATGATCACAAAGGAGTATAAAAAAGTACTTTTGATACTTATATCATCAAAGTTTCACATTCGACATCTCGAATATCATTTTTATTCTGTCATCCATTCTGAAAGCTGCCTGAATCTTTGCGTAGGCATTTTCCACACACTTTTCCCGTATTCCGTCATTCCTTATGAAAAACTGCATGAGGTCATAGGCTTCTTCATAACTTGAATACATTGCACAGTCATTCGAATCAAAATATTCCAAAAGCTCACTCTGGGCGTTACAGAGGAGAAAACCATGACTGGCCATAATATCCAGCATTCTTAGTGGTATCCCTGTACCTATACAGCGAAGGGTGGGGCAGAGATTTATTTTGGAATGCCTGAACACATATGGCATCTCAGTCAAATAATCGACAGACGGACGAATATCAACAGAAGATAGCATACTCTTTTCTGAATCATTTACTTTATATGAGTAAAGAGCAACATCATCCGATACTTTCTTTGTCATCTTTAAAATCATCAGTCGGTCTTTATAAGTAATATAATTTGCAATCAGAAAGACCAGCTGCTTTCTCGTCAATTCGTCCGCTCCTGTTTCATTTTTTACATAGCGGGTGACTTTATCATTTATGAGATCAGGAATTATCCAGTAATTAAAAAGATTCGACTGAGCGCTTACTAATCCTCTTATGTATCCTTTGAAATATGAATTCTCCGGCATACTTAAAAGCATAGCATTATAGTCATATGATGTATAAAGATTCCCAACAAAAGATATTTCTGATGTAAGATTTCTTTTTATTCCTGCAGTGTCTTTACCGGCTGACATCTTATCAAAGAGATCCGGGTCTGTTGCCAGAGGCATATGGAATACCCGGCTCAATCCTTCTTTTCTATACTGTTCAACCTCACTCCTGTCAAAAAGATATATATAATTCGTCTCAAAGTCCATGCAGTCATTTGTCTTCAAATTCTGCGGACAATCATAGCTCCATGCTATATAAGGGAGAGATAATTCATGACAGACATTCGCGACAAGAGGCCAGAAATTTACAGTAAAAACAGAATCAATATTATTATCCCTTATATCTGTCATTAACATCTCAAAAAGAACAGGATCATTATAGACATTTTTGGGGGTAAAATATTTTTTTTCAATAAAATCAGCCTGATCAACCTTAAAGGCCTTTATTATTGTGTCATCAGTATAAGATAAAAAAAGCCTTGCAAATAATATCTTACTCATTTATAGCCTCTAAATAATTCTTATACATATCTAAAACTCTCTTATCCTTATTGAAAAATAAGTACTGATTATTTAATACGCCCTTTATGCAGGATAATGAAATATTTTTTTCTTTCATCCATCTTAAGGCATCGAGTTGATAAGTTTCAGGAAGAAAATATTGAATTCTCCTCATCGATTGCAATAATGTAATGAATTTATTATTCATTTCATCGTATGATGTAAGACCATTGATAAAAAATATATCCTCATTATATTTCAATTCATATATACTTATTCGCCGGACGGCATCAATAAGAAAGCCTGTATAAGAGTATTTATAAAATTTAGTAAGTTTTGAAGATCCGAAAAATGAATCGAAAAACGCCGGATTCTGATACGAAAGATTCTTATCAACCATTTCCTTTAATGAAGATAAAATTATATTGTAATCTTTTATTTCCTGGTAAAAGAAAATCTGATGCGACGAATCATCTTCATTATAAACAGGTCTGCTATTTTTATCCGACAGATCATATTCCGACAATAAGATATCCCTGTATTTATTATAATTCCTAAAATCCAGTATGACTCCATCCTCATGGAAAACCATCGGCTGAGTCATAACAGGAACGACTACACTGTAACCATGCCTTCTCATTTCAAAAGACTGTGATACATCGTAAAAATCAAAACCATCAAACAGATCCTCTCTCCAATCAACATCATGGGATGTCGCCATAAGTAGTCCGTCGATAGCTTCCACATCATATAATTTATCATCAGGTGAAGGAAATAAGGAGTTAACGGTTGATTTATTAAATTTTGAAAAATCAGGTGTAATGGCACCTACTCGAAATGTCTGCCACATTATTCCGGTATAAGGCATCCGAGGAGCACCGACTATTCCAATCATTCCGATCTTTTCATCTGTATTAAAAATATACAATATATTATCAAGAAAAAACCTGTTTACAATATATACATCCTGATGCATATATATTTTGTATTTTGCATCAGACGACTTCATTGCCTCCTCATAACCGCTGCACATAGATTTTGCATCCGTAACAGTAATTATATCAGTAGAGTAACCTTCAGGAACATGAAGTAGTTTCAAATAATTAATACATTCATTTAGTTTAAGATCGTTATTAGTACATAATATAAAACAGAATTTATGATCGTCCATTAGGATTACCTTTGAATTCAAGTCAACACGTTCTATCAGCGTCCTGAAAAATACAGCCTGTATTCACAGACTCATAAAGTATATCGGATATTATCGAAAAAAATATATATGACAAGAAAAAAACTCCTCTCAGTTTCCTGAGAGGAGTTGAAATCATAATGATTACTCGATGATAGAAGCAACTCTACCTGATCCTACAGTGTGTCCACCTTCACGAATAGCGAATGTAAGACCCTGCTCCATAGCAACAGGATGGATAAGCTCGATCGTCATCTCAACGTTATCGCCGGGCATGCACATCTCAGTTCCCTCAGGAAGTGTGATGACACCAGTTACGTCAGTTGTACGGAAGTAGAACTGAGGACGGTAGTTTGATACGAAAGGAGTATGACGTCCACCCTCTTCCTTCTTCAGTACGTAAACCTGAGCTGTGAATTTCTTGTGGCATGTAACTGTGCCGGGCTTTGCGATGACCTGACCCTTTTCGATCTGATCACGGTCGATACCACGGAGAAGAACACCGATGTTATCACCTGCTTCAGCGAAATCAAGAGTCTTACGGAACATTTCAATACCGGTTGCGACAGACTCTTCCTTGTCTTCACGGATACCAAGAATCTCGACAGGGTCATTGAGCTTGAGAGTACCACGCTCAACACGTCCTGTAGCAACAGTACCACGACCAGAGATCGTGAATACATCCTCGACAGGCATAAGGAAAGGCTTGTCGTTATCACGAACAGGTTCAGGGATATATTCATCAACTGTGTTCATGAGTTCCATGATGCAGTCGCCCCAGTTCTTGTCAGGGTTCTCAGGATCAAGAGGATCACCGTTAGCAAGCTTTGCAGGAGCCTTGTCGTCCTGAAGTGCCTGGTAAGCAGATCCCTTGATAATCGGGCATCCTTCAAATCCATACTCTTCGAGCTGCTCTGTAACTTCCATCTCAACGAGCTCAAGAAGCTCAGGATCATCGATCATATCACACTTGTTAAGGAATACAACGATGTAAGGAACACCGACCTGACGTGCAAGAAGGATGTGCTCCTTTGTCTGAGCCATAACACCGTCAGTAGCTGCAACAACGAGGATAGCGCCATCCATCTGAGCAGCACCAGTGATCATGTTCTTTACATAGTCAGCGTGACCCGGGCAGTCAACGTGAGCATAGTGTCTCTTGTCTGTCTGATACTCAACGTGTGCTGTGGAGATCGTGATTCCTCTTTCTCTCTCCTCCGGAGCCTTATCGATCTGGTCGAATGCTTCAGCAACGTTACCATCTACTCTCTCAGAGAGAACCTTGGTTATAGCTGCTGTAAGTGTTGTCTTACCATGGTCAACGTGACCTATGGTACCAATGTTGACATGCGGTTTCGTTCTGTCAAATTTAGCCTTTGCCATTTTTAATATTTCCTCCTTAAAAGTCTGCCTTACGGCAATTCACTTTACAATCCATGTTTTGCCATAAACTCTCGCATAATGCAATTATAACGAAAAAATCAGCACTTTTCAACAATTATTTCTTCTGATCGTCAATGACTTTCTGCTGTACATTCTTGGGAGCAGGCTGATACTTCTCAAAGAACATTGAGTAGTTGCCTCGACCCTGGGTCTCGGATCTGAGTGTAGTTGAATATCCGAACATCTCAGCGAGTGGTACGAAAGCCTTAACTATCTTGCCGTTTCCTACATCATCCATTCCTTCGATCTGACCACGTCTTGCATTAAGATCTCCGATCACATCGCCCATGTATTCCTCAGGCATTGTAACTTCGACCTTCATGATCGGCTCAAGGAGAACCGGTGCAGACTTCTGCATAGCTTCCTTGAAACACATTGAACCTGCGATATGGAAAGCCATCTCGGATGAATCGACTTCATGATAAGAACCATCATAGAGCTCGGCAGAGATACCGATCACAGGATAACCTGCAACACAGCCGGACTGCATTGCTTCCTCGATACCATCGCCGACAGCCGGTATGTATTCCTTTGGAATTGCACCACCGGAGATATTGTTGATGAAGTCGTATTCCTTTTCTCCATTCGGATCCATGGGAGTGAACCTGACTTTACAATGTCCGTACTGTCCGCGTCCGCCGGTCTGCTTGGCATATTTGTATTCCTGATCAACAGGCTTTGTGAATGTCTCCTTGTAAGCAACCTGAGGAGCTCCTACGTTTGCTTCAACGTTGTATTCTCTCTTCAGTCTGTCAACAATGATCTCAAGATGGAGCTCACCCATTCCTGCGATAATAGTCTGTCCGGTCTCGGTATCAGTATGTGCTCTGAACGTAGGATCTTCTTCAGCAAGCTTTGCGAGAGCCTCGCCCATCTTCTGCTGATCGTTCTTTGTCTTCGGCTCGATTGCGAGCTGAATAACAGGTTCAGGGAATTCCATCGACTCAAGAATAACAGGGTGATTCTCATCGCAGATGGTATCTCCTGTGGACGAATTCTTGAATCCGACTACAGCAGCTATATCACCGGCATATACCTCATCCAACTCCTGTCTCTTATCTGCATGCATAAGAAGCAGACGGCCGACACGTTCCTTTTTATCCTTTGTGGAATTAAGCACATAAGAGCCTGACTTCATCGTTCCGGAATATACACGGATGAATGCAAGTCTTCCGACGAAAGGATCTGATATGATCTTGAAAACGAGTGCTGAGAAAGGCTCATCATCTGTAGTACGACGCTCAATAGGATTGCCTTCAAGGTCGGTACCTTCAACGTCAGGAATATCAGTAGGAGCAGGCATGTACTCGATAACACCATCGAGAAGCTTCTGTATGCCCTTGTTCTGATGTGCAGATCCGCAGAATACGGGAACTGCCTTATTGCTTACTGTACCCTTTCTCAGTGCCTTCTTCATCTCTTCGATTGAAGGCTCCTTTCCGTCAAGATACTGCATCATAAGATCGTCATCAAGATCACAGATCTTTTCAACCATCTCTGTATGCCATTTCTCAGCGGTCTCTTTTAATTCGGGACGAATATCCTGAATAGTAATATCCTGTCCGGTCTTATCGTTATAGACATATTCCTTCATCTCGAAAAGGTCGATGATTCCTTCGAAATAATCTTCCTTTCCTATGGGATATTCTACACAGACAGGGTTCTTGCCAAGCTTTGAAACGATCTCGCTGACGGTATTTTCGAAATTTGCTCCGAGAATATCCATCTTGTTGACAAATGCCATACGCGGAACGTTATAAGTATCCGCCTGTCTCCAGACATTTTCCGACTGGGGCTCAACACCGCCCTTTGCATCAAAGACACCGACGGCACCGTCGAGAACTCTGAGTGAACGCTCAACCTCTACTGTGAAGTCAACGTGACCCGGAGTATCGATAATATTGATACGGTGCGGAAGCGCTCCTTTTTTAGGTTTATTCTGTTCCTGCTCCGTCCAGTGGCATGTGGTAGCAGCTGATGTGATGGTAATACCACGCTCACGCTCCTGATCCATATAATCCATTGTCGAAGTACCCTCGTAGGTCTCACCGATCTTATAGTTCACACCTGTATAATACAGGATACGCTCTGTAAGAGTGGTCTTTCCTGCATCGATGTGCGCCATAATACCGATGTTTCTGGTACGCTCGAGGGGAAATTCTCTCTTTCCCATTTATTATTCCTCTATTTTTACTCTGCTGTCACTATGCTGCTAAATCAGAATCTGTAGTGAGCAAATGCCTTGTTGGCGTCAGCCATACGGTGCATCTCTTCTTTACGCTTTACAGAAGCTCCGGTATTATTGGCAGCATCCATAATCTCATTTGCGAGACGGTCAGCCATAGTCTTCTCGGATCTCTTACGAGAAAACATGGTCAGCCAGCGCAGTCCGAGTGCCTGACGGCGCGCGGGATCCACTTCGATGGGAACCTGATATGTGGCTCCGCCTACACGTCTGGCCTTTACTTCGAGTACAGGCATTACATTGTTCATTGCTTCCTCGAATACATCAAGTGCAGGCTTGCCGGTCTTTTCCTCGACCTTTGCAAATGCGCCGTAGACTATTTTCTGAGCAACACCCTTTTTGCCGTCAAGCATTACGCTGTTGACAAGCTTTGTCACAACCTTGGAGTTGTAAACAGGATCTGCCAGTACGTCTCTTTTCTGGGTATGTCCTTTACGTGGCACGTTACTTCCCTCCTTAATCACTGGATTAAATCTCTGGTACTCACATTGTCAGATGTGTTCGTGCGAATATATCTTCCTGAGTGAAAAATAAATCAACACCAAACCATATAACTTTGCGAATCATGACATGAATTACTTTGAAGCCTTCGGTTTCTTCACGCCATACTTGGAACGAGCCTGCTTCCTGTCAGCGACACCTGCGGTATCAAGCGTACCGCGAATAATGTGATAACGGGTACCGGGAAGATCCTTTACACGTCCTCCACGGATCATCACAACGCTGTGCTCCTGAAGATTGTGTCCTTCGCCGGGGATATACGAGGTTACCTCGATACCATTCGACAGACGGACTCTCGCGATCTTGCGGAGTGCGGAGTTAGGCTTCTTAGGGGTTGCAGTCTTTACTGCTGTGCAGACACCGCGCTTCTGCGGAGAATTTGTCTCGATGGGACGCTTTGTGAGTGAATTGAATCCGCTCAGAAGTGCCGGGGACTTTGATTTCTTCGTTGATGTCTGTCTGCCCTTTCTTACTAACTGGTTGAATGTTGGCATTATTTTCACCTCCTGTGGTCATTCTATGCCAAATACTACTGCTATCGGCTTTATGCCGATTTTTGACACGCTAGATTATTATACAAGCCATGTATACTCTTTGTCAAGTAAAAAACCGGACAGCTTACGCTGTCCGGCATAATTCCAAATAAACCGTCAAATCCTGGAGAAGTTCTCCATCAGCTTACTCTTCATCGTCACTTCCATTATCGATGTCAGAAGAATCGATGACTTCATCATCATCAGACTTTTCATCGTTTCGATCCAGCCTTGCCGCTTCTCTTGCGGCACGGCGCGCAGCCTCTTCTTCAGCAGCCTTCAGCTTCTTTCTCATTGCTTCGGCATAATCAGTAGAAAGACCGATTTTTCTGTAACGCTTCATTCCGGTTCCTGCAGGAATCAACTGACCGATAATGACATTTTCCTTGAGTCCGACAAGGTGATCTTCCTTGCCCTTGATCGCGGCATCGGTAAGTACCTTTGTTGTCTCCTGGAAGGATGCGGCCGACATCCATGACTCAGTTGCCAGGCTGGCCTTTGTAATTCCAAGAAGCTCTCTTTCTCCTTCAGCCGGTTCTTTGCCCTCATTGATAAGCTGCTTATTCATATTATCAAAATCAAGCCAGTCAACAAGCGAACCCGGAAGCAGATTTGAATCGCCCTGCTTTTCGATACGCACCCTCTTCAGCATCTGATGAATGACGACCTCTATATGCTTATCGTTGATATCAACACCCTGGAGTCTGTATACTCTTAAGACTTCACGAAGCAGATAATCCTGAACAGCCTTAAGACCCTTGACCTTCAGAAGATCATGCGGGTTCACAGAACCTTCGGTAAGCGGATCGCCAGCCTTAAGTTCCTGTCCGTCAGCTATCTTTATGTGAGATCCGAAAGGAATCAAATACTTCTTGCTCTCTCCGGTCTCAGGATTTGTAACAGTAGCTTCCTTTGCACGGCCTTTGTCAGTGATCCTGACGGTACCGTCGATCTCTGTAATGAGAGCAAGTCCCTTAGGACGTCTTGCCTCAAAAAGTTCCTCGACACGGGGAAGACCCTGTGTGATATCAGAACCGGCGACACCACCTGTATGGAAGGTTCTCATTGTAAGCTGGGTACCGGGCTCACCGATAGACTGAGCTGCGATGATACCGATTGCCTCACCTACCTGAACAGGCTGACCTGTAGCAAGGTTCATGCCGTAGCACTTCGCGCATACACCGTCCTTGCAGCGGCAGGTCAGGATAGTACGGATCTTTACTTTTTTGATCTTTTCGCCATTTTCATCCACACCTTCGTTGACCACACGCTTAGCGCGGGCTCTGGTGATCATATGATTTTTCTTGACGATGAGATCGCCTTTGCCGTCGAAGATATCGTTGCATGAGAAACGGCCTGTAATTCTCTCCTCAAGAGACTCAATTACTTCATCGCCGTCCGTAAAGGCTTCAACCCACATTCCGGGAATTTCCTCGTCAGGCTCTATGCAGTCAGTTGTCCTGATTATCAGTTCCTGAGAGACATCCACAAGTCGACGTGTAAGATAACCTGAGTTCGCGGTACGAAGAGCTGTATCGGAAAGTCCTTTTCTTGCTCCGTGAGCAGACATGAAATATTCGAGTACGTCAAGACCTTCACGGAAATTCGACTTGATCGGGAGCTCGATGGTACGTCCTGTTGTATCAGCCATGAGTCCGCGCATACCGGCAAGCTGCTTGATCTGCTTATCGGAACCACGGGCTCCGGAATCAGCCATCATGAATACGTTATTGTATTTATCAAGACCATTCAGAAGATCCTTTGTGAGCTTGTCATCAGTCTTCTTCCATGTATCAATAACTTCCTTATAACGACCTTCCTCCGTCAGCTGACCTCTCTTATATCTCTTTGTGATCTCAGCAACAGTCTTTTCAGCCTTATCAAGAAGTTCCTTCTTCGTAGCCGGCACGGTCATATCTGCGACAGATACAGTCATTGCAGAAATCGTTGAATACTTGTAACCAATTGCCTTCACATCATCAAGCACTTCCGCCGTCTTTGTAGCTCCGTGCAGATTGATGACATGTTCCAGTATATCCTTCAGATTCTTCTTCTTTACAAGAAAGTCAATCTCCAGCTTAAGAGCATTTTCAGGATCAGATCTGTCAACATAACCCAGATCCTGAGGAATGATCTCGTTAAATAAAAGTCTGCCGAGTGAAGTATCGATCATTCCGGAGATTTCCGTCCCATCAGCCATGCGAGCCTTGCGGCGGCATTTGATCTTTGTCTGAAGAGTGATCTGATGGTTGACATATGCCATTATTGCTTCATTAATATCCTTGAAGCATCTTCCCTCTCCCGGCTCTCCGTCACGGATCTGAGTCAGGTAATAAATACCCAGAACCATATCCTGCGAAGGAACAGCCACGACACCGCCGTCGGACGGCTTTAAGAGGTTATTCGGAGACAGAAGCATGAAACGGCATTCTGCCTGAGCTTCCTGAGTAAGAGGAAGGTGAACGGCCATCTGGTCTCCATCGAAATCGGCGTTGAACGCCATACAGGAGAGAGGATGAAGTCTTATTGCCTTTCCTTCTACAAGGATGGGCTCAAACGCCTGTATTCCCAGACGGTGAAGGGTAGGCGCACGGTTAAGCATTACGGGATGCTCTTTGATCACGTCCTCGAGCACATCCCATACTGCAGGATCGACCCTCTCAACCATCTTCTTTGCGCCCTTGATATTATGAGCAGTTCCGTCTTCTACAAGTTCCTTCATTACAAAAGGTTTGAATAATTCGAGAGCCATTTCCTTAGGCAGACCGCACTGATAAATCTTCAGCGAAGGACCTACGGCGATAACGGAACGTCCCGAATAGTCTACTCGTTTTCCAAGCAGATTCTGTCTGAAACGGCCTGACTTGCCCTTGAGCATGTCCGAAAGAGACTTAAGCGGTCTGTTTCCGGGTCCCACTACAGGTCTGCCCCTCCTGCCGTTATCTATAAGCGCATCAACAGCTTCCTGAAGCATACGCTTCTCATTTCTGACAATTATGTCGGGGGCTTCCAGTTCCAGAAGCTTTCTGAGACGATTGTTTCTGTTTATTATTCTTCTGTATAGATCATTAAGATCAGATGTGGCAAATCTGCCTCCATCCAGCTGAACCATGGGGCGAAGATCCGGAGGGATGACAGGAATTACAGTAAGTATCATCCATTCAGGTCTGTTGCCGGACTTTCTGAACGCATCCACGACATCCAGTCTCTTTACGATCCTGGCTCTCTTCTGTCCGTTAGCATCCTTAAGCTCAGCGGTCAGTTCTTCCGCTTCCTTATCTAGATCAATATTCTGGAGAAGCTCCTGGATAGATTCAGCTCCCATTCCTGCACGGAAATGATCGCCATACTTGTCTCTGGCATCGCTGTATTCTGCCTCGGACAAAACCTGCTTATAGGTAAAAGGCGTATCGCCCGGATCAAGAACTATATATGCCGCGAAATAAAGCACACGCTCCAGAACACGCGGGGATATGTCAAGTATCAGACCCATGCGGCTTGGAATGCCTTTAAAATACCATATATGCGATACCGGAGCTGCGAGTTCGATATGACCCATACGCTCACGACGGACTGAAGCCTTTGTCACTTCAACGCCACATCGTTCACAGACCACACCCTTGTAACGGATCTTCTTGTATTTTCCGCAGTGACATTCCCAGTCTTTTGTAGGTCCGAATATCTTCTCGCAGAAGAGTCCGTCTTTCTCAGGCTTCAATGTACGGTAATTGATGGTCTCCGGCTTCTTTACTTCGCCATATGACCATTCACGGATTTTCTCAGGTGAAGCGAGCCCAATCCTGATAGAATCAAAGGAAACTGCTTCCTTTATGTCATTGTTCTTCATATCTGGCATCAGTGAAACTCCTTCCGTCACTCTCCATCATAATCATCATCATCAAATGAATCATCGTCAAAGTCTGACGAATCTGAGTCATCATCTTCGATATTTTCAATGGAGCCATTTTCTTCATTGACAGCCTGTTTTGTAAATTCATCATGGCTGAATGTGTTGTCGTCATCGAAGGCGTAATTCTTCTCTTCGCGGTCAGAGCCGGAAATAACCGACTCGATATTTGTGTTACCGTATTCACTGGTCTCTTTCAGCTTGACCTGGTTGCCGTCTTCATCAAGAAGAGTCACATCCAGCGCCAGAGACTGAAGCTCTTTAAGAAGAACCTTGAACGATTCTGGTATACCGGCTTCAGGGATATTCTCGCCCTTTATTATTGCCTCGTAAGTCTTGACACGACCAACCACATCATCGGACTTGACTGTCAGAATCTCTCTCAAAGTATAAGCAGCGCCGTATGCCTCGAGAGCCCAGACTTCCATTTCTCCGAAACGCTGTCCGCCAAACTGAGCCTTGCCTCCGAGAGGCTGCTGGGTAACCAGTGAATAAGGACCGGTTGAACGTGCATGGATCTTATCATCTACCAGGTGATGGAGCTTCAGATAATGCATGTGTCCGATAGTTACGGGCGCATCGAATTTTTCTCCTGTACGTCCGTCACGAAGCTGAACCTTACCGTCTCTTCTTATTGGAACTCCTTCCCAGAGTTTTCTATGATCGAGATGATCACCGAGATACTGCATTACCTCAGGTCTGATCGCGTCCTTATATTTCTCCTGGAAATCTTCCCATGGCGTATTGACATAATCATTCGCCATCTCAAGGAGATTTCCGATGTCGTCCTCGTTTGCTCCGTCAAATACCGGTGTTGCTATATTGAATCCGAGAACCTTTGCCGCAAGAGAGAGATGGATCTCAAGGACCTGTCCTATATTCATACGAGAAGGCACGCCCAGAGGGTTCAGCACAATGTCGAGCGGTCTGCCGTTCGGAAGAAATGGCATATCCTCTACCGGCAGCACTCTAGAAACGACACCCTTGTTACCATGACGGCCTGCCATCTTATCTCCAACAGAGATCTTACGTTTTTGAGCTATATAGATTCTGACTGACTTATTTACTCCGGGAGGAAGCTCATCGCCGTTTTCCCTTGTGAATACCTTTGCATCTACGACAATTCCATATTCACCGTGCGGCACCTTTAAAGATGTATCTCTGACTTCTCTCGCCTTTTCGCCGAAAATAGCGCGAAGCAGACGTTCCTCTGCGGTAAGCTCGGTCTCACCCTTCGGCGTGACCTTTCCGACCAGAATATCTCCTGCTCTGACTTCAGCACCGATCCTTATGATTCCATTCTCATCCAGATCCTTAAGAGCGTCATCGCCTACGCCGGCAACATCTCTTGTGATCTCTTCAGCTCCAAGCTTGGTCTCTCTGGCCTCAGTCTCGAATTCCTCTATATGAATAGATGTATAAACATCATTTTCAACCATGCGCTCAGAAAGGAGAACAGCATCCTCGTAGTTATATCCTTCCCATTCCATAAATCCAATAAGAGGATTTTTGCCGAGAGCCAGCTCTCCGTCGCAGGTGGAAGGACCGTCAGCTATTACCTCGCCCTCATCGACATGATCGCCCTTGAATACGATCGGGCGCTGGTTATAGCAGTTTGACTGATTAGATCTCTCAAATTTAGTGAGAATATATTCGTCTCTTGTACCGTCATCAGCCTTGACTACGATGCGGTTGGATTCGCTGCGCTCTACGGTACCGGAATGCTTTGCGATTACGCAGACACCGGAGTCTACAGCAGTCTTGGCTTCCATTCCGGTTCCTATTACAGGCCGCTCTGTGGTAAGCAGAGGGACTGCCTGACGCTGCATGTTGGAGCCCATCAGGGCACGGTTAGCATCATCATTCTGAAGGAAAGGAATCAGAGCCGTAGCAACTGAGAATACCATTCTGGGCGAGACATCCATGAATTCAAACATGGTCTTGTCATAGGATGCAGTCTCATCTCTGAAACGTCCTGATACGGAATCGTTTATGAAATGTCCGTCGTCATCAAGCCGAGCTGACGCCTGAGCCACATGATAATTATCCTCTTCATCAGCTGTCATATATACAACATCGTTGGTTACTCGAGGATTCTTAGGATCGGACCTGTCAATCTTTCTGTATGGAGCCTCTATAAATCCGTATTCATTGATACGAGCATAAGAAGCCAGCGAATTGATAAGACCGATATTAGGACCTTCGGGAGTCTCGATAGGACACATTCTGCCATAGTGGGTATAATGGACATCTCGAACCTCGAATCCCGCACGGTCACGTGAAAGACCACCGGGGCCAAGGGCAGAAAGACGTCTCTTATGAGTCAGCTCACCCAGAGGGTTATTCTGATCCATGAACTGTGACAGCTGTGATGATCCAAAGAATTCCTTGACAGCAGCTGTTACAGGTTTGATATTTATCAGACTCTGCGGAGAAATGCCCTCAACATCCTGTGTGGACATACGCTCTCTGACCGTACGCTCCATCCTTGACAGACCGATTCTGTACTGATTCTGAAGAAGCTCACCTACAGCGCGGATCCTTCTGTTGCCGAGATGATCGATATCGTCCCTGTTACCGATTCCGTACTCAAGATGCATATTGTAGTTTATGGAAGCGAAAATATCTTCCTTTGTGATATGCTTCGGCACCAGCTCATGAATATCGCGCTTTATTGCGTCAATAAGATCTTCCTTGTCAGTATATTTGTCAAGAAGCTCTCTGAGTTCCGGATAATAAACAAGCTCTTTTATTCCGAGTTCCTTAGGGTCGCAATCAACGTATTTTGTGATATCGACCATAAGATTAGAAAGAACCTTCTCGTTTTTCTCCTCTGTCTGGATCCAGACATAAGGAACAGCGGCATTCTGGATCTCATCAGCCAGTTCTCTGGATACAGATGTACCTGCCTCTGCAATGATCTCGCCGGTAGTCATATCGACAACATCTTCTGCAAGAGTCTTCTTGTATATTCTGTTCCTTAAAGCAAGCTTCTTATTGAATTTATAACGTCCAACCTTAGCCAGGTCATATCTCTTCGGATCAAAGAACATACCGTTTATCAGAGATTCAGCGCTGTCCACGGAAAGAGGTTCACCCGGGCGGATCTTCTTATAGAGTTCCAGAAGACCAGTCTCATATGAACCCTGCGGGGCTTTCTCTGTGATAGAAGGATCCTTCTCTATGGAAGCTTTGATCTTCTTCTCTTCACCGAAGACATCCATTATTTCCTGATTGGTTCCAAGTCCCATTGAACGCAGGAATACCGTGATCGGCACCTTTCTGGTTCTGTCCACACGGACGTAGAAGACGTCATTGGAATCAGTCTCATACTCAAGCCAGGCTCCCCTGTTGGGAATAACAGTGCATGAATAGAGACGCTTTCCAACTTTATCATTGGTGATATCATAATAAATACCGGGGGAACGAACAAGCTGAGATACGATGACACGCTCAGCGCCGTTGATAACGAAAGTTCCGGTGGCAGTCATCAGAGGCAGATCACCCATGAATATCTCATGTTCATTGATCTCATCAGTGTCCTTGTTATAAAGCCTTACCTTGACCTTAAGAGGCGCGGCATAAGTCGCGTCACGTTCCTTGCACTGGGGAATCGTGTATTTTGTCTCATCAGTGCACAGCTTGAAGCTGGTAAATTCCAGGCTGAGATGACCACTGAAATCAGTAATGGGGGAGATATCATCAAAAGCCTCCTTGAGTCCCTCATCGAGGAACCACTGATAAGAGTTCTTCTGGACCTCGATGAAATTGGGCATCTTAAGGACTTCCTTATGGCGTGCGAAGCTCATCCGCATACCCTTGCCCGATTTCACCGGACGCATCCTGTTTTCATTCATTGACGTTCCACCTCTCGAAAACATATATTTTGATAAGCAGCGTATATCAGGAGATGACATTCTCCTCGACAATAACGCAACGTACATTGTAAACGAAAACCTAATTGAAAGTCAAGCACTTTCTAATAAAAAAATCTCCGGGCAGGTCCTGCCCGGAGATAATTATCAATTTTTTCCGATTACTTAAGTGTAACCTTAGCGCCTTCAGCTTCAAGCTTAGCCTTGATGTCTTCAGCTGTAGCCTTGTCGACCTGCTCCTTGACAACCTTAGGAGCGCCCTCAACAAGATCCTTTGCTTCCTTAAGTCCGAGACCTGTGATCTCACGAACAACCTTGATAACCTTGATCTTGGAAGCTCCAACATCTGTAAGCTCAACATCGAACTCAGTCTTCTCTTCAGCAGCAGCGCCGCCTGCAGCACCTGCTGCAGCAACTACAACGCCTGCGGAAGCAGATACACCGAACTCGTCCTCGCAAGCCTTTACGAGATCATTAAGCTCTGTAACGCTGAGTTCCTTGATTGCCTCGATGATTTCCTCATTAGATAACTTAGCCATTTTTATTCCTCCATATAAGAATATTTACCAATTGCATTTCCTGCCGGCTTAAGCTTCAGCTTCAGCTGCAGGTGCCTCGCCCTTCTTCTCCGCGATCTGCTTAATAACGCGTGCGAAGTTAGCAACAGGCGACTGAATAGAACCAAGCAGTCTCGACAGCAGCTCGTCTCTTGAAGGAATCTTGGCGATCTCCTTCATTCCGTCTGCGTCGTAGAACTTACCTTCTACCACGCCGGCCTTGATCTCAAGTGCCGGAGCCTTTTCAGCAAACTTTGCAAGAATTCTTGCAGGTGCTGTTGCGTCGTCCTTGGAAATTGCCACAGCGGTAGGTCCGTTAAGAGTAGGATCGAGACATTCGAAATCCGTACCCTTGAACGCGAATCTGAGCATCGTGTTCTTGTAGACCTTATACGTCACACCGGCTTCGCGAAGGCTCTTGCGAAGCTCTGTGTCCTGCTCAACCGTAAGTCCGCGATAATCAACCGCCACAACAGACTGAGCATCTTTGACGTTCTCAGAAATTTCCTGAACGACAGGCTGCTTTAATTCAACTTTTGCCATGAATCTTACCTCCTTGTCGTGTCTGTAACCGTAAAATGCGTCAAGGATAAAAAATCTCCCCGCCCGAAGACGAGGAGACTGCATTCTCAATAAATACATCCTCGGCAGGTTGCATGCGTTGTGCCATTCGGCACCTGCTGTCTTCGGCATTTCACAATTCGTTATTATACTAGCAATATATATGCACTGTCAAGAGGATTATTCCTCAGATGAAGTGCTTGCGACCTTAAGCGGGTTGACTCTCACGCCCGGACCCATTGTAGGAGCAAGCGTGATATTCTTTAAATATGTGCCCTTCAGGCTTGAAGGACGAGCTTTAATGATCGCATTCATAAGAGCCTGGAAGTTAGCTTTAAGCTGGTCTTCTGTAAATGAAGCCTTTCCGATTGACACATGAATGATATTGGCCTTGTCAAGACGGTACTCAACTTTACCGGCTTTAATATCATTGACAGCCTTTGTTACATCCATTGTAACAGTACCTGCCTTGGGGTTCGGCATAAGACCTTTGGGTCCGAGCACACGGCCGAGACGTCCGACCACACCCATCATATCAGGTGTAGCAACAACAACATCAAAATCGAACCAGCCGTCGTTCTGGATCTTGGGAAGCAGCTCCTCAGCGCCTACATAATCAGCGCCGGCAGCCTTGGCCTCGTCAGCCTTGGGTCCTTTTGCGAATACAAGGACGCGAACCTTTTTACCTGTTCCGTTAGGAAGTACAACAGCTCCTCTGACCTGCTGATCAGCATGGCGTCCGTCGCATCCTGTACGGATATGTGCCTCGATTGTCTCATCGAATTTTGCAACAGCATTCTTCTTTACAATCGAAACAGCTTCATCGGGATCGTAGAGTACTGTCTTGTCATACGCCTTGGCAGCATCTGCGTACTTTTTACCATGTTTCATTATTATTCCTCCTGTGGTACGGTCGGGTGTGCGATGGTCGCCGCGGAATTACGGCTCACCCCTCCCACTAATAAATACTTCGACTTCAGTCAACAACCTCAACGCCCATAGATCTTGCGGTCCCTGCTATCATGCTCATAGCGGAATCGATATTTGCGGCATTGAGATCCTTCATCTTGGTCTCTGCGATTTCACGGACCTGATCCTTCGTGATCTTGGCAACCTTTGTCTTATTCGGCTCGCCAGATCCCTTCTGGATATTTGCTGCCTTCTTGATAAGAACAGCTGCCGGCGGAGTCTTTAAAACAAATGTAAAACTTCTGTCAGTATAGACCGTAATGATGACCGGTACAATCGTATCGCCCATCTGCGCGGTCTTTGCGTTGAACTGCTTAGTGAATTCAACTATATTCACTCCATGCTGTCCAAGTGCCGGTCCGACGGGCGGTGCCGGCGTAGCTTTTCCGGCCTGGATCTGAAGCTTGATATAGCCTTCTACCTTCTTTGCCATCTGGAAAATTCCTCCTTAATTCATTTTTTCGACATCCTGATAGGAGATCTCCACCGGGGTCTCTCTGTCAAAGAGCTCCACATTGATCGTAACCGTCTGCTTTGAAGGATTCATGCTCTGGATCACTCCAACAGTATCCTTCCATACGCCGCCGGTAACGGTAATAGTATCGCCGACAGTGAAATCCGCTTCAATATGAGCGGCAGCAGGTTCTCCATCTCCGCTGATGCCGAAGCGCCTGATCTCTGATTCAGTAAGCGGAACCGGTTTGGATCCCGGTCCGACGAACCCGGTGCATCCGGTTGTATTTCTGACTATGTACCAGGTATCCTCATTCATGATCATATTAACAAAGACATAGCCGGGGAACATCTTCCTTGTGACCTGTTTTCTTGCTCCGTTCTTCATCTCCATGACTTCCATCACAGGGACGCGGACATCGAAGATCTGGTCTTCGAGATGCTGATTCTCGACCGCCTTCTCAATATTCGTCTTGACCTTGTTCTCATAACCGGAATAGGTATGAGCAACGTACCAATGCGCTTCTGCCATACTTTGGCGCCTCCATTACAATTTGACCAGAAAATCCGTAGCCTGTCCGAAGAGCATGTCGAACAGGAAAATAAGCACTCCCAGAATGAGGGAAACTATCACAACAGCTGCTGTCTGTCTCCCTGTTTTTTCTCTGTCAAGCCATACTATCTTTCCGAATTCAGACTTGAGTGCTTCAAAACGGCTTTTCATAGTCTTCTTGTCTTCTTTTGCCATCCCGAGTCACCCCTTACTTGGTTTCCTTATGCAGGGTGTGCTTTCTGCAGAACGGGCAGTACTTTCTGACTTCCATTCTGTCCGGGTGAAGACGCTTTTCTTTGGTAAGATTGTAATTCCGGTGTTTGCACTCGGTGCATTCCAATGTTATCTTCGTGCGCACAACTTCCACCTCCAATTAAATGTTTGATTTCTCATGCCAAAAAATAGGCATAAAAAAAAGACCTAAAATCCATCGCCGTAACACTATATCACGGCAGACCAATCCCTGTCAAGAAAGATTTGAAGAGATTGACAAATTTCAGGTCAAAGTGCTCTGCTTATTATCATTCCTGCGTATATGCTTGAAGCGTAAGGAGCGTTAAAAGTCCTGCCAGGATTCTTATATTCTACTATCAGCTTGTTGACATATCTCATAGGATCTATCGAAGCGCGGTCAGCTTCCTTCGAAAGCTGATTCTTGAACTTATTCAGAATACGGAAGGTTTCTTCCCGACCGTCTCCACTAAGCGCGTCAGAAAGCTTATTCCTGTCGAGGGAAAGCAGGCCATTATCCTCTTTGATGCCGACCTTCGAAAGATCCGATCTCATGCTGCCTGCAGCATGCACCACCTCGTTCAAAAGGCGCTTGCTTCCATTTACGGATTCGTATGATTTTCCCACATTGATCAGTGAATTAAAGGCATTTATCATCTTTGAAACGCTGTCTCCGACAGCATCCGCGTTAGCCTTGAACCCGACCGTCACATCTTTTCCTCCGGCAGCCCTGAGCGTCAGGTCAAATTCATTATTGACAGTGAATTCATTGGACAAAGCCTTATGTGCTTTTCCATTCAGCGTAAAAGAAGCGTTCTCTGCCGGAATCGTAATCTCATCGATGCCGAGACGCCTGATATCATCAGCTGATGAGTTCGAATCTATTTTGAATAGATATTTTTCATTATCGGAAAGTCCGGTCTGACGTGACTCTATCCTTATGGCCGACTCTCCTTTTGAATTTACATCAATCGACGCGGCCAACCCCACGTTGGAGCGATTCATAAGTCTGACTATCTTGTTCTGAACATCATAGTCCGTATCGCCGTCTTCTATGTCCAGCTGAAACTCATACGAATTATTTGGTCTGCTTAAGTCGAAGGATAAGCTGCCCGGCTTAAAATCCGAATCATTCATCCTGAGATAATTTCCGATAGTCACCTGAGGGCCGGCAAGTCTGTCCACATTAATGGTAAAATGATCAGTCCCGTTTGTATCATCCTGTCCTATGTATTCCACTCCGACAGCATCCTCATCAGAAGAATACGCGATCTTCCGATCATAGACCGCCTCCATGCCCCTGTCACCGAGAGCCATGGACGAAATGACATTTTTGGCGTTTCTTGCTTCCTCCTTCAGATCAATCACAAACTTCTCAAGATCATTATTAAGATTTATCTTATAAAGAGGAGATTCCTTATTGGTCTTTACGATTCTATTATAAGTATCCCTGAGTTCGGATCTCTTGTGAGAATCATATCTGGACGACTGCGACGCTTTTCCATATGTCGTCAGATAATAATTATAGATAGTATCAATAGCTGACATATCAAGCGCCTCCTTTCCGTCCCTGAAAATTTTTCGTGCGCTCAAAAGGATAATCCATTAATCCTTTTCTAGTTTATCACATTTCGTCTGAAATTTCATCATTTTTATATGAATTATAAAACCGTCAGCATCTCACTCATCCGGTCTCTGTAGTCTCCCAGTTCCGTCAGCGCTTCTCTGCCACGGATCGCGATTTTCTCTCTTTCAGACTCATGATCGAGATAATATTTTGCCTTATCTAAAAGCTCTTCATCACTTTTAAACCATGCCAGATCCTTTCCATCAGTAAAATATTCCTCCAGTTCCTCCTGATAATTTGTAAGGCAGAATCCGCCGGCTCCCAGAATATCCCATACCCGAAGCGGTATCCCGGTCCTGATATTGGGAATTGTCAGATTCAGATTTATTCTGCTCATATTATTAATATATGGAACTTCAGTCATATAGTCTGCAGACCCCATATTCCTTACCATCTGAAGATCATCAGCTCTGTCGGAAGTAAAAAGAGTTACATCATGCGGAAATTCCACCGAAAGCTCATTTAATACCCGCACTCTTGCCTCATAGGCAACCTTGAAGCCGATAACAGTCGTATCAAATATCAGCCCCAGATTTGAAAAAGATCCGGGAGACTTTTTCAGATCAAAATTCTCGGAAAGTCTCACCATCATATCACTTGTCATTATTAGATCCGTGATATTGCTTCCCCAGAGCCTGCTCTGCGCAGTGATTGCAGAATCAAGATAACCTCTGGTATAAGGGTCCAGCTTATCTTTGATCACATCATATGAATTTTTCTCGTACATTCGCCCGACAAACGATATATCATATTTTTCATATCTGCCTGATTTAGAGAGCGCCCTTGCGCACGTCATAAGCCGTTTTGGATTTGAAGCCAGAGGCAGATGCCAGAGGTTTTTTATACCCATGGAATAGAATTCAATTTCTCTTGCCCTGTCGAAATGGAAGATCCTGTTGGTATCGTAAAAAACCGCCTCATTATACATGCTTATAAGCGGGCTGTCACAAGCCCAACTTGCATATACCATATCCATATCATGACAGACCTCTGCGATTTGAGGGAAAAAATTAACACTGAATACAAAATCGTAGTCATTCTCCCTGATTTTCTTCTCCATCGCCATGGCGAATGCAGGATCCACATCATAATTCATAAGCTTCATCCGCATCTTGTCTATTGTGTAACCCAGACTCCCAAGAGCTTCATATATATCATGATGCGGGTGTCAAAAGTATAAAATGACACCTCATTGACATTATAGTAACCGTTTTCCGTACCTTGACAACTGAATACGATCTTGAAACATAAATCGCCGGAAAACCGCGATTTTATGCGGATGAAAGGGTATAATAGAAGTATCTTAAAACCATATCTTCGAGGTATCTAATCATGTCGTTTGTCCCTAATGATCATCAGCAGCTCTCTCTTTTTGATTCCCTTGGCTTCCTTTCCCAAAGGAAACGCCGGATGCTGGAAAATTCCTGGGCGGAAACTTTTTCCTCACACATTTTTACGCATATCGATGAGCATATCTTCGCACCGCTTTACAGTGAAAAGACGAATTCTCGTCCGAATGCGCCGATCAACGTGATCGTCGGAGCCCTGATCCTGAAGGAATTCACCGGAATGACCGATGACGAGATCCGGGAGTCCTGCGAATTCGACTTCCGTTTCCAGTATGCCCTCCATACGACGAGCTTCGAAGAGCAGCCGATCAGTGACCGGACCTTCAGCAGGTTTCGGGAACGCTGTGAAGCTTACGAACTGACCACGGGAGAAGATCTGATCCATCAGTGCATCGTCTCCTTATCGGAAGAGATCCGTCAGTATATGGGGATCTCCAAGAACATCCGCCGGATGGACAGCATGATGATCGAGGCAAATATCCGGAAGATGGGCCGGCTGGAACTCTTGTATACCTGCATCTCCTCTCTGGTAAAGAGGATTCAAAAAGATGGAAGCTTAGATCTCCCGGCTGTATTTAATCATTACGCCGAAGCGAATGACCGGAACCGTGTGGTCTATCATGACTCAGATCTTCCGCAGGCAAAACGTCTTCAAACTGTCATTTCGGATGCTGCACAGCTTCTTCCTCTTTGTAAAGAGGACTATGAGCAGACAAAGGAATACCAGCTTCTGGAACGGGCACTCAATGAACAGACCAAGGATGACGGCAAAGGAGGCAGAACTCCCAAAGGAAAAGGAGAGATGAACTCCTCTGTCCTTCAGAATCCATCAGATCCGGATGCAACTTATCGTGTGAAAGCCGGAAAAGCACACCGCGGCTACGCTGCGAACCTGACGGAATCAGTCAATGAAAACGGGTCTGTTGTGACGGATTATCAGTACGATGTCAATACCAGAAGCGACCGCTCTTTCCTCTTGGAGGCTCTAGATCAAATGGAATCTTCGAAAGAGACTTCTGCAGTTATTACCGATGGATCATACAGTGGTGCTGATGTCCTGGAAAAAGCTGCAGAAAAAAATATTGGCATTCTCACGACCAGTCTTACCGGAAGAAAGCTTCGAAAAGATTATGAACAGTTCCGATTCTCAGAAGACGGAACCGAGGTTCTTGCCTGCCCCGAAGGGAAAAAGCCCAAGCGGAGTAACTACAATCCAGGTACCCGACGGATCCGGGTGTCTTTCTACAAAGAACAATGTGAAAACTGCCCGCGTCGGAGTGAGTGTCATCCGGTTTTGAAAGTAAGAACAGCCGTCTTGATTCTCCCCTCCGGATACAGCCGGACGGTTCAGGAGCAGAAAGAACGGCGGACGGAGGAAGAGGTCTGGAAACTCATCGGCCGGATCCGAAATGGGATCGAAACGGTTCCCTCGATCATCCGGAATAAATACCGGGTGGATCATATGCCAGTCAGAGGAAAGTTGAGAACAAAACAGTTCTTCAGCTTTAAAGTTGCTGCCTTAAACTTCACCAAACTGATCCTGCATGAAAGAAATCAGGAATTCTGCCGGACATTTCTCCCGGAATGAGGGGAGAAATGGGCTGCCGACAGGCTTTGAAAGAGGCAGCCTGTTGAAAAATCTTTTCTGCAGCTGACAAAAGGCATCGAAAAATTTCAAAATCGTATTCAGTTGTCAAAGTACAAAGGAATTTATGTTATAAAGCCACGAAATCGTGACTTATGACACCTACATCATATCATAATAAAGATAAGCTTTCCATTCATATACAAGCACCCGCTTTGTTTTCATAATACAGCCCTCCCGGAACCCGGTTTTGCGATATAATGATATTATCATGGTCAAAAGGTCATATCGCGTTCATGACTGCACGAAAATATGATATGCCTTTCAATAGTATTTTTTATGCATCTTTACAGGAGGAAATTCTTATGAAAATGATGGTTCTCGACTGGAACTTCTACGGCAAGGAACCTACATTCAGAGCTCTTAATAAACTCGGCATTGAAGTATGCCTTTTTTCCCATAAGGATTTCCAGGAACGTGTCAGTGCTGCTTTCACCAGCTCTTTTAAAAAATTCATTTCTGATAATCAACCTGACATCTGCTTTTCATATAATTTTTATCCCCTGCTGTCAGAGTCCTGTCATGAACTGAATATACCCTACATTTCCTTTATTTATGACAGTCCCTATGTCCTTCTCTATTCTACTGCCCTCCGCTACGAGACGAATCATGTATTCCTCTTCGATAGCGCGGAATGCCGCAAATTCAATCTCGGAGGATTCAAAAATGTTCATTATATGGTTCTGCCCGGAGATCCGGATTATATGAATGAGCTGTCCGAGCAAAACTACTCTTCCGACCGGGATTCATGTGACATCTCATTTGTAGGAGTCCTGTACAATGAAGAGCATAATTTTTATGAAAGATATGTTGATAAATCCGATAAGCTCCTGGTTGGATATCTTGACGGCATAATGGACGCCCAGCATCTTGTTTACGGAACAGATCTGATTGAAAAATCATTTGATTCGGACATAATGGATAAAATCGGGAAAACCATGCAATACAAATTTAATTCAGAAGGAATAGAGACTCCTGAATATATCTACAGCAGGTACCTGGTCGACAGAAAAATGACCAGCCGCGAACGTTTTTCCTATCTTGAAGCCGTCGGCCGAGCTTTCCCGGGTAAGGCGCGTCTCTTTACGGTAGATAAGAATGTAAAAATACATAACATCAAAAATATGGGTATCGCCCTCTATCCCAATGTAATGGCTTCAGTTTTTTCGCATTCCAAAATCAATCTCAACATCACCTTAAGAAGCATCACAAACGGCATACCTTTACGCTGCATAGATATCATGAGCAGCGGAGGATTCCTTCTTTCAAATTATCAGGAAGATCTGGCCGAAGCTTTTTCCGCAGGAGAGGAATTTGACTATTTCGACAGCGAAGATTCTCTTGTTGAAAAAATTCATTACTGGCTGAATCATGACAAGGAACGACGGGAAGCTGCTGAAGCGGCAAAAGAACATATAAGGCGTGATTACAATTTCCCTGATACTTTCAGAAAAATGATCGACATTGCTGTAAATGAATGATCTTCCAAAAAATGCAGGCATTACTGCCTGCATTTCTTCTAATTCTTCTGATCCATAAAGCCCGGATCAGTGCTCTGTGACATAGTCTTATAATAGGAACTGACGGCCTTCTCATTTTTTCTGATACGGCGCGCCATCTTACGAACATCGGAAAATCTCTCAGCGGCAAGTTCCTTATTCTCTTTCTCTTCACGTTCCACAGCAGCTGAAAGAGCTGTTATCTTCCGGATAAGCTCCTTCATTTCCGCTATCTCATCGGCATATTTGTCCTTATTTGTCCTGAGCTCTTCTCTGACCTTTTCATAGAGGGTCGAAAATCCGCTGTCGAGACGTTCAAGTTCGACAATAAGCCCGCCTTTTCTCGATAGATTCTCCTCAAGCTCATCAGGAGAAGATCTGGGATTCTTAAGGATTTCCTTTTGTTTTCCGTTCATCTCCCGGATCTGGTTCAATACACCTATCTTCTTCTCGAGACTCTCGCACATCAAAAGGATGCTGTTTCTGTCAACCGGATTCTCCATCAGGCTACGACCGTCCCTCCGGCCTTATTGTTTTTCATAACCTGGACCCATGTATCACGCATAGTGTGCATATGCTCAAGGCATTCATTCAGGATATCCTTGTCCTTCTTGATATTTGCCCACAT
This sequence comes from uncultured Lachnospiraceae bacterium, assembly GCA_900316665.1. GTDB lineage: Bacteria > Bacillota > Clostridia > Lachnospirales > Lachnospiraceae > Lachnocurva. The sequence goes on from ONDV01000001.1 coordinate 75,406, forward strand.
CAGGCGATCCCTTAAATAGGAATAAACCTTGTCGAAATCATCCGCTACAGGATATTTGTGATTGAGTGTGCACTGCAGCTCTTCGATTATCGCATCTGCCTTTCTGATATTGTTATGCGCCTTCTCGATGTCATTGTTCTCGATGGCTGACAAAGCTATATTTGCAAACTTGATAGCTCCGTCATAAAGCATAAGTGTAAGCTCCGCCGGAGAAGCCGTCATTACCTTGCTGTTCTGATAAGTCTTATATCCCTCGGATTTCAGCATTAACTATTCCTCCTTAATATTAACCGAGCATATGTGTAAGCGAACTTGAATTGGAATTAAGCTTGGTAAGAGCCGACTCCATATTGGAAAACTTCTTGTAATAGCTGTCTTCCATATCTGTAAGTCTTTTATTCCATTCCTTGATCAGCTTTGTATATTCGCTGTATTCAGATGCCATCTCCTTGTCGTTATAGACACTGTATTTTGACCTGACGCTTGAAGTCTGCATCTTTTTATCAAGAGCGGAATATAATCCGCCGGTCAGCTGCTTCATGAATTCTACCACACTGTCCGGATCCCTGGTAAGAGCTTCTTTCAGCTTATCCGAGCTGGTTGAAGTAGAAGAATCGTCCTCATCACCATCTATGTGATATGCATTCTGTTCGTTCTTCGATGCATTTAAAAATCCCAGAGTATGGATTCCAAACGTAGTAAGCGAATATTTTTTGCCGTTAATAGTATACGAAGCGCTCATGCTATTCGTCATAGTATCCAGAATGCTGCCAAGGGAATCATCGTTTCTTAGAAGCGAATCCTTGATCTTTGTCTCCCACTTTTCTACTTCAGTATCGGACATATTTTTCTTCTGTTCATCCGTCAGAGGATCATATCCCTTTGCCGAAGCAGCATTATATCTGGTAGTGAGATCATTTACGATACTGTTATACTGGGACAGAAAATCCTTGATCTTGTCATAAAGACCGTCTATATCAGTAGCTACCGTAACGGATACATCCGATGTCGTCACTGCCTGTGCATTTATATTGAGTCCGTTAATCGAAAATGAATTAGAGTTGTTGGTAAACGTCGCACCGTCAAGCATGATCTCTGCATCAGCGCCGTTTCTTTTTTTTGCACCTGCTGACTCATTGAGCCTTAAAATATCAAGGGCTCTGCTGCCGTCTGATCCTGACTCTGAAAGAGAGAAGTCATAGTCCTTTCCGCTCTTTGGTGAGCTTACAAATATTCTTCCGTTCGCCTCGTCAAAGCTGGCTTTCAGTCCCGTCTCCTTCAGCTTGCTCACAAGATTTCCGATAGTCATATCAGCGTTCACATCGATATCAGTAGTCTTGTTATTGTATGTAACAGAAATCTTGGAGCCGTCGTTGTCGTTATATCCAAGATCCGAAAGCTTTGTGCCTGCGGTAAGGCTTCCGTCCGAACCTTCCGGAAGCGATATCTTATCTCCTGTCAAATACGAAGCGGCAGCCAGTCTATTAATACTAAGAGTATGAACACCTGTCACCGCCGAACCTGATGCTGAAACAGCAGCCTTCGTACTGTCAGATGCAGTTGCCTTCATGCTCTGATAGGCTGTTGAGAATCTGAGACTCGAAAGCGAGGAGTGAAGGCTCTTCATCTTCTTGTTTATTTCCGTCCATTCCTCTTGTTTCCAGGAAAGCTTGGTCTGAGCCTTGGTATAATTTTCAACCTTAGTCCTGTATCCCGATACAAGCGCTGATACAAGCGACTCTGTATCCATACCGGATGTCAGTCCTGATAATCTTATTGCCATATCTTACCTCTTCTCGTCTACCATGATGCCGGCCAGTTCCCATACCTTTGCTATCATATCAAGCGTTTTTTCCGGTGGAAATTCCTTGATTACTTTCTTGGTATCCTTGTCAATGATCTTTATCATCACTCGGTTAGTAGCCTTATGTACAGAAAAAACCGCCTCTGTGTTGCCGTATTCCTTGTTGATTTTGTCAACGGCATTTTTTATCGCCTCAGGTGAGGCCTTGCCATTGTTTAAAGAACTGTCATCGTCTTTATTTTCTGCTGTTTTTCCTGTGTCTGATGGTTCAACCGTCTCATTTGTTCTGACTGTTGTGCTCTGCGACGTGATGCTAACAGGAGCAATATCGCCCGTCATCCCTGAATAATCATTCTGTACAGTACCTGTACTTCCTATAGAAGTCATTATCAACACCTCCTTGTGTCAGACTCTTAGTACTTATCCTTCATATTTTACATATCGGACAGATTATCTTAAATATAAAGGCTTTTTCAATAACATTTTTTACATCAGCTTCTTAAGATCCGCCATCGCGTCCGGATTCATGGCTTCCTCATTGGACTTTACTATCTGAAGATAGAGTTCCTTCCGGTAGACAGGCACATCTTTAGGCGCTGTGATGCCTATTTTTATCTGGTCTCCTCTTACGTCCAAAACCGTAACTTCCACATCGTTATTTATAACTATTGATTCACCTTTTTTTCTAGTCAGCGCCAGCATCTCAGTTACCCGCCTCCTTCTTATCTTTCAGCAGATGATAAATGGGAAATCTGATCTGATAATCCTCATTTTCGACTATTATCTGAGCAGCCTTCATAGTATCTGTATTAATAATGAACGGAGCCTTAAGATTTACCGACATATCCGTGATGTCAGTGGGAACCCTGACTGTCACCAGCACATAGAGATTCTCTTCCGTAAGGTTGCCAATGGAAAGAAGAAGCTCGTCATTCACCACAGGATTGTAATCCTGAAAAATAACAGACGGCTGAATGACCGGAAGAGCAAATTTCGGCTCATCCATCGACTGCAGCCACATTATTGTATTCTTATCTTCGCTGTCTTTATCATAAATAAGAGCGAATTTCTTCAGATTCGGAAAACCTATTATTCCGTTGGGAAGATTAATTATCTTTTTATCTTCAATATCGATAGACCCGAAAAGTCTGGTATCTGCCTTCATCTTTCTACCCCTTACTGTAAAATTTTCTCCGTCAGATGTAATTCAAAAGACTCAATTTACCTATCTTGCCGGCAGCTGTAATGCTTGCCTGATAAGCATTATAAGCATCAGTAAATCTTATCGCCGCCGTAGACAGATCTATATCGTCATTCTTTGACTGAAGCTCCTGAACCGTCTCCTTCTGTTCAGACATTCTCTTGCCGGTCATCCTGATCTGATCCTCACGGCAGCCGAGTTCAGTTCTTGCGAGGGTTATGTCACTGTCATATTTCTCAGTTCTGCTTATCTCGGAATTGAAGATCTTCTGCAAATCATCATCACAATAATCCACTTCGCGAGACGCTGCGTCAAGCCACTTCTTTATATTCTCCTGATCCTCATTTCCGGAATATCTTTTATCGTCAAGCATTGACTTCAGCTTGTCAACCTTGTCATGAGCTGAAATCGATCTGGAGACAGTACTTATCATATTTTCGATATCTCTATATATTGAGGAATCAAAAATATTGCAAGCCTCGACATTCACTTTCATCTCCTGATTTGCGGCAATGGTGTATTTAATGTCATAAGTTTTCTCGCTGCCGTCGCTGTTATATTTATCAAATCTTATTTTTTTGTTTGGATCCGTTACATCAGTGCAGTTATAATAATACTCAGGTCTTAGTTCGCCGTCTGTAAATCCGGTTCTGTTGTATCTGATCTTTATCATCGCGTTTTCTGACTGAAGGTCGGATGCCATCTGATCCCCGAAAATAAGCTCGCCGGTGCTTCTGATAAGAATTGCAGATGACGCATCTATTTTCTTTTCCACGCCTCCCGATGCCTGAAGCCATTCATTCTCATCCTTATATACCGTTACAGCTATGGTTGTATCCACCGGATCGCCTGTCGCGGGGTCAGTGCCTGTCACTTCGAGCTTCATCTGTCCGGATTCTGCATATCCAGTATCAGTATCATCAGATGAAGAATCATTCTGCACTGAAGTAATTGCGCTGTATCCCAGCCTTATACGCTTGTAATCGCTCTCCCTTACCTTCACAATGGATGCTGTATCGGAAAGCTTTTCAGGAGTCTCCGGAACACTGATACCCGGTGTGTAATAGCGGCTGTCCTCTATAAGGTCGTTCACTTTCAGATTCTGCTCTATATTATAGCTTGTCTTTTTCTCATTTTCCGTAAACGTGAGCTTCTTATCAGTCCTGTATCCGGTAAATACGGTGCGTCCCGCGTAGTCAGCATTTCCTTCGGCATATATCTGCTCCTGCAGTGACTTTAGCTGAGTCAATATTGTATTCCTGTCAGTCTGGGTAAGAGTTCCGTTAGCGCCCTGATCGGCCAAGGTATGCATATCCTTGACAAGCGACTTCATATTGTTGAGCGCTGTCTCTGACACATCCATCCATTCCTCGGCGTCCGGTATGTTTCTGGAATAATACTGGTCTATCTTGGCAAGCTGGGTCGAAAGTCGCAGAGACCTTACAGCTACGACCGGATCATCTGACGGCCTGTCGATAGCCTTCTGCGTATTCATCTGCGTATATCTCTTGTCAACCTGAGTCTTTACACCCGTGATATTCTGATCTGCAGAATCCATTATCATGCTGTTTGTAATTCTCATAAGATACCGCTCCTATCCGTCTTATACTCCGGTTTGTGTAATAAGCCTGTCATACATCTCATTAAGAACCTGAATGGTTTTGGAAGCCAGATTATAGGCATTTTGAAATTTAACAAGGTCAACCGATTCATCATCTTCATCTACACCGGAAACTGACTTTCTCTGCTTAGCGATGGAATTAGAAATTGACTTGTAATTTTTCTCGAATACCGAACACTCCTGAGAGTCCACTGTGATATCCGCATAGATACATTTCAAAAACTCGCTTCCTCCGCTTTGTCTGAATATCTTCTCCTTGCTCTCCAGATTCAAAAGCTTTGAAATAATATCAGATGCTTCAGCTCCGTTATCAATATGAGTTCCATCAGCTGCCTCTGTGTATGTCTTTGTTCCGAATAACCCGGAGTCTGCCTGGACCTTTGATGATATTTTCACATTCTCCGCCGTCATCAGATAATAAGTGTCATCACAGGCATCTCCGGAGAAATTATAGGTCTTCTCCTGACCTTTGACACTGTCTGTAAAACCAAGCTCTTTATTGTCGCTTGCGCCGGTAGCTGTAAAAATTACGCCGGCCTTGTTTCCATAAGAATCTTCTGCATTTTTCTCAATATTATTGAAGCTCTCAGAGAAAGCCCTGAGAAACTGGTTCATCTGATTCTGGTAATATGCAACTCCCTTGTAATCATTTGATGAACCCACCTCCAGCTTTGCTCCCTGCATATCATTGATGGTTGCCGTATCGATAGAAGCATGATCGAGAGTAAATGTCATCCCGGTGATCTGTCCGTTTGCGTCGGTGTTGACTGAAAACCCGCTGTAATTATAAACCTTGTTCAGCACGGTAAAGCTGCCCTGAACAGGAAGATTTAAATTATTTATGTCTTTGCATGACGGATAATTTATAGTAACGGATCCTGTCGAAGCTGCTGCCACATAGCCTTTCAGATTTTCGTCATTATTACCGTCCATGAGATCAAACATTGCCTTGAGCTCGCCTGACATAGCAGATGAATTCATAGGGATCTTCTCGCCCGAATCCTTCCAGACCACATCGTATAGACCGTCTGCGTCAGACTGTGAGTTTCTGTACTTCCTTACATCTGTTGTAAGCTCGTTATAAGTAAAATTATTGACAAGATTCTTTCCGTTCAGCTTTACATAATATTCAGTCGCTCCGGTATACATATCAGGGAAATTCGTATTATGGACTTTATTCTCTTCGGTCGTGACCGGTATTATCTTTGAAAGTTCATCCACTAAAAGCGCGCGTTGGTCTCTGAGCTCATTCGCATGTCCGCCCTGCTGCTCCAGGACATTTATCTCCCTGTTTATTATGGAGATCTTCTTGGAAATAGAATTTATCTCATCTACAGTAGTCTTGATCTCGTCATTGATCCCCGTCTGCATTTCCTTCAGATTTCCGGAAATGTGATTAAAGTAATCCGTCAGCTCCTTGGCATCCGAGATGAATTCATTTCGTACGGATTTATCTGAAGCATTGGATTTCACGGAATCCAGAGCATTGAACATCTTGGTATAGATGGTATTAAAGCCCGGAGTTGCGGTATTATCCTTGAAATAGTCCTCGATCTGCGTCATGTAATAGGTCTTTTTCTCATAGAGACCATATCTTGACTGATTATTCCAGTATTTATCATCATAATATTTATCGCGGAGCTGGATTATATTATCGGCGATCACGCCTGTTCCCATGCTGCCGTACTGCTGATGTACTCTTATGGCCCGACCGCTCTTCATCTCCACTTTCTGTCTGGAATAACCTTTAGTATCCAGATTAGACACATTGTTAGCCGCATTATTTACAGCAGCCTGGTAAGCATTCAGACCGCTTCCGGCAATTGTAAGACCGAAAAAAGTTGATGGCATTAAGCGCCTCCTGAATTAATTGATCACTTTCCGAGGGAAGACAGAAGATATTCGATCATCTGACTCACCACATTGATATATCTGCTGGATGCATTGTAGGCATTCTGGAATCTGATCATATTGGTAAGTTCCTCGTCCGACGAGACGCCGATCACTCCCTGTCTGCCTGACTCCACAGACTTTCTTGTGCCCGACAGGGCTTCAGACGTTGTCTTATATACAGAACCGGTCGTTGCCAGTTCACCTATATATTTAGCATAGAAACCGGAAAGTGTCGTTGGCGTTACGTCCGAAGGATTCAGCCTGTATCCTTCAGTTTCCCAGAGATTATAGATGTCTTTTCCCAGTGTATAATCCACGCTGCCGTTCTTCGTGAGATGCGGCATCTCAGCAGGAGTGACCTTCAAAGTGCTGTTGATTTCCATCTCTTTAAGAGTGTAGCATTTTGACAGATCCCCGGCATTTTCCTCATTATACACATAGAAGGTATTCTCGCCTCCGTCATCACCCTGAACTACCACTCTCTTATACCGCGATGTGCCGTTCCTTACAAAAAGCTCTTCCGGTGGCAGCTTGCCCGATGCCCCTAGAGAACAGTTTTCTGTATCAAGCACCTTGGTATTTGGATTTATTACCACTTCATTGCCCTTGTCATCATGTCCCGTGACTGCGGCATTATTGCCCGTTAATTTGGAATATGTAGTATTCGGAGACAGAAGATCATTTACTCCTCTTGCTATATAATTAACCATCATATCAAGCTCTGCCTGGGAATTCATGATAATAGAATTCGATATTCCCTTGTCATAAGCTTCTGATGACAGTCCGCTGATATCCATATATGTGGCTTTTTTATCGCCCCGGGCAAGAAGAAGGGATTTAAGCTCACCTATATCATTTCCAATAGCGGGATCCACATCAGCTGTAGAGAAAGCATAATAATATTCGCCTTTGGAAATATCTGAAAGCTGCTTCCAGTAAGGGTTCGCAAATCCCGTAACCTTATCGGTCTTAATACCGAGCTCATTTACATGAACCCCGTCAAGAAATTCCGTTCCCTCTATCTTTACTCTCACAATTCCGTTTGACTCTTCGGAATATTCTACCGATGCCAGTCCTGACAGCTCATCCAGATCCTTGTCTCTTTGATCTCTTAAGTCCATTGCGGTCTCAACACTGCCGGCCTCTATCTTCTGGATATCATTGTTTAAGCTCTGGATTTCCTTGCCCAGCTTATTGATCTTTTCTACATCGTTGATTATTTTTGTATTTAGAGTCTTCTGGTAATCAGCCAGCCCGTCATATACTCCTGCGGCTCTGCTTAGAAAGAGCTCAGATTTCTGGAGCACCAAATTCTGATATACGGTGCTTGACGGATCTTTTGCGTATTCCGCAAAAGCCTGGTAGAGATCCGTTACGGCATCTCTGAACGCTTCACCGTTGGTCTCCTGAAGCTGAGTCTCTATTTCCGAGCTTGCCTCGTCGCCTGCAGCATAAAAAGCCGCGCGTCCGTTCACGGTCCTGTATGAACGGTCTAAAAAAACATCCCTCGCATGCACCACGTCAGCTATACTGACACCGGTGCCCGTCTGCTGTGTCGATACAGACGCTTTCTGGAAGGATGTGTAATGTCTGTCCTGATATACTATCTGCTGGCGGACATAGCCTGTTGTGCCCAGATTCGCCAGATTATTTGACAGGACATTCAGCCCGTTCTGTGCTGACTGAAGTCCTGATGTTCCTACATATAAGCTCCCGAAGCCGTTCGCCATGAAGTACCTCCGATAGTACCGAAACCCGGCAGGGAGAATCCGTTCTCTTACTGCTTTGCGTCAAAGCCGCTCGTCCCGAGCAGATCGCCGGTATTAAAAGCCTTGCTGTTATAATTTGCCGTCTCCGGAGCCTGGCGCATGCTCTTCATGAGCGTTATGTCAAAATTCACCATCTCCAGCGACTGTTTCAGAAGAATCTGATTCTGATCATTCCAGAATCTCACCTGACTCGCGGAATGCATCAGGGCATCCTTTGCGGCGCCAAGACTCTTCTGTTCCTCCGGCTGACCGTCAAGAAGATCTATAAGTTCAGATACAGTCATATCTTCACCGTCTCTTCCAAGCACGACAGCCATATCTCCGAGGATCCTCCTTCGCCTGTTCTCAAGCGAGGCAAGATCATCTGCAATATCCTCTTCCCGTGATGTAATCGATTCAAGAGAATCTATATCGCCATTTATGATGGCTTCTCTCTTTGAATCCGACATTTCAAGGATACTGTCATAATTTTTCTTTTCGCCGTCCATTACGGACAGCAGCTCTTCTATCAGGCTTGCCACCCATTACTCCTTATCAGACAACTCTTTGTATCTGCTCAGAAGCACGCTTGCAAAATCTCCCGTATCAACGGAATAACTGCCCGAGTCAATCCTTGACTTTATGTCAGCCACCAGATCCTCTCTGGTATCAGGCGTGCCGGCGACAGCTTCCTTCGCAACCTTCAAATCAGTAGCGTGGGAAGATATTTCCACCTTATCTCGTCCGATTGGAGCATACTTGGATTTGCCGATCTTCCTGGCGCGGTTAACACCATAGATTTCCGTGACCTTATTATATGCCTCAATACGCATAACAATGACTCCTTTCATCGTGAAGCTGATTCAAAATTAAAAACCTCATCAGCTCTTCACATATGATATCGGATGTATTCGCAGATTCTTAACAGAGTATCAAAAATTATTCCCGAAAAAATAAAATGAGCGGCAAAAGTCATCCGCCCGGTTTTTTACCGGCACAGGCATGACTTATTGCCACTCATCAAAATCACTTTCTTACAAGAAGAGACTTGCCGGTCATCTCCTCGGGCTGAGGGAGTCCCATTATCTCAAGAAGTGTAGGCGCTATATCGCAAAGTCTTCCGCCTTCTCTTAAAGTATAGTTGCTGTCATAATTGTAGAGAATGAAAGGAACCGGATTTGTCGTATGAGCCGTATGAGGCGCATTCGTCTTCTTGTCCCACATTTCCTCCGCATTTCCGTGATCGGCGCAGATAAAGAGCACTCCGTTCATCTTCTTTACAGCCTCGACAGCACCGCCTACGCAGCCGTCCACGCGCTCGACAGCCTTGATCGCAGCATCAAGCTTTCCGGTATGGCCTACCATGTCCGGATTTGCGAAATTGATCACGACCACATCATATTCTCCTGAAGTAATTGCCGCATCAAGTTTTTCTGATACCTCAGGCGCGCTCATCTCCGGCTGCAGATCATATGTTGCGACTTTCGGAGAAGGCACAAGGGTACGGTCCTCGCCCTTATTAGGCTCTTCCACTCCTCCGTTGAAGAAGAATGTCACATGAGCATATTTCTCTGTCTCTGCAATTCTCAGCTGACGCAGACCATTCTTTGCAAGATATTCACCAAGAGTATTTACGATCACAGGCTTCTTGAAGGCCACAAGCTTATTCGGAATGGTCTCATCGTAATCCTTGAAGCATACATAGGTAAGGGGAATAAAGCCCTTTGCTCTCTTTAAAGAATGAATAGACTTATTCGGATTCTCTTTGTTCTCAGGCTGCTTCTCTATATCCTCGTCTGTGAAGCAGAATGCCTTCGTGATCTCTCTTGCCCTGTCAGGACGGAAATTAAAGAAGATGACGGAATCATTCGGCTTTACGAGACTGACCGGGCTGCCGTCAGCTTCAGTGATGACAGTAGGTATCACAAATTCATCTGTGACTCCGTTATCATATGACGCCTGCATAGCGTGAATGGGATCCGTATCCTTATTTCCTTCGCCGATAACAAGACTGTCATAAGCCTTCTGGACTCTGTCCCAGTTATTGTCTCTGTCCATTGCATAATAACGTCCGGAAAGAGATGCCACCTTTCCCACGCCGAGCTCATCCATCTTGTCAATGAGCTGCTTAAGGTAATCGATGCCGGATGCCGGAGGCGTGTCTCTTCCGTCAAAGAAAGGATGCACATATACACGATGAAAATCTTCTTTTTTGCAAAGCTCCAGCAGCGCGAAAAGGTGATTGATGTGGCTGTGGACGCCGCCGTCTGATAGCAGTCCCCAGAGATGAAGGTCTGAATTATTCTTTCGGCAGTTATCGATGGCTGCCTTGAATTCCTCATTCTTAAAGAAATCTCCATCCTCTATGGACTTTGTGATAAGGGTAAGATCCTGATAGATGATCCTTCCTGAGCCTATATTCATATGTCCTACTTCAGAATTTCCCATCTGACCGTCAGGCAGGCCCACTGCAGTTCCTGAAGCGTATCCCTTAACAAAAGGACACTCCTTTTCAAGCTTGTCTATTACCGGAGTATTTGCGAGATATACAGCATTATTCTCATGCTCATCAGATAGGCCGAAGCCGTCGAGCACCATAAGTACAACAGGTCTCTGTTTCATCTTGTTCCTCTTTTCTTAAAACCTATATTTAATATCCAGCGTGAATTATAGCATGGAATTCAATCTTTAACCACAAAGCTTTTCAATAGCATTCGCATACACCTTTGCTGCAGCATTAAGATTATCTATATCGATAAATTCATCAGCTCCGTGCATATGAGTGTCTACTCCGGGCAAAATTGCGCCGAAAGCCACTCCGTTTTTCAAATCATGGACGTATGTACCGCCTCCGATTGCAAGGCATTCGCCTTTCAGGCCTGTCACTTCCTCATAAGCCGAAAGAAGCGTCTTAACAAAATAACTGTCTCCGGCCACTGCGTGCGGAGGTATCATTCCCGGTGTAGACCAGTCAAATCCTGCATTTTCCACGCTCTCTTTTGCCTTGTTACCGCAATTCTCCTCATTTGCCATGAGCGGTGTCCTGGAATCAAAAGTAAATTCCATATGAGTCTCATCCACATGAAATAAATCCAGGGTGCAGGTGAGATCATGCGATTCTTCATCGCACATTGCTATTCCAAGACCGGAACCGTCGGTGACTCCATAAGGGAACAGAAGTGAAAGCGAAAGTAATAGTCTTTTTACTGTGCTATCATGAAGCGGCAGTTTATTAATAAGAAGAACGGCAGCAAGTCCGGCATTTTTTCCTGTCTCCGGTGTGGAAGCATGAGCAGACTGTCCGGTTATAACTACCTCTCCGTCTTTTTCGATTTCAATGGAAACGCCACACTCAGCTTCAATCTCGTCCGCGGCTTTCCTTATCTCGTCGTCATTCAGTCCTTCAAACTTAAGTCTCGCTTTCTGAGGAACGGCATTGAAGGCCACTCCTGCATCAAGTGACAGCAGTCTCGGCAGCTCTGTCTCTTTCTGATAATCCTTTGACAGTATTCCTCTGAACTGTCCTTTTTCAATATTTATTATCGGAAATTCCGCATCCGGGGAAAAAGTATAAGGAGCTTCTTCTTCTGTCGCATAATAATGCTTTATATCGCTTGACCCGGTCTCTTCGTCAGATCCCATGATAAGCCTCACACCCTTTGAAAGAGGAGTCCCGGTCTCTTTTATAGCCCTCATGGCATAGAGAGCGCAAAGAAGGGGCCCCTTGTCATCAGATGTTCCGCGGCCAAACAGTTTTCCATCCTTTTCGATCACATTGAAAGGATCTGTAACTGTCCATCCCTCTCCGGCAGGCACCACATCGGTATGACCGAGTACATCAAGCGTATGAGGAAGGCTTGAGTCAAAATCAGCCGTCGCGACATAATTATCATAATTTTTCGTCTCGAAGCCGTACTTTTCAGCCAGAGCCATAGCCCGGTTAAGTGCCCGGCAAGGTTTCTCGCCAAAAGGCATATCACCCTCCGGCTTATCATTTACCGAAGCTATGCTGCACAGGTCTTTGATATCACAAATAAGATCGTCCATGTGAGCGTCGATCCAGTCATTTACCTTTTTATTCATTCTGATCATCCTTTCCTTTGTCTTCCATCGGCTTCATAAATCTGATGAAATCATACGATTCTAGTATCTCAAAATATTTTATCAGATGATTATAAAGTGTCTCATCATCTTCCTTGTAGCTATCCCTGAAATCAGCGGCTATTGACTCAATATTACGTTTTCCGTCGCATCTTTCAAATACAAAAGTGCCTTTTTCATCCAGATGGATCTTCGATGTCTCAGGTTTCTTTGCTATCTTCTGCATGATCCTATTCATAAGTCCTGTGTTCTCTATGATAAGGATCAAATTCCCATCGTCGTCACGAAGGGTATCGGAAATTCTTTCCGTCACTTCAGGGACATATGAATTATAAAGCTCTACCGCCTCTTTTCTGGAAAGATGCTTCTTTTTCTTCATTCAAATAACTCCTATCCCGGCAGCATTCATAGAATAAAAAGGCAGCCGAAATTTCCGGCTGCCTCCCCTTGTTTTAAATTTCAGGCTTCTTTTTTCTTCTTTCCGTTGATCGCTGCAATCACGAGGGCTATCATAGCGGCGAAAACTATAAATGATCCTACAGTACCTGCTGCCGGGCTGAGATTCATTTCACCTGAAAGATCAATGACAGAGCTTACGCCCGCTACGGCAAGAACTGCCATAAGGATCCCCACCAGACCTTCTCCGGCGATCATTCCCGAGCAATAAAGTATACCGCGGTTAATTGTCTTTTTCTTTTCGTCTTCCGTAGCGTACTTCTTTCTGTCATAAATCAGACGGACGATTCCTCCGCACATAATGCAGGCGTTCAGCTGAACCGGGAGATAAACTCCGATAGCAAAAGGCAGGACCGGAATACCCAGTATTTCCACTACGACTGCCAACACTACGCCTGTAATAACGAGACCCCAGGGAAGTTTTCCTCCCATTACGCCCTCGATTATCATCTTCATCAGCATTGCCTGCGGCGCGCCGAGTTCCTTTGAGCCGAATCCCCATGCGGCATCCAGGAGATATAATACTCCGCCGATGGCGATAGCAGATACGATCACACCGATGATCTCACCGATCTGCTGTTTCTTCGGGGTTGCGCCTACTATGTAGCCGGTCTTCAGATCCTGTGAAGTATCGCCTGCTATGGCTGCAACAATGCAGATCACCGTGCCGATGGCGATGGCAGCCTTCATTCCGGCTGCTCCGACAGTACCTGTTACTTTCAAAATTATCGTAGAGAAAAGTACGGTCGCGATCGCCATTCCCGAAACAGGGTTATTTGACGAACCAACTATTCCTACCATTCTCGATGAGACAGCTGCAAAGAAGAAACCGAATACAGCGATCAAGACCGCGCCGCCTATGCCGACTGGTATCTGAGGAACAGCTGCTGTCAGAACAATAAGAACAACGATTGCAATAATAACAGTCTTCATGCTCAGGTTTCTGTCAGTCCGAAGAGTGCTCCCGCCCTGTCCTCCTGCCAGATCCTTCATAGAATCCCTGAATGTCTTTACGATCATCGGAAGAGACTTGACAAGGGAGATCACTCCGCCGGCAGCAAGAGCTCCGGCGCCTATATATCTTATGTATGTGCCCCAGATTGCGCTGGCACCACCTTCGGCAAACATCTTTCCTATCGTTGCAGTGCCCGGATACATCACGGTCTTGCCGCCAAAGAGAACTATAAGCGGAATGAACACAAGCCATGACACTATTCCGCCGGCAAACATATATGAAGAAATCCTGGGACCGCAGATATATCCTACCGAAAAGACAGCCGGATAGATCTGAGAACCGAACTGACCCTTATACCCGGCAATTCCATGCGACGGAGTATTGATCTCACTCGGCACAGCCTTCAGACCGTCAATGATAAATTTGAATCCGGCAGCTATTCCCAGACCTGCAAATACTGTCTTTGCCGATTCTCCGCCCTCTTCTCCTGCGAGGAGAACTTCCGCGCATGCCTTGCCCTCAGGATAAGGAAGAGTGGCATCTTCCTTTACGATCAGGGCATTTCTTAAAGGAACCATGAAGAAGACTCCAAGGAGGCCTCCGATCGCAGCTATGATCATGATCTCAATGAGACCGGGCTTACTCATAACTCCGTCTTTTGCCCAGAGAAACATAGCCGGCAATGTAAAGATTGCGCCGGCAGCCAGGGATTCTCCGGCAGAACCTATAGTCTGTACCATATTATTTTCAAGGATCGAATCATGTTTCAAAATGATCCTGATTATTCCCATAGAAATAACCGCAGCCGGTATCGATGCTGACACAGTCATGCCGACTCTGAGTCCCAGATAAGCGTTTGCGGCACCAAACACCACCGCAAGAAGCGCGCCCATTATAATTGAGAATACTGTCATCTCGGGCACGATTTTTTCAGCAGGCACATATGGCCTGTACTCTTTCTTTTTTTCCATTTTTACTACCTTTTACCTATTGTTTACAGTTACCGGTTCATACAATTGAAGCGTTAAAAGTACCTTTTGCCACTTATTTATGATTACGCATGATGGCAGACTTTTGACTCCCATTTATGATTACGCGTAGTGGCAGACTCTTGACACTGTAATCATATTATATGAATTTATTTTCTTCCCTTTTATATGTGTAACCCACCTCCTTCAATTTATTAATGATCTCCCCGGGATCAGCACCTTCAGACGCGCACAGATCCTCCAGAGAACTGTACTGGTCTCTGAGCTTCGTATTTACATAGCTTAAAAGAATCACCGGATCCTTTGGCATCATTTCTTACTCCTTACTATCTCGTCTGAATCTAGGATTATAGTGAAGGGACCTTCATTTACAAGGCTTACCTTCATATCAGCGCCGAATATCCCTGTTTCGGTTTTAGGTCCGATCTCGCTGCAACGCCTGACTATGTAATTATAAAGCTCTTCAGCATGTTCCGCCGCCCCAGCCTTTACAAAGCTGGGTCTGTTACCATGATGGCAGTCAGCGTAAAGCGTGAACTGGGACACTAAAAGAAGCTCTCCCCCGACATCCGAAAGAGACAGGTTGGTCTTGCCGTTTTCATCGGGATTGATCCGTAGTCTCAGCATCTTATCGATCATTTTGTCTGCAACCTCTTCGGTATCGCTATCAGCTATACCGATAAGAACCATATAACCCCTGCCAATGCTGCCGGTGACACTGCCGTTTACTTCTACCGAAGCCCTGCTGCAGACCTGTATTACAAATCTCATACCCTTATTGCCTTTATAAGGTTTGTAGTACCGCTCATGCCAAGAGGCACTCCGGCAGTCACGATCACCTGATCGCCTGCATTGAGAAGCTTTTCTTCCTTCGCGCGCTCTATAGCCCTGTCGAAAAGGACGTCGGCATCATCTACCTCATCAATGCTTATGGGAGTAACTCCCCAGCAGAGAGCCATCTGACGCAGGACCTTCTCCTTGGGACAGCATGCGATAATAGGGCTGACCGGACGGTATTTTGCTATCATATGAGCTGTGCGGCCGGACATGGTTACGGTTACGATCGCCTTGCTGTGGAGATCATAAGCCATAGTGCAGGCGCTGTGTGAAATAGCATCTGTAACGTTTGGATTATCAAGCGGAGCTCTCTGTCTCAGCCTGTTGCCATAATTGATATCCTGCTCGGTTCGTCTCGCTATCTTATCCATTGTCTTCACAGCCTCCACCGGATAAGCGCCGGCTGCTGTCTCTCCGGAAAGCATAATTGCGGAAGTACCGTCATATATAGCATTTGCGACATCAGTCGCTTCGGCTCTTGTGGGTCTTGGATGCGAAATCATAGAATCAAGCATCTGGGTTGCAGTAATTACATATTTCCCTGCCGCATAAGCTTTCTTTATTATCATCTTCTGCAGGACAGGCACATCCTCCATAGGAATCTCAACACCCATGTCACCTCGCGCCACCATAATGCCATCTGCAGCATCTATTATAGAATCAATATTCTCAATGCCCTGATTATTCTCGATCTTTGCTATTATCTGAATATCAGCTCCGCCGTGGTCGGACAGAACCTTCCTTATGGCTCTGACATCATCGGCTGTTCTCGTAAATGACGCCGCTACGAAATCGAAATCATGCTCAACTCCGAATATCAGGTCGCCTTCATCCTTTTTGGAGATATAAGGCATGGAAAGGTTGACATTTGGCACATTGACGCCCTTCTTGTCGCTGACATGACCTCCGTTTACAACCGTGCATCTAATGTCAGTTTCATCCACATCGTCTACAAGGAGCTCTATCAGTCCGTCATCAATGAGAATATGAGTGCCCTTTTCCACATCTCCTGGCAGATCTTTATAAGAGACACTGACTATATCCTGATTGCCTGTCAGATCCCTTGATGTAAGAGTAAATTTCTGTCCTTCTACCAGATCTATGCTGCCTTTTTCAAACTGTTTCAGCCTGATTTCAGGTCCTTTTGTATCAAGCATGGCCGCGACCGGTACACCGAGTTCTTCTCTTGCCTCACAAAGTCTTCTAAGCCTGCCTTCCTGTTCGTCATGCTCTCCGTGTGAGAAATTAAATCTCGCCACATTCATACCTGCCTTGATCAGCTCCTTCATCTTTTCTATTGAATCAGATGCCGGCCCCAGCGTGCATATTATCTTTGTCTTTCTCTTGTAATCATCCATAGCGGTCATAGTACGCCTTCCTTACCAACTAAAATCAACACCCATGGAATTGTACCATATCTTTTTAAAAATACCATAATAAAGCTGAAAGACACAGGTAAATAAATCACTTTTTCAGGCTTCCCTTTTTCAAGTTTTCATCCATGATTTCTTTTGTAACTGAAAAGAGATCTCGTGATCCCTCAGCAGTTCTGCTCTGCCTGCCCATCACCTTTTCATAAGTCACATCATGTTCCCTCCAGTCGGCGCCTCCATTTGAATTATTAAGAAGAAGCGGCTGGAAATTATCCATTGCGTGAGCAAAATGAGCCTCCGGAGTCACATCAGTTTCGAATTCCTCAAACAGTCCCATAAAAAGTTCCGCCTGATCATCGGGCAAAAGCCCGAAAATTCTCTTCTTGGCTTTCTCCTCCCTTTCTGCCTGTGTCTTTTTTCCCTCTTCGTCATAGGCATAAGTGTCGCCCGCATCGATCTCAACTATATCATGAACAAGACACATGACAATGACTCTTGTAATATCAATATCTTCATTTGAATATTCTTTCAAAATAAAACTCATAAGAGCCATGTGCCAGGCATGCTCCGCGTCGTTTTCCTTCCTGATGTGACCTGTAATGCTGGTCTGCCTGGTAATTCTCTTTTCCTTATCGATTTCCAGAATAAAATCAAGCTGTCTCAAAAGACGTTCTCTATCCATGATTTACCTCCGTTTGCCTCCTGAATGTATCAGTTACCGGATTTTTCATCTATTTCTTCGTAATGACATAAGTGTAAAATTTTTAGTCTCATATCATTCCGGCTCTCCGAGATAAGGTCTCAGCACCCGTTCCATAAGATAAGCATCTGCAAGAGCCATGAGAACCGGCCAGATAAAAATATAGACAGGAACAGTGAACTTAAGAAACTCAGGTGCGAAATACATCATAAGAGGCGGTGAGATCCAGAGAGCAGTCATAAGAAGAGAATAAGGAGCACGTGAAAAAGTAAGAATAAGACTGTTTCTCATTATCTCTCCAATGGAATTTTCTATAAGTCCTGTCCAGCTCATCTCATATATCACAAGAGAACCGACTACGATAAGACCGGCAGCTGCGGCAGACCTTAAGGCGATCCTGACTATTCCTCCAAATCCTCCGGCAAGCATATAGTCAAAAAGGATAGCTGATAAGAAGACCAGATCAATTATCCACATCACCGTCGTTTTACCGAAGTTTTCTCCGAATGCTTTAAAATAAGACTTTGCTATTGGTCTCTTGTCTCCTCTCACATCACGAATAAGGACCGTCATCGTGGCGCATGTGGAAGCACCGATCGTGAAAATGGGAAGGCTTGTCAGAATGAAAAGAAGATTGAGTTCTATTAAATCGGCAATTTTTGATGCTATTTCAAAAAATCTGCCATTAAGATCAAGTTTCATCCGGTATTACTCCATCATTGATATAGCTGATTTGCGTGTCAAAAGTACCTTTTGACACTAATCATTGTATATTATTATTTTAAAAAACAAAAGAGGCACCTTTCGGCGCCTCTGCCGGGGTTAGCGGCATCAGAATTAGATAATGTCAATATTTTTTTGATTGAGTCTCCCGTAGGATACCGTCATCTCACGGATCGAATCGGCAAGTTCATCTGTCAGATCAGCTGAACTGACTCTCCAGATCCAGTTGCCTCCCAGAGTAGACGGTCTGTTTATTCTGGCTGAATTATCAAGACCCAGATAATCCTGCATTGGAATTATTGCAGTATCAGCAGGCGATGCAACCGTTATCCTCACAAGCCTCTGTGTCAGGGCAGCAAGATCGGATTCTTTCGCGTCAGCAAAAATTCTCACGCGCTTAATAGTCTCATCATCAAGTCCTTCAAGCCAGCCATACAGGGTCTCATTGTCATGAGTTCCCGTATAAGCCACACAGTTTTTCGGATAACCGTACGGCATATAATCGGAAGAATTTCCGGTATCTCTTGAATCAAATGCGAATTCAAGAACCTTCATGTTCGGATACCCGCTGTCAGCCACCAGTTGCTTCACGGTATCTGTAATAAATCCAAGATCCTCGCAGATAATTCCGCTGCCCTTTTCTTCAAGGACAGGTGATATGCTTCTTATAAGCTTCATTCCCGGTCCTTCGAACCATTCACCCGAGACCGCTGTATCTGCGTCAGCCGGAATCGAATAATACTCATCCAGACCACGGAAATGATCAATTCTTATTACATCAAAAAGATTCGAAGCAGCAGCTATTCTCTTCTTCCACCATTCAAAACCGGTCTCTTCATGGTATTCCCAGTTATAAAGAGGGTTGCCCCAGAGCTGCCCGTCAGGCGAAAATCCATCCGGTGGACATCCCGCAACGCGAGTCGGCCTTCTGTTTTCATCCAGCTGGAAAAGTTCGGGATGAGACCACACATCCGCTCCATCAGGCGACACATAAATCGGAAGATCGCCTATTATGCGAATTCCATTTTCGTTCGCATATTCCTTCAGTTCATTCCATTCATGATAGAATTCATATTGAAGCCATATATAGAAGACTATGTCATCGCTCAGCATCTCTCTGTAGCTGTCCATGGCATCCTTTTCCCTCATCCTTATATCATCGGGCCAGAGAGTAAAAGACACATCATCAAAATGATTTTTTATCGCCATAAACATGGCGTAATCATCAAGCCATATGCTGTTATCCTTTGCGAACTCAAAAAGATCTTCGTATTCTTTTTCATACGCCCTGTCAAAAGCCGTCCGCAGTAATTTTATTCTGTTTTTATAAATAAGCGCGTAGCTAATGTCGCTTCCATCGGACATCTCCGCTTCATCAGCTTCTTCTTTTTTCAGATATCCCTTCTCTATCAGTCTTTCCAGATCTATGAAATACGGATTGCCGGCAAAAGTCGAGAACGACTGGTATGGAGAGTCTCCATACCCTGTCGGTCCCAGCGGCAGTATCTGCCAGTATGTCTGACCCGCACGTTTCAGAAAATCAATGAAGTGTCTGGCTTCAGAGCTGAAACAGCCTATTCCGTAATTTCCGGGCAGACTGAAGATCGGGAGAAGTATTCCTCCTCTTCGCATTTTCTCCCCTTATCTAATATCAACCCTTGACAGCTCCGGCCATAACACCCTGAATGATGTACTTCTGGGCTGCCAGATAGAAGATAATGATAGGAAGAATTGCAAGTACAAGAGTAGCCATCATTGCGCCCCAGTCGATCATTCCGTGCGACTGCTTCAAGAACTGTACGGCGATGGGAATGGTCTTGTATTTATTGATATCGAGTACCAGCGAAGGAAGCAGGTAGTCGTTCCATATCCACATGGTCTCAAGAATTCCGATTGTCACAGTCATAGGCTTCATGACAGGGAAGACTACGAGGAAGAAGGTCTGTATGGGTGTGCAACCATCAATCATTGCAGCTTCCTCAATATCAATAGGCATCGAACGCACATAACCTGTGTACATAAAGATTGCAAGACCTGCGCCGAATCCCAGATAAACTACTCCAATACCTACCGGGTTTGACAGATGAAGGATGTTTGCAAATTTTGAAAGTGTAAACATTACCATCTGGAAAGGCACGATCATTGAAAAGAGGCAGAGAAGATAGAAGAATCTCGTAAACTTCGTATGCACTCTTGTGATGTAATATGCAGTCATCGAGCAGAAAAGTATAATCAGAAAAACTGAGAATACAGTGATAAACAATGACACGCCGAAGCATTTAAAGAAGCCTGTTGTCTCTAAACCGTTTGTATAGTTGAGTCCGCCTGCAAAAGCGATCTTGATACCGCTTGCCCATCTGGAAAAGCCTTCCTTCAGAGGAAAAGCACTGATCGAGAAGGGGTCTCTGAATATGAACGCCTTTAATTTGAAGGAATTCATCAATACAAGGAGTACGGGAGAAATCCAGAGAATGGATACGATAGTCATGATGACTGTCAGGATATTCTGACCGACGGTATGCTTTACCTTTAGTCCTTTGACCTTTGCCTGTTTTGCCATTACTGCTCGACCTCCTTTCTGGATGTAAGCTTATTCTGAAGTATGGAAATAATTGCAACCAGAATAAAGAATATAACCGCCTTTGCCTGTCCTACGCCCTGCCAGCCGCTGGTACCATAGAATGTATCATAAATATTGAGAGCAAGGAGTTCTGACATCTTGCCGGGGTTACCGCCCGTCAAAGCAAGGTTCTGATCGAATAGCTTGAAGCCGTTGGTCAGTGTAAGGAAGGTGCAGACCGTGATTGTCGGCATCATCATGGGAATTGTGATCTGCGTCAGCATCTGACGCCTGTTGGCGCCGTCGATCTTGGCAGCTTCTATGATATCATTAGGTATATTCTGAAGACCTGCGATGTAGATAATCATCATATAACCTATCTGCTGCCAGCAGACCACGATGACCATGCCCCAGAAGGCTGACCACTGGGTGCTTACCAGAGTCTTGTGATAATTTGCAAGAATTGCATTGAAGATCATCAACCATACATATGAAAGAACAATTCCGCCGATCAGGTTGGGCAGGAAGAATGAGGTACGGAAGAGATTGGTTCCGCGAATTCCTTTTGTAAGCAGAAGTGCTATTGCGAACGCTACAAAATTGATGATAAGCATTGTCACGATCGTAAACAGTGTCGTGTACCAGAGGCTGTGAATAAACGTAGTATCAAGCTTTCCGTTTACATACAGGATCTTGGTATAATTCTGCAGACCAATCCACTTGAAATCGACAACTGTCGTAAATTTGCAGAACGAGAGAAAGATACCGTATAAAAATGGTATCAAAAACCCGATCGCGAAGGCGACAAAAGTCGGAATCATGAAAAGCGGAAAATATTTTTTATTTGCTTTCTCCATAATTGACCTTCCTTGATAAAATAAAAATTCCAGCAGCGCCTCTCGGAATGCCTGAGCAATCCTTAAGAGATTCTCCTTTCCGGCTGTGACACCGGAAAAGAGCAGTTGATAAAAAGGATAATGATTATTAAAGGAGGCATGGAGTAAGATCCATGCCTCCATACTAACAGGTATTGATTAAGTTGTTATTTTTCCCTGTCAGTTATTAGCGTGAGCAAGCTTCCACTGGTTAGCCCATCCATCAACAAATGCCTTCTTGACGCCGTCCCAGTCGCCGGAGCCGTCAGAGTAAGCTGTAAGAGCGGATACAACATCCTTTCTCCAGTCATCTACGTTAGGTGTAGCGTTGAAGGACCACTGAACAGATGTCTTGCCGGCCTTCATAAGAGCGTTAGCATCCTTGAAGAACGGATTCTTTGTCTCATACTTGCCTGTGAAGGTATCGAACGGAGCTGTAAGGCCCATCTTGTTGGTCACTGCATCACGTCCCTCATCAGATGTGATTACCCAGTTAAGGAATTCAAGAGAAGCCTTCTGGTCGTCGCTTGAAGCCTTCTTGTTGACTGCCCAGTAGTTCTCAGTACCGGAGCAAAGTCCCTCGTTCTTGTCATCCACACCGAAGTAGATAGGCATCATTCCAAGATCCTCAGCCTTTACAGTATAACCGTTCTTGGCATCTGTAAGTCCTGAATATTCCCAGTCACCGTTCTGATAGAAAGCAGCCTGCTGCATACCGAACTCTTCCTCTGCGTTGTAGGAACCGGATGCAAGTGTCTTCTTGTCAGCGCCGGAATCTGTTGTGTAGAGATCCCAGACTTTCTTGTAGTTATCAAGATATGTGCCCTTGATCGTTGCTTCTCCGGAAATCAGGTCAGCGCCGTCATCCTTGAATTCATAATAGAGCGGAAGGTTAGCAAGGTGACCGGAGAATCTCCAAGAAGAACCGTCATCAAGACCTGCGCTTGTGAAAGCTCCCTTTAAGTCGTAGCCGCCAGCCTTGTTGATCTCATCTTTTCTCTTCTGGATGTCATCAGCTACTGCCTTCAGAGTATCGAAATCCTTGATGTCGTCAGCTGACTTGATCTTTGCATCCTTCAGTGAGCAATATGTCTTCAGAATTCCCTTGTTGTAGATGATTCCGTAGCACTCGTAGCAATTGGCCACAGCTGCAACCTTGTTGTCATAGTTGATTACAAGAGACTTATCTGTAAGGTGCTTGTAAAGCTCGCTGTCCTTCAGGTCAAGTGTGTAGTCATTCCATGTCTTTGCAGCATCACCATTACCAACAGTGAAGATTGTAGGAGCATTTGACTTAGCCATCTCAGACTGAAGTGTTGATGAATACTGTCCGTCAGCTGCTGTCAGTACCTGCACCTTTACTCCGGTCTTCTTGGTATAAGTCTTGGCAAGTGACTGCCAGTTCTTGTCTGTCTCGGGCTTGAAGTTCAGGAGATAGACCTTTCCTTTTGATGAGCTCTTTGTGGTTGAACCGCCGTTGCTGCTGCTCTTGCTTCCGCATCCTGCAGCAAGTCCGGCAACCATTGTAGCAGCCATCATCATTGAGATAACTTGTTTCTTCATACTTCCTCCATTCATGTATCAACCAGTTACTCTCACACACATAAGAAACGATCGAGGAAGAACTTCCTTTTCGTTTCCCCATGGCTGTAATCTATCACCTTTAGGGAACGTTTTCAATACCCTCTTGTTAACTTTGTTAAACTCTTACATATTTCATGCCGGGTTTTTGTGCACATTTTACGGTTGAATTATCAGCATTTCGTAACATTGAAGATATAAAGCATTCCACTAAACCAATAAAAAGCAAATGTTTTCCCGGGCTTTCACGACTGAATCAATACAGGCAGCTGTTTTTTGGTTACGTTTTCATTTCATGTTACTAAAACTTCCCACATCAATAATGAAAATTTTCGTCGCAAGGATTCATTCGCTTTTTGCCAAGAGATGTCACAGTGGTGGCTCACAAGTTGTGTTTT